>CAZZXB010000001.1:0-13219 GCA_964658025.1 uncultured Janthinobacterium sp.
CGTGTGCCGCAGCCGTCGCGACGTCGCCGTTCCGCGACGCGGATTCGGCGGCGCCTCCCGCCGCGGTCTCGGGAGAGCCGGCCTCGACGAGCGTGAGCAAGATCGTGCCCTCGGAGACCTTGTCGCCGACCGCGACGGAGACGTCGCGCACGACGCCGCCCTGCGGCGCGGGGACGTCCATCGTCGTCTTCTCCGACTCGAGCGTCACGAGGGGCGTCTCCGGCGCGATCGTATCGCCCGGCGCGACGAGCACCTCGATCACCGGGACGTTCGCGAAGTCGCCGATGTTCGGCACGCGAATCTCGATCGTCGTACTCATACGGTCACCGGTTCCGGTTTCTCCGGATCGATCGCGAACGCGCGCATCGCGTCGGCGACGATCGTGCGCGCGACCGTCCCTTCGTCCGCGAGCGACGAGAGCGCGGCGAGCGCGATCCATCGACGATCGACCTCGAAGAAGTCGCGCAACTTGCGCCGATAATCGCTGCGTCCGAAGCCGTCCGTCCCGAGCACGCGGTACCGACGCGGAACGAAAGGCCGGATGCCGTCGGCGTGGCTCTTGAGATAATCGCTCGCCGCCACGACCGGCGCGGCATCGTCCGACAGCACGCGCGTGACGTACGGCACGCGCGGAGGCGCGTCCGGATGTAAGAGATTCCAGCGCTCGACGGCGAGCCCGTCGCGCCGGAGTTCGTTGTAACTCGTCGCGCTCCACACGTCCGCCGCCACGCCGTACTGCGTCGCGAGGAGATCGGCCGCGGCGATCGCTTCGCGCAAGATCGCGCCCGACCCGATCAACGTCACGCGCGGCGCGCGTTCGCCGAGATCCGGCGCGGCGCGAAAGCGATAGAGTCCCTTGACGATGCCCTCTTCGACGTCCGCCGGCATCGCGGGATGGTGGTAGTTCTCGTTGAGGACCGTTATATAATAGAAGACGTCCTCTTGTTCGCCGACCATCCGCCGCAGACCGTCGCGGACGATCGTCGCGACTTCGTAGTGGAACGTCGGATCGTAAGAAACGCAATTCGGTACGACCGAGGCGAGGAGTTGGCTATGGCCGTCCTCGTGCTGTAGGCCCTCGCCGTTGAGCGTGGTCCGCCCCGAGGTGCCGCCGATCAAGAATCCACGCGACCGCATGTCGCCCGCCGCCCACGCGAGATCGCCGATACGCTGGAATCCGAACATCGAGTAGAACACGAAGAACGGGATCATCGGTTCGTCGCTCGTCGAGTAACTCGTCGCCGCCGCGATCCACGACGACATCGCGCCCGCTTCGTTGATGCCCTCTTGCAGGATCTGTCCCGACGCGTCTTCGCGATAGTACATGAGTTGCGCCGCGTCTTGGGGCTTGTAGAGCTGGCCCTGATGCGAGTAGATGCCGAGCTGACGGAACAGCCCTTCCATGCCGAACGTGCGCGTTTCGTCCGCCACGATCGGGACGATCCGCGGCCCGAGTTCCTTGTCCTTGAGCAGCGTCGCGAGAAAACGCGTGAACGCCATCGTCGTCGAGAACTCGCGCTCGCCCGAATCCTTGAAGAGCGCGTCGAACGAGGCGAGCGGCGGAATCGCGAACGTCTTCGACGCGGCGCGACGCCGCTGCGGAACCGATCCGAGCGCGCTCGTCCGCTCGGCGAGATACCTCGCTTCGGGACTGTCGGCGGGCGGGCGATAGAACGGCACGCTCGCGAGATCCGCGTCGGAGACCGGGATCGCGAACCGATCCCGGAATTGCCGCATCGCCTTCAGATCGAGATGCTTCTGTTGGTGCGCGATGTTCTGCGCCTCGCCCGAACTCCCCATCCCGTAACCCTTGATCGTCTTCGCGAGCACGACCGTCGGCTGACCGACGTGCTTCGTCGCCGCGTCGTATGCGGCGTAGACCTTTCGAACGTCGTGGCCGCCGCGTCGGAGCGCCCAGATCTGTTCGTCGGTCCAATCCGCGACGAGCGCGGCGGTCTCCGGAAAGCGACCGAAAAAGTGTTCGCGGACGTACGCTCCGTCGTTCGCCTTGAGCGTTTGATAATCGCCGTCGACGAATTCGTTCATCAGTTGAACGAGTCGTCCCGATCGATCGCGCGCGAGCAAGCCGTCCCATCCCGAGCCCCACACGACCTTGACGACGTTCCAACCGTTCCCGCGAAACTCGCGCTCGAGTTCCTGGATGATCTTCCCGTTACCGCGCACCGGCCCGTCGAGCCGTTGGAGATTGCAGTTGACGACGAAGATGAGGTTGTCGAGACCCTCGCGCGCCGCGACGGAGAGCGCGCCGAGCGATTCCGGCTCGTCCGTCTCGCCGTCGCCGAGAAAACACCATACTTTCCGCGCCGCGGTGTCGGCGATCCCACGCGCGTGCAGATATTTCAGAAACCGCGCTTGGTAGATCGCCTGAATCGGTCCCAGACCCATCGACACCGTCGCGAACTGCCAGAAGTCCGGCATCAACCACGAGTGCGGATACGACGAGAGCCCGTCGCCGTCGACTTCTTGCCGGAAGTGCGCGAGCCGCGCTTCGTCGATGCGGCCCTCGAGAAACGCACGCGCGTAGACGCCGGGCGACGAGTGACCCTGGAAGAACACGAGATCGCCGCCGAACTCGGACGTCGGCGCGCGAAAGAAGTGATTGAATCCCACGTCGTAGAGCGTCGCCGACGACGCGAAGCTCGCGACGTGGCCGCCGAGTTCCGAACTCGCTTCGTTCGCGCGGACGACCATCGCCATCGCGTTCCACCGCACGTAGTGACGGATCCGCGTCTCGAGTTCTTCGTTTCCCGGCATCCGCGGCTGTTCGGAGACGTTGATCGTGTTGACGTACGGCGTCTGCACGCCGAGTTCGACGTGTGCGCCGCCCGCTTGCGCGCGCTCGACGAGACGCTCGACGAGTTCGCGCGCCCGGCCCGGGCCCTCGTGCGCGATCACGCCGTCGAGCGCTTCGAGCCACTCGCGCGTCTCGTCCGGGTCGCCGTCGATGGAGGGCGGTGCGGTGATCATGGCCCACGCGTTTGCCGTCCGGTCGGCCATTCATTCGGGCGGATGGGACCGCCGCCGCCTTTGGCACCCGCCAATCGCCGGGATGACGCGCGCGGAGCGAGAACGTCGCGGCCCAATGGATGGTGCGGCGGCGAATCTCCGGCGTTTCTACGTCGGCATGCTCGCCGGCGACGTCGCGTACGAGATCCAGGGCGTCGCGATCGCGTGGTACGTGTTCACCTTGCGGCATCGCGCGTTCGATCTCGGCCTCGTCGGCCTCGCGCTCTTCCTGCCCGCCGCGCTCTTCGCCCTCCCCGCCGGAATCGTCTCCGATCGTCTCGATCGACGCGCCATCGTCGCGACGACGCTGACGCTCGAGGCGATCGCCGTCGCGGGATTCGTCGCCGCCGTCGCCTCCCACGTGCGCTCGCTCCCGCTCTATCTCGCGATCCTCGCGATCGTCGGCACGGCGCGCGCGTTCGGCGTCCCATCCGAGCGCGCGATCTTGCCCGGGATCGTCGGCTCGGATCGTTTCGTCCGCGTCCAGGCGTCGTACGCGTCGCTGCGCGAGGGGATCCGGCTCGCGGGTCCGGTCGTCGGCGGCCTCCTCGTCGCCGCTTCGACGCAGCTCGCGCTCGGAGCGTCGTGCGTCGCGCTCGCCTTCTCCGCGCTCGTCCTCGCCTCGCTCGACGTGCGACGCGTCCCGGCGGAGCGACCGCCGACGCTGCGCGACGCCTTCGAGGGCCTCCGTTTCCTGCGCTCCGAGCCGATCGTCGCGGGCGCGATCTCGCTCGATCTCTTCGCCGTCCTCTTCGGCGGCGCGACGGCGCTCTTGCCCGCCTTCGCCGACGGCGTGTTCCACCTCGGTCCGCAGGGGCTCGGACTCTTGCGGAGCGCGCCCGGCGTCGGCGCCGCGATCGCGGCCGTCGTCCTCGCCCGCCGCCCGCTCGAACGCCGCGTCGGGGCGACGCTCTTCGCGACGGTCGCGATCTTCGGACTCGCGACGATCGTTTTCGGCCTCTCGAAAAATTTCGCGCTCTCGCTCGTCGCGCTCGCGATCGTCGGCGCCTCGGATATGGTGAGCGTCGTCATCCGCGTCGCGCTCGTCGGGCTCGCGACGCCCGACGCGATGCGCGGCCGCGTGAACGCGGTCGAGAACGTCTTCATCGGTGCCTCGAACGAGCTCGGCGCGTTCGAATCGGGGACGCTCGCGGGCTTCGTCGGCGTCGTTCCGGCGGTCGTGATCGGGGGGCTCGGAACGCTCGCGGTCATCGCGCTCTGGTCGGCGGCGTTTCCCGCCCTCCGCCGCGCCGACCGTTTCGCGAGCGCCGAAACGTAACGTTTCGACGCCCGAAAATGCATTGTATTGACGCCGCGCTTCGCCGGGCGGAGAATGGAACGGCATGCTCCAGTTCGGTCCCGACCACGCGTCGGTCCACACGCTCCGCGACGCCGTCGCCCACCACTTGCGCGAAGAGATCGTGACGGGCGTCCTGCGGCCGGGCCAGACCATCAAGGACGTGGAGCTCGCGTCGCGCCTGGGGATCAGCACGACGCCGGTCCGCGAGGCGCTCTCGCAGCTCTCGCTCGAACGCCTCATCGATATGCCGCCGAATCGACCCAAGCGGATCGCGCCGCTCTCGAAGCGCTACGCGCTCGAAATGTACGCGATCTTCCGGCTCCTCTCGATGGCCGCGTACGAATCCGGCACGCCGAAACTCTCCGCCGCCGACATCGCCGCGATGCGGGCCGGCAACGATCGGCTCGCGGAGTCGATCGATCGCGACGACCGCCGCGCCGTCATGTCGGCCTCGCGCGACATCCACGACCGCGTCATCCGCGCCGCCGGAAACGGCGAATTGCGGCGCATGTGCGGTCGGAGCTTCGTGTGGCTCGAGCGCGTCTTCTACGCCGCGGCGAACGTCGATCGCGCGCGCCCCGCATTGCAGAGCCACATCGAAGCGGTCGAGGCGCTCGAACGCGGAGCATTCGAAACGGCCGCCCTCGCCCTGCGTCAGTCGGCCGACTACCTCGCGGCCGTGATCCACGAGATGCCGACCGACGTCGACCAACCGCGCGTCCGGATCGCCCGCAAGCCCGCCTGAACCGTTCGGGCGCCGCGCGGCGCTCGATTCTCGTCCGTTTCCGACCGAAACGTCGAATAGCGCCGAACGAGGGGCGCCGCTCATCGACGTACCTGCCGGTTACATCCGCGAACGCAGAACGGCGCGCGATTTCGCGCTCGCTCCGTTTTTGGCGTTCGCCGCGCTCTACCTCACCGCGTTCACGGTCCTCTCGGCGCGCGGATACGGCGGCGACGCCCTGCGCACGCTCGAGTACTCGCTCATGTTCGTCGCGCTCGCGTTCGTCGCGAAAACGCGGACGGAGCCCGAACGCGAGGCGATCCGACGCGGACGCAACCTCGTCGCGCAGATCGCGACGTGTGCCGCCGCGATCGCGATCACGGGATACTTCGGAGCGCTCCTAGGCTCCGAAGACGATACCGCCGGCATCGTCTTCGGTCTCGCGTACCGCTCGGGAGCGTGGCAGTTCGCGATCGAAGTGTGCTTCGTCTTTCTCGTCTTTCGTTTCTTCGGCGTCGGCCGAGACGATCTCGGCATCCGAAGGTGGGCGCGCGGCGCGAATCTGACGGCGTTCGTGTGGATCGCGACCGCGATCGGCTTTCTGGCGTACGACGTCGTGAGCGGCGCGCTCTCGTCGGCAGAAGCGCTGCGCGACGTCGTCCACAACGTATTCCGAAACGGATTCAGCGAGGAGTTTCTTTTCCGCGGCGCCTTGCTCTCGCGGTTGCGTCTCGTCGTCTCCAACCAGTGGGCGATCCTCTGCCAAGCGCTCCTGTTCGCCGCGTGGCATTACGGAACCGATATCCGCGCGGCGAACGGCGATCCGCTCGTCGCGGCGTGCTTCATGGTGACCGTGCAGGGCGTGTTCGGCTACGCGCTCGGCTATCTCGCGGTGCGGACGCGTTCGATCGCGATCGGTTCCGCGTTCCACGCGATCGCCGACGCGACGAGCATCATTTGAGACGCGCGCTCGTCGCCGCCTTCGCGGCGATCGTCTTCATCGGAATCTTCTGCCCGGGTTCGCTGCCGACGCACATCGCGCGCGACTTCGATGCGTTCTACTGCGCCGGAGCGAGCGTCGACGCCGGCGCGGATCCGTACCGCGCCGAGCCGATCGGGGCGTGCGAGCGTCGCGATAAGGGCGAGATCTTGCACGGAAACTTACCCGTGACCGTTCCCGCCCCGCTTCCGCCGTACGACCTCGCGGTTTTCGCGCGGATCGCGCGTCTGTCGTATACGAACGCCGTCATCCTGTGGACGGCGCTCATCGCGCTCTCGCTCGTCGTCACGATCGAGGCGCTCGCGACCGTGACGGGGCTCTCGCGGACGTTGCTGTGGCTCGTCCTCGCACCGATCGACGGCGTGAGCGCGACCTATCTCGGCGAGATCGCGCCGATCGCCGTCGCGGGTCTCGCGCTCGCCATGCTCGCCGTCCGCGACGGACGGCCCGTGCTCGCGGCGCTCGCGGGCACGCTCTCGCTCTGCGAGCCGCACGTCGGCGTCGCGCCGATCGCGGCGCTGTTTCTCTGCGTGCCGAAGGCGCGGCCGACGATCGTCGCGAGCGCGGTCGCGCTCTCGGCGCTCTGCGTCGCGACCGTCGGGCTCGGAACGACGATCGAATACTTCCGCGACGTCCTGCCGGCGCACGCGCTTTCGGAGATTCCGAGTCCGCGCCAATTGAGCCTCACGGCGTTACTCCACACCGCGGGCGTGTCGGACGCGCTCGCCCTCACGCTCGGCAGCCTCTCGTATCTCACGATGCTCTTCGTCGGACTCGCGGCGGCTCGGCGGATCGCGTTACGCGATCCGGTGGATCCGATGTTCGTCGCGGCGCCCGCCGCATTCGTCCTGCTCGGCGGCCCGTTCATCCACGTCGTGCAGATGCCGGCCGCGTTCCCCGCGGCGCTCCTCGCCTTCGCGCGCTCGACGGGCCGCATGCGCGACGTGCTCGGCGCGGCGCTCGTCGCGATCGCGATCCCGTGGCTCTCGTTTCTCGGATTCGGAACGATCTTCGTGCCCCTCGTCGGCATCGTCGCGGGCTTTCTGACCTCTTCGATTTTCGGAACGAAGCCGCGCGCGGCGATCGCGGTCGGCGCGTGCGCCGCGCTCGCGGCGTTTTCGCTCGAATTCGGGCTCGCGTTCGGCGACGTCTTTCCCGGCCACGTCGCACTCCCGCCGATCGATCCGCACGATCTCGCGGAAGTGAGTTGGGCGCACAATATCCGCGCGATCGCGCACCTCGATCGTTCGCTCTTCGATGCGGCGCGCGCCCCGACGTGGCTCGCCATCGCGACGATCGTCGTCGCGCTCGCGATCTCGTTCCGCCGGGGCGAGTCGCAAACGCTCGAGGATCGTCGCGCGATCCGCTTCGGGGTCGGGACGTCGCCGGGCACGTCCTGACGACCGCCGCGCCCGATCGTTCAGAACCGTTCGAGTAATTCTGCGAGCGCTCGGGTCTCGGGCGCGGAACGCAGGACGTTCCACGATGCGTCCTGCACGACGGTTCCGTCTTCCACGACGACGGCCCGCGCGCAGAGCCGCGAGAGCACGTCGGGATCGTGATCGACGACGAGCATCGTGAACCCGAGGCTCCGCTGCCACGCGGCGAGCGCCGCGACGAGATCGCGCACGAGCCGTCGATCGAGCCCGGCGAACGGCTCGTCGAGTAAGACGAGCCGCGGCTTGCGCGCGAGCATCCGCGCGAGCGCGACGCGCCGCGCCTGACCGCCCGAGATCGCCGCGGCCGACGTCGTCCAGAGCGCGCCGAGATCGAGACGCTCGCGGAGCTCGCCGATCCACGCGCCGTCTTCCGAGGCGCCGGCCGAACCGAAGCGCACGTTGCGCCCGACGTCGAGATGCGGGAAGAGATTCGCGTCTTGCGTGAGATAGCCGATCGGGCGGCGATGGAGCGGGACCGGCGGCGGGTGCAACGCGACGGAATCGAAGCGAACGTAGCCCTCGTCGGGCGTTTCGACGCCCGCGATGCAGCCCAAGATCGTGCTCTTCCCCGATCCCGACGTCCCGAAGAGTCCGCACGCCTCGCCCGTCGCGACGCGGACGGTCGCATCGACGACGAAGCGCCGTCGCGCCTTCACGACGCGCGCGTCAAGCACGCGAGACGCCCGCGCGCGCGAGCACGTTCGCGAACCACGGGAGCGGCAGCGCCGTCACGAGGAATACGACCAGGAGCGGCATCACGGCGGGCAAGCCGAAATCTTGCAAGGCCGTCCACATCGCGACGGGCATCCCCGCCGGATAGTACGCGGTGATCGCGACCGCGCCGAATTCGGTGAGCGCGCGAACCCACGCGAGGCTGAGCGCGACCGCGAACCCGAGCCGCGCGAGCGGGAACGTGACGCGCCAGAAAACGCTCCACGGGGTGCGCCCGAGAAGCGCCGCCGACGCGACGAGCGCGCGGGGCACCGCGTCGATCGCGACGATCGCGCCGAGCACGTAATACCCGACCGCGACGTAGAACTGCGTGACGACGAACGCGAGCGGCGTGTTCGTCATCTCGAGTCCGAATCGATCGAGGAACGGTCCGAGCGCGTGCGGCCCGAAGGCGAGCGACATCAGGATGCCGAGCGCGAGCGGCGGCAACAACACCGAGATCAGCAGCGCCGCCTGCCAGAAGATCCGTTCGCGCGGACGCGCGCGCGACACGAACACGGCGACGGGCGTGCCGAGCGCGACGACCGCGACCATCGCGAGCGCCGTGTACCCGAGCGAAACCCGGACGGCGCCGAGCGTCGCGCCGCCGACGTCGAAGCGCCACGTTCCGACCGGAACGACGAGTCCGACGAGCGGGTAGAGCACGACGACGAAAAATCCGATCGTCGCGACGCGAGCGAGGCCCATCCGCGCCGCGTTATGCGTGGAGCGGCGTCGCCCCCGTCGGCGCGTCGTACGCGAACGACGCGAGGATCTTCTCGCCGTCCGCGCCCGCGAGGAAATCGACGAACGCTCGCGCCGCGGATCTTCGCGCGGACGCGGCGAGCACCGCCGCATAGTAGACGAGCGGTTCGGGGCGGTACGTTCTCTCGCCGAGCACGAGCGACGTCGCCGCGTAGCGATCGCGCATCGACGCGTCGCCGAGATCGATCTCGTGCGGCAGGGAGAGGTACGGTAGATCGAAGGGCCCCGGCTGGATCTTGTAGGCCGAGGCGACGTCGAGTTCGCCGCTCTGCAGGCGCGCCTGCACCGTCGGCTCGTCGAAGATCTGCGCGGGATTGATCGTCTCGCCGAGGATCTTCCGCGCGAGGCCGGGCCGCGCGTAATACGTTTCCGCTAATTGCAGCGTGAAGATGATGTTGCGCCCCTGGGGATCGACCGTCGGATCGGTCCGACCGAAACGGATGTCGGCCTGCTCGAGGATCTGCCACCACGGCATCGCGTGTTTTTTTCCCGCGGCGGCATCGGCGAGCGCACCCGCATATTTGCTCTTCGGGCTAAACGCGAGGACCATCTCCGTGCGGGCGATCGGGACGGCCGTTTCCGCTTTTCCCGCCTCGAGGACGGCGCGCATCGGTGCCGGCGTCACGGGGACGAACACGTCGGGCGAGAGGCTCCCGCCGACGATGAGCTTCGCGAGCGCATCCGAACCGAGCGCGCGCCCGCGCATGTCGATTCTGAGCGCGCTCGCGACGCCCGCTTTGATCGGGCCCTCCATCATCGACCCCATCGAGCCCGCATACGCGACGTCGAGCGGTTGGAGCGTTTGCGCGCGGAGCGACTGCGTTCCGGCCACGATCGAAGCACCGGTCCCGAGGGCGAAGAGGCGGCGATTCACGGGGGATACGTACCGTCCGATCGTGTCGGCGGCCTGCGCTCAGGCGCGCGCGATCGTCGCCGCGAAGCATCCGCGCTTCGCATAATGCGCCTGAACTTCGGCGACCTCCGGATCGGAAAAGAGTCGCTCCACGAGCGTCTCGAACTTCCGACCCTCGACGAGATCGGCGTCGCGCATCATGCCTCGCGCGTCGAAAGCGCGCAGCGACATCGTGCGGATGCGAAAGGCTTCGGGGACTTCGCCGACGCGGTCGAACCGTTCCGCGGGCCGCGCGAGCACGAAGATCGCGTGACTCGCACGATAGACGGTGTCGGCGGGTTGGTGGACGTAGTTCACGAGCAGCGCGGGCTCGCCGACCGCGAGATCGCGCAACGTCACGCGATCGGGAAACCCCGGTTCGGCGTCGACGACGCAGCGGATCGCGCCGCGTTCGGCGAGTTCCGCATCCGAGCGGTCGAAGAGATGGGCGAAGGATTCGGAGGCGAGCCCCGTTATGCGAAAGTCCATGGGTCGCACGATAACCCGGAGGAAGGCGCGCCGCGTTCCGATCTTTGCGCGGACGTTCTCGGACCCCGATGCGGGCGCAAGCGGCGGAGCGACGCGACGCCCGCGGCGTCGTAGGATCGGAGGATCGTGAACGATTCCGAACGCTACGACATCATCCGGCGCCGCGAGAACGACCCGACGTTCGTCTTCGGCGTGACGACGACGCGGATCGCCTGCCGCTCGGGATGTCCCGCGCGGACCCCGCTCGCCCGCAACGTCGTTTTCTTCGACGACATCGAGACCGCGCGAACGGCGGGATATCGGCCCTGCAAGCGATGCGCGCCGGGCGAACCGACGGTGGACGACGAGCGGCGCGAGCTCGTGACGCGCGCGTGCGCTCGCTTCGACGCCGACGCCGACGCGTCGCTCGACGAGGTCGCGCGCGACGTGGGCCTGAGTCGCTTTCACTTCCAACGCATCTTTCGCGAGATCGTCGGACTCACGCCCGGCCGCTATCGCCGGACGCTGCGCGATCGACGCTTCCGCGCGAGCCTCGCGGACGGCGAACCCGTCGCGCGCGCCATGCACGATGCGGGCTTCGGCTCGTCGAGCCGCGTGCACGAAGCCGATCCGTTCGGCATGACGCCCTCCGCGTTCCGCGAGGGCGCGGCGGGAGAGCGGATCGTCTTCGCCACGGCGGCCTGCACGCTCGGACGCGTCCTCGCCGCCGCGACGACGCGCGGCATCTGCGCGATCGAACTCGGCGACGACGATGCGACCGTCCTCGCGCTTCTCGAACGTGACTTCCCGCGCGCGACGATCGAACGCGACGACGCGCGGCTCGCCGAGCGTTTGCGAAGCGTCGTCGCGCTCGTCGACGGGGCGACGCCCGCCGCGGATCTCGCGCTCGACATCCGGGGCACGGCCTTCCAACGCCGCGTCTGGGAGGCGTTGCGGCAGATCCCGACGGGCGCACGCCGCACGTACGGCGAGCTCGCGGCGACGCTCGACGCCGGCGGCCCGCGCGCGGTCGCGAACGCCTGCGCGCGCAATCCGATCGCGATCGCCGTACCGTGCCACCGCGTCGTCGGCGCCGACGGTGCGTTGCACGGTTACCGCTGGGGTCTCGCGCGAAAGGCCTCGCTCTTGCGCCGCGAACGCCGCATCGTGGAAGAGCGCTGAATCTGCCGGATGCGACGCGATGCGACCGGGCGAGATCCGACCGGCCGGTAGCGCGAACGGCGAAGGGCGATGGCGAGCCCGACCGGCGCCCGAGAAAAGAAAAGCGAGCCGCCGGAGCGACTCGCTTTTCTTCGTTTCGGAACGGTCGGCGAGTTAGTGGTAGGCCGCGAGCTTCACGGTCGTGAGACCGAGCTTCTGCGCGAGATCGTAGTGCGCTTGATCGGCGATCCGATGGTAGTTCGCATCGGCCTTCGGGCCGTATTGCGCGTCGATCGCGCCCATCACGGCTTCGTGGATCTTGTGGCTCACGAGCTTGTCGAGCATCGCGCCCTCGTAGTAGGTCCCGTCTTCGAGGCCGTGCTTCGTGATCCGCGCCGCGAGGGCGGTTCCGGTGATCGAGGGAGCCGGAAATTTCACGCCGGCGGCCGTCGCGTCGCGGACCGCTTCGTCGACCGCGAAATTCTGTACTTTCACGAAGCTCGCGACCTTGCCCGGACCGTACTGACGCGTGAGTTTGAGCACTTCGGCATTGGCGAGCTTGTTGCCGGCCAGCACGCGCAGCGCGCGCACGATCGAGAAGTGTTCCGCCGCGCCGCCCGCGGCGACGAGCGAACTCGCGGCGACGAGATCGGGCGCGCCGTTATAGGGAATCCCGTCGGCACCCATGGTGCCCATCGGCATGCCGTGCGACATCCCCGTGCCCATCGACATGCCGTTCATCGCGACGGTCGACGTGGGGTGCGCCAGAACGGCGGTCGGCGCGAGCGCCGCCATCAGGACCGGCGCGAGTAATTTCTTGAACATTCGAACTCCTAAGAGACTTGCGTCTAGCCCATTCGTAACGTTTCGCGACGAGATCTGGATGGAATCGCGGCGCTCGAACGTTCGAGCGAGATCGATCCGCGAAGATTCGGTACGCGAAGAGCGCGGTAAATCGTGAAGAGGCGGGTACGGATGCGTACGCAAGACACACTTCGAGAGGATCGTAAAAGCTTGAAACGCAGTTCAGCCCTACCGCTCGTCGGAATCGCCGGATTCGCCCCACTCGTCGCGGCGCGCGGCGCGCTCGCCGCCGCCACGCAGACGACGTCCGCCGCGGATCGTGCGTTCGTCGCGAAAGTCTCGCAAGGCGGCATGTACGAAGTCGAAGCGAGTAAAGTCGCACGCCAGAAGGCCGTCGCGCGCGACGTGAACGACGTCGGCGTCACGGAGGTTCACGATCACGAACTCGTCGGCGCGAAACTCAAATCGATCGCGACGACGCTCGGGCTTCCGTTTCCATCGGCGCTGAACGCCGCGTTCGCGGCGAGGCTCGCGAAGCTCGAGAGCCTCTCGGGGCCGGCGTTCGATCGCGCGTACATCGTCGAGATGGATGCCATCCACGCGATCGACGTGAAAGCGTTCGAGATCGAAGCGGCGTCGGGCACGAATCCCGCGTTACGGGCGTTCGCGACGGAGACCGTCGTCATCGTGAAACGCCACATCGGCGCGCTCCACGCCGTCCCGCTTCCGGTCGCGTAACGATCCTCGTTCGCCGCGCGACCGCGGCTCCGAGCCTCGCGATCTTGGAGCCGACGCGCGGATTTGAACCGCGGACCTGCTGATTACGAATCAGCTGCTCTACCAACTGAGCTACGTCGGCATCACGAGAATGCGGGCGCCCCTCGGGCCGAAGCGATCGTTTCGGGAGGCGGCTCGAAGACCCCCTTCT
>CAZZXB010000001.1:13319-57844 GCA_964658025.1 uncultured Janthinobacterium sp.
CGATCGCCGCCGGGTCGAAACTTTGTCCTCCATCACACGCCGCATACGGGTGCGCCCTTCATCCGATCTCGAACGTTCACTTCGAGGCAGAGCGAGTCGGAGGGAAGCGCGTCGATGTACTGGTCATTTGCCGCTAACGATTGTAGCGATGCCGTCGGGATGCGTGCGACGTTCGTTTCGTACTTGCGCGCGCGCGCCGTCCCCGGTTGCGACCTCATGGCGGCGGAGATCGCTTTCGGCGAACTCGTCGGAAACGTCGTCCGACACGCGCCGGGACCGATCGCGATCGAAGTCAACTGGACCGGCCCGTATCCCGTGCTCGTCGTTACCGATCGCGGCCGCGGCTTCGATCCGAGAACGACGCAGGCCGACGTCATGGACGAGAGCGGTCGAGGACTCTTCCTCGTGAAAGCGCTCGCGGGCGAGCCGATCGTGGAGTATCGGCCGGGCATCGGTTGCCGGGTGAGCGTCACGCTCCGCGTACCACGTATCGACGATTCGTCGAGCCTCGCCGTCGCGTGACGTAATCGCCGCCCGCGGTCGTCGACCGCCCGCGTCGGCTCCGAGCGAGCGCTCGGGACGCGTATGCGCTCGAAGCTTCGCGATTCGTCCACGATCGGTCGCTCCGTCGCGAAGATCGCGTCGTTACCGTAAATATCGTGCGCCCGACGCGCGCGAGCGTGTATCATGCCGATGGACATGACGAAAGAACTCGCCGGTATCTCGCGCGGCGGAGCCGGCTTCGCCCGCGCGAACGCGGCGCTCGGGCTCGTCGGCTTCGCGACGTTCGCTTCGCTGTATTGCGTCCAGCCGCTGATGCCGCTCTTCTCGCGCGAGTTCGCCGTCACGCCCGCGATCGCGAGCCTCACGCTTTCGGCGACGACGCTCGCGCTCGCGTTCGGCGTCCTCGTCGCGGGTCCGATCTCGGAATCGCTCGGTCGACGATCCGTGATGTTCGCGTCGTTACTCGTCGCCGCGTCGTGCGATATCGGCGGCGCGTTCTCGCACGGGTTCGCGACGTTACTCGTCTGGCGTCTTCTCGAGGGCCTCGCGCTCGCGGGCCTACCCGCCGTCGCCATGGCGTACATCGGCGAGGAATTCCAGGCGTCCTCGCTCGGCATCACGATGGGATTGTACGTGGCATCGACGGCGATCGGCGGGCTCGCGGGTCGGCTCGCCGCGGGCATCATCGCGGACGGTCACGGCTGGCGGACCGCGCTCGCGACGATCGGTTGCGCGGGTTTCGCCGTCGCGCTCGCGTTCGTCCGCTTACTCCCGCCGTCGCGACGGTTCGTCTCTCGCGCGTTTCGGGTGACGACGATGTTCGGCGCGTACCGCGATCACTTCGGCGACGGCGGTCTACGCGCGCTCTACGCGATCGGGTTCGTGAGTATGGGCACGTTCGTCAGCCTCTACAACTACCTCTCCTACCGGCTCCTCGCGGCGCCGTACCATCTGACGCAGACCGCGCTCGCGTCCGTCTACGTCGTGTATCTCGGCGGGATCGCGGCGTCGCTCGGCGTCGGCGAACTCGCCGATCGCTTCGGACGCCGGCGTCTGCTCTGGCTCGCCTTCGGGACGATCTTCGTCGGCGCGATCGTGACGCTCGCATCGGGTCTCGCGCCCATCGTGATCGGCATCGCGATCGTCACGCTCGGTTTTTTCGCGACGCACTCGCTCGCGAGCAGTTGGATCGGCCGCCGCGCGCGACACGCGCTCGCGCAGGCGAGCTCGCTCTACTTATTCTTTTACTATCTCGGCTCGACGACGCTCGGAACGCTCGGCGGGATCGCGTACGCGGCGCGCGGTTGGGGCGGACTCGTCGCGAGCCTCGCCCTGCTCCTGGTCCCGGGATTCTTCGTGGCGCTGCGCCTACGCGGCCTCGTTCCGGTCTCGAGCGTCTCGGTGCCGCAACGCATCGTCGGCTGAAACGCGGCCGACGCTACTTCGCCTCGAGCGCCTGCACGAAGTCGCCCGTCGGAGACGCCCAGACGAACCAGATCTTCTTCGTCTGCGGATCGATCGCGGTCGTGTGAACTCCCGGATCGACTTTGGCCTGCGAGAGGATGGTCGGCGCGCCGGCGGGCTCGTCGCGCAGGAGCGTGATCGCGCCGCTTCCGGCACACGCGATCTCGTGCGAGGTGCGATCGAGCGTACACTGATCGACGCGCGCTTGGATCGCGGTCTTGCCGACGAGTTTGCCGTCCGGCGTGTAGACGGCGAGCGTGCCGTTCTGGCCGCCGACGATCACGTGATCGTAGTCCGGATCGTATTGAAGCGGATGGTTTCCCTTGATCTCCGGCGTGACGACCGTCCGCGTGACCTTGAGCGACGTGGGATCGATCACGACGAACTCGCCGAGGTTCGCGATGTTCTGATAGACCTCGTGCGTCTTGGGATTCACGGTGAGATACTCGGGCTTGTGGCCCGGCAACGCGACCGCTCCGACGCTCGTCATCGTTTTCGCATCGATGACGTAGACGTGCGTTCCGTCGTCCTCGTCGGCGTAGATGTGGCCGTTACTCGGATCGAAGGCGATCGCGTCGACGTTCCCGTCGGTATCGACGCTGCGGAGTTCTTTCATCGCGACGGGATCGATCTCGGAGACCGACCGCGCTTCGCCGTTCCCCGTGAACACGTGACCCGTGGCGGGATCGACGGCGATCCCGGCGACGAAACCGACCTTCACCTGACCGAGCACCTTACCCGTGTCGGCATCGACGATCAGCAACGCCGCACTCCCGGGATGCGCGGCGTAGATGCGCCGGTGCGCGGCGTCGGCGACGACGTAGTCGAAGCCGCTGAACATCGGAACGGGTTGTGGCGGAGCGACCGGAAGTAAAGTCATGGCGCGCATCTGTTGGCGGCCGATGCGCGCCATCTCCTTCGCGCGGGCGCGACATCGCCTTCACGATACGCTGACGAATTCGGGCGTGCGTTTGCGGCGCGTTCGGGCCCGCGACGCCACGGTCGCATCGAGAGTTCGGCGCGCGTACGTAGCGATCGAGGGCGCCTCGCGATCGGCCTTCGGCCGCGGCCGACGCGGCGTGGCGTCACGCGGACGCCGTCTCGTCGCGACGGCCGGACGCTCCGATCACTCGGCGTCGTGGAACGTGCCGCGCTTCGCCGTTTCGTCGAGTTCGAGATCCTCGAGCAAGTAATAGACGATCTTGCGGTCGTCGAACCCGATCTTCGCGAGCTGCTTGCCGCCGATCGTCACGACCTCGTGGACGTGCCCGGTCCGGCCCGCATACCGATAGTTCATCTCCGAGTAGTCGGCGCGGTCGGCGGGCGGGCGCGGGACGGCCTTCGTGCCGCGGAGCGGCGTCTGGTGGCGGTGTTCGCTCACGAGGGACGGGCGGTACGAGGCGGAACAGGCATGGCCGGTCGCTTTCGCCCGAGGTCGCGCATGTTCATCGAATACAAAGGCAAATCCCCACGCGTTCATCCCACCGCGTTCGTCGCGCCGACGGCCGTCCTCATCGGCGACGTCGAGGTCGGCGCCGACTCGAGCATCTGGTTCGGAGCGGTGATCCGCGGCGACAACGGCCCGATCCGTATCGGCGCGCGCACGAACGTGCAGGACAATTCCGTCATCCACGTCTCGCAAAACCATCGCACGGTCGTCGGCGACGACGTGACCGTCGGTCACTGCGCCGTCCTCGAGGACTGCGCGATCGGCAACGGCGCGCTCGTCGGCATGAATTCGGTGATCCTCAACGGCGCGACCGTGGGGAGTCGCGCGCTCGTCGCCGCGGGCTCCGTCGTCTCGGCGGGCGCGAACATCCCGGCCGAAGTGCTCGCCGCGGGCGTTCCGGCCGTCGTGAAGAAAAAACTCGAGGGTGCGGCCTTCGCGTGGGTCGACGAGGGCGGCCCCGAATACGTCGAACTCTCGCGCGAGTATCTCCATCACGGCCTCGGCGATCCCGAAATGCACGAACTCGCCGAAGCGAAAGCGCCGTAACTCGGGCGACGGTCGCGTCGTTCGCGATCGCCCGTATCGAGCGCGGATCGCCCGTCGCGCGAGCGTCGGACGATTCGCGAGTCGCCGTTTCGAGCGATACGCCGCTACGGCGCGGCGTAGTGCGAGCCGTCGGCGTACGGAACGAAGAGCGTGTGCTCCTTGAGGAATCGTAACTTCACGGTCCCCGTCGGTCCGTTGCGCGACTTCGCGATGATGAACTCCGTGAGATCGGGCTCGGGCGCGCTTTCGGGATTGTAGTACGCGTCGCGATACAAGAACGTCACCATATCGGCTTCCTGCTCGATCGATCCGCTATCGCGGAGATCGGAGAGCATCGGGCGCTTGTCGTTGCGCGATTCCACGCCGCGATTGAGCTGGGCGAGCGCGAAGATCGGGATCTTGAGATCTTTCGCCGTGGCTTTGAGGACGCGGCAGATCTCGGCGAGTTCGTCGTTGCGATTTTGCGGGCGCGCCGAGGGCGAGGGCCGCACGAGTTGCAAGTAATCGATGAAGACGGCCGCGAGCCCGTTCCCCGAATGCAAGCGCCGACAGCGACTGCGGATCTCGCTCACGGTGATCGTCCCCGAATCGTCGATGTAGATCGGGAGTTCGGAGAGCGCGCTCATCCCCTTCGAGATCTTCTCCCATTCGGGATCGCGCACGTTGCCGCGCTTGAGGTTCTGCGCGTTGATCCGCGCCTCGCCGCAGAGCAAGCGCGTGACGAGTTCCTCGTTCGTCATCTCGAGCGAGAAGAACGCGACGGGTTTCTGCTCCTCGCGCGCCGCGGCGGCGGCCATCGTGAGCGCCATCGACGTCTTGCCCATCGCCGGTCGCGCGGCGAGGATCACGAAGTTTCCGGGCTGGAAACCCGCCGTGTACTCGTCGATATCGCGAAAGCCCGACGTCAGTCCCGTGCGATCGCCGCGGTTGTGATACATCCGGTCGATCTGCTCGAACGTGCCCTTGAGCAGTTTGTAGATCGGGGTGAACTCGCCGTGGTTCTGCCGCTGACCGATCTCGTAGACCATCTGCTCGCTGCGATCGAGCGCGCCTTCGACGTCCTCTTCGTTTTCGAATCCGATCCGGGTGATCTGCGTCCCCGCGTGGATCAGACCGCGCAGCGTCGATTTCTCGCGCACGATGTTCGCGTAGTAGACCGCCGAGGCCGCCGTCGGCACGGTATCCATGAGCGACGTGAGATACGGCAATCCGCCGACGCGATCGAGCACGTCGCGTCGTCGCAACTCCTCGGCGAGCGTGATCTTGTCGAGCGGTTCGCCGCGTTCGTAGAGTTGCGCGAGCGCGACGAACACCGTCTCGTGAACGTACGCGTAGAAATCCGCGGGCCCGAGGATCTCCGTTACCGCGGCCATCATCTCGCGATCGACGAGGATCGATCCGATGACCGCCATCTCCGCCTCGAGATTGTGCGGCGGGATGCGATCGATCGACTGGGCGTTATTCGCCGCAAGCGCCATCAGCGCGACGCCTTGCGCGCGGCGTTGCGACGCGCGGTCGCCTTCGCGGCGGGCGTTCCGATGCCGAGCGCGGCGAACGCCTGCGCGACGTTCGAAACCGGAACGATCTCGATCCCCGTGATGCCGCGTTCGACGTCGCGCGCGTTCTCGCGCGGCACGATCGCGAGCCGCATCCCGGCCTGACGCGCGGCGTAGATCTTCTCCGTGATCCCGCCGACCGGACGCACGTGACCCGAGATCGAGAGTTCGCCCGTCACCGCGACGTCCTGCGGGAGACGCGTTTTCGTGACGGCCGAGTAGAGCGCGAGAAAGACGGCGAGCCCGGCCGACGGGCCGTCGATGTTCGCCCCGCCGATGACGTTGACGTGGAGGTCGTAATCGAGCGGATCGACGCCCGCGAGCGCGCGCACGACCGAGGTCGCGTTGAACACGCTGTCCTTGGCCATCGATCCCGCGGTGTCGTTGAAGCGGACGCTCCCCTTGCGCGAATCCGGCGCGCGAAACGCCGTCGCCTCGATCTCGATGATCCCGCCGACGTGGTGCGCGACCGCGAGGCCGAACGTCTTGCCGAGCGCCGTCGTCCGCTTCGCGCGCACGGGCGTGTGGGGCGCGAGCCGACCGCTCTGGACGACCGTCGTCACGTCGTCTTCCACGATCGTCACGACCGGATGCGCCGGCGTCGCGGCGCCGCGCGGTTCGTCGCCGCGCTCGCGGAACAGCGCGTGACCGTGCGCGTCGGCGAGGATCTGCACGGCTTTCCGACCCTCGATCGTGTACGACGCGACGAGCGAGGCGACGCGGCGCGCGAGCTTGACGCCGAGCCGCTTCGCCGCGCCCGTCACGACCTCGCGGATCTGCGGCTCGGTGAGCGGTTCGAAGTACACTTCGGCGCAACGCGAACGGATCGCCGCGTCGATCTCGCTCGGATCGCGCGTCGTCGCGCCGATCATGATGAAATCCGCGGGCGCGCCGTCGGTGAAGAGTTTGCGGACGTACGCGGGGACGCTCGCATCGCTCGGATCGTAATACGACGATTCGAACGTGAAGCGTTTGTCCTCGAGGACCTTGAGCAACTTCGTCTGTAGGATCGGATCCATCTCGCCGAGTTCGTCGATGAAGAGCACGCCGCCGTGCGCTTTCGTGACGAGTCCGAGCTTGGGTTCCGGAATGCCGCCCTCCGCGAAATCGCGGCGGCTCCCCTGATAGATCGGATCGTGCACGCTTCCGAGCAACGGATTCGTCGTCTCGCGCGCGTCCCAACGTAGCGTCGCACCGCTCGCCTCGACGAACGGCGCGTCGGCGGAGAACGGCGTGTAGGAGCGCGTTTTCGCGACCTCGAGCGCGAGCCGCGCGACCGTCGTCTTCCCGACGCCGGGCGGACCGTAGAGGATGACGTGCTGCGGAAACGGGGACGAGATCTTCGCGAGGAGCGACGCGATCGCGGAACGTTGACCGACGACGTCGGCGAGCGCGTGCGGCCGCAACAACTGCAGGGCCGACGCGGCGAGCTTGCGCGCGTCGAGGGCGACGAGATCGTCCAGCTTTTTTTTCGACGCGGGCGTTTCGGGGCCGCCGTCGTCGCGGATCGCTTCGAGCCGGAGTTCCTTGAGATACTCCTGATGGCGTTCGGCCATCTTGAGATTGACCTTCGTCTCGATCTTGTCTTCGACGCTCCGCTGCGCGACGAGATCGGCGAGCCCGTCTTCGATCTCCGCGATCGCCTCGGCGAACTTCCCGGGCTGCGGCAGGCGATCGAGCGTGGGATCTTCGAACACGAGGCGCTGCAACGCGAGGATGCGCTCGGGCAACGCCGTGGAGCGCATCATCTTGAGCGCGTCGAGCTTCCCCGCGCGCAACACCATCTTCTCGGTGCCGATCGCCGTGCCGAGCACGTCGTAGAGCGCCGCGACGTAGCGACGCACGCCGTCGTCGCCGCCGATCTTTCGACGGAACCGGGCTACGTACGCGGGATCGGCCCCTTGCGCCATAGACCTCTAGTTCGTCGCGGCGACGACTTTGACCGTGCTCTTTGCCGTGACGTTTTTGCCGAGCTTGATCTCGATCGGATAGCTCCCGAGCGACTTGATGTTGTCGGGGACCTCGATCTTGTGGCGGTCGACTTCGACGCCGAGCTCGCGACGGATCGCCTCGGCGACGTCGCCGTTGGTCACCGCGCCGAAGAGTCGGCCGTTGCCGCCCGCCTTCGCGGGAACGTTCAGTTGTAAACCTTCGAGCTGCTTGCCGAGCGCTTCCGCGCTCGCGACCGCTTCCGCGTCGCGACGCGCCTTCGCCTTGCGCTGTTGTTCGAGAAGCGCGAGCGAGCCCTTCGACGCCTCGGCCGCGAGGCCGCGCGGGAGCAAGTAATTACGCGCGTAGCCGTCCGCCACGTCGACGACGGTACCGATCGGGCCGAGCGATTTGACTTCGCTCATCAAGATGATCTTCATGGCCTACTCTGAGACGAAGGGAAGGAAAGCGATCACGCGGGCGCGCTTCACGGCGACCGTCAGGAGACGCTGGTGGCGGGCGCAACTGCCGCTGATGCGCCGCGGCAAGATCTTGCCGCGCTCGGAGATGTACTTGCGCAGGCGCGTGACGTCTTTATAGTTGATGTCGGCGATCTTGTCGGCGCAGAAATTACAGATCTTGCGCTTGGGGCGGCGTTCCTTTTTGGCGGAACTGCGCTTCTTGGACGTGCTGGCGGCCATCCGGGATTCCTCTCGTAGCATGTAGGTGGTGACGGCGACGGGACGTCCGGTGACGTCCGTGGCCCTACACACGTCGCACGCTCGCGCGCGACGACCGGCAAGAGCCGGATTTCGTCGTCGTTCTCGCGCGGTGCGGGCGCGAAGCGACAACCGGGCGATTATATCGCAGGCGGCGTCGAAATGCCAGCACTTCCGGCGGGTAGAACCCGTGGGGTCGTGATCGGCAACGGATGCAGCGTCCTCGTCACCGGCGCCTCGAGCGGGATCGGGCTCGCGATCGCGACCGCGCTCGACCGCCGCGGCTGGACCGTGTTCGCGGGGGTGCGCCGCGACGTCGACGCCGAGCGGCTCCGCGCGATCCTCTCCGCACGGTCGGAGCCGGTCCGCCTCGACGTCACCGTGCCCGACGAGATCTCCGCGGCGATCGCCCGGATCGGGCGGGCGACGGGCGGCCGACTCGACGCGCTCGTGAACAACGCGGGGATCGTCGTACTCGGACCCTTCGAGGCGCTCGAACTCCGGGCGTGGCAGGACCTCTATGCGGTCAACGTCTTCGGCGCGGTCGCGGTGATCCGCGCGGCACTTCCGCTCCTGCGCGCGTCGCGCGGCCGGATCGCGAACGTCGGGTCGATCTCGGCCTCGTCGCCGTGGCCGTTCCAATCGATCTACGCGTCCTCGAAGATCGCGCTCCGGCAGATCGGCGGGATCCTCCGCGTCGAGCTGCGGCCGTTCGGTATCCGCGTCGCGCACGTCGAGCCGGGCGTCGTCCGCAGCGCGATCTGGAAGAAGCCGCCGGGCGCGGGTCACCGCGGCCTCGACGGCCTCCCCGCCGATCTCGGGAACGCCTACGAGGCGATGTTTCGCGCGATCGACGCGGCGAGCGAGCGGATCGGCGCGAGGGCACCCGATGCCGAGGCCGTCGTGCGCGCCGTCGCGCACGCGCTCGAGTCGCGTCGACCACGAGAACACTACACGGCGGGGCTCGATGCCCGCTTCCAACGACTCGTCGATACCTTGGTGCCACGACGACTCCGCGAGCGCGTCGTCGGTTTCGGAATCGAACGCATCGTGCGACGGTCGGGATTTTCGAAGCGGTCGAACGCACGTTAACCCGCGGTCGACGTCCTCCGCACCGATCGAAACGCGCGGCGAGTGCGGCGCGGCGCGCACGTCGCGCTCGCCGCGACGCATCAGGCGCGATCGTGCGTGCGATTCCGGATCTCGCACGCCGACGCAACACGATTTTCTCGCACGCGCATGGCAGATGTCGTGGTCTCGATCTCTCGCGCGCGTCGCTTGATGGTCTCGCGCGATTTTTCAATGCACGCTTCGTGCTCGGATCGAACGGAATCGTGTATTGACAAGGCGCTCCATGCGATATCGGTGTCGCGCCGTAGCGAATCGTTCGGAGATTATTGGTTTTTTCGAAAGGACGGAATCCGTTCGTCTCACAAACTGAGTCGTCATCGCCGAAACGCTTCCGATGTACGCTTCGCACGAACGAATAATCGCTGGCGCCTCGCATCGTCACTTAGACGCTCGCTTTCGATCGTCGCTCGCGAACGCGGGCGACGTCGATCGCAATCCGCACGGGCTCGCACAATCCCGGCCCGAGAAAGTATCTCGTGACTCGCAAAAATTCGCATGCCTCGATCGACGCGACCGCACGTTCGCTCATGACGCCTGCGGCCGCAAACGCCGGCGCATCCGCGCGACTTCTCATTTGCTCGCTCCTCGCCGCAGGCTTGCAGAGTTGCGGCGGATCGAACGGGGGATCGCCGCCCGTTCCCTCGCCGAGTCCGACCGCGACGATTCCCGGCGTATCGACGCCGACGCTCAAAGTCACGACGTCCGCGGCGAGTATCACGACGTCGCAGGCGCTCGCCGTCACCGTGTCCGCGACGGCCGCGACCGGTTCGGCGCGGCCGTCCGGGACGATCTTCGTCACGAGCGGCGGCTACGGTTCGCTTCCCGCGACCCTCGCGAACGGAACGGCGACGGTGAGCTTCCCGGCGGGCGTGCTGCCGATCGGAACGGACACGTTGACCGCACACTTCACGTCGAGTAACGCCGCCTCCATCGGCAACGCCTCCGGCACCGCGTCCGTCGCCGTGAAGGCGGGAATGTCGACCGCCGTCGCCGCGACGTCGACGACCGTGGCCGCGATGGGTGCGCCGATCCAAGCGCTGCCGCTCGCCAACGGCGACGTCCTCGTTTCGATTTCCGTCGATCCGATGAATCCGGCCGGAACGCGCAGCGGCGTCCAACTCTTCACGCCGGGCGCCGGAGGGCTCACCGCCGGATGCGTCAATCCGATCGCCGCCAGTAACGCGGTCGCGGGACTCGCGATCGCGCCGAGCGGGGTCGACGTCGGGGCGACGGTCGAGGACGCCGGCGTCGACTTCCTCAACGAGACCGCGTTACAGACGTGCACCGCGACCGAGACGACGATCCCGCAAGGCGCGAAGCCGGGCTCGTTCGCGCTCGCGATCACGCCCGACGGCCGCTACGCGTTCGTGGCGAACGAGTACGGCGTCGCTCCGGGTGCGAGCACGGACGGCAACGTCGGCGTCGTGGCGCTTCGCTACGACGGCAACGGCAACGTTTCGACGTCTAGCTCGATTCTGGGACAGATCGCGACCGGCGGGAGAGCCATCGCCGGGATCACCCTATCGCCCGACGGGAAGCGACTCTACGTAACGACCGAGATCGCATCGTCCACGTCGAGCGGCGCGGGAAGCGCGAGCCCGATTCTCGCGCGTACCACCTGCGCTCAGGGAAGCCAGACGGGCGAGAACAACGGCCTGCTCACGGTGATCGACGTCGCGAAAGCCGAGGCTTCGGCGAACGCGTCGGCGATCGTTTCCACGGTCGACGCCGGCTGCTCGCCCGTACGGATCGCCGAAACGAAAGATCAAAACGTCGTCTGGGTCACCGCGCGCGGCGACGATCGCGTGCTCGCGTTCAGCACGAGCATGCTGGAACGCGAGCCCGCGAACGCCTTGATTGGATACGGCGCGACGCAGGGCGTCGCGCCCGTCGGCATGCAGCTCTTCGATAACGACCGGCTCCTCGCCGTCGCGAATTCGAACCGCTTCAGCCAGCCGATCCAACCGGGAAACTTCACGATCCTCGACGCCGTGCCCGTCGCTCCGACGGTCGCCGCGACGCTGACGGCGTTGAACTTCCCGCGCGACGTGCAGGTCGGTCCCGACGGCACGACGCTGTACCTCACGGACTATTACTCGCACGCCGTCCAGGTGATCAAGACGTCGGCGCAATGAGGCGGCTGCGGAGCGTCGCGGCGGGTCCGGGTCGGGCGCCGCCGTACGCGACGGGACGTCGGTCGTCCGGTAACGCGCTAACGCCTCTCGGCGGTCGTTTCCGAATTCGCGCGAGACCCGAAAGGATCTCGTACCCCGCGACGACCCGCGCTTCGAGCGGATACGAACGATTCGCGAGAAGGACGACGCCGATCTTCCTGCGCGGAACGAACGCGACGTACGCGCCGAATCCCGCGGTCGAGCCCGTCTTGTCGATCAGGACGTCCGCCCCCGGACGCGCCGGGGGGTCGAGTCGCGTCGCCCGGTCGTCCTCGAACACGACGCCGGGCGAATTCCCTCGGACGAGATCCGCGCGCGACGTGGGATAGCGGTATTGCTCCCAGATGAGATCCTGCGTCATCGCCCCAACGCGAACGTATCCGATCTGCGTGGCGTCGATCGTACGCCGCAGCGTCGCGTCCATCGCGACGAGTCCCATCTCGGCTTCGACGAAGCGGAGCAGATCCGAAGCCGTCGTCCGAACGCCGTACGCTTCCGCGGCGAGCGGCCCCGGAATCATCCGCCGCGGCTTCCCCGCATCCGTATAGCCCTGCGCGTACCGTGAACGCGAGGCCGGCGGTACGACGTAGACGGTGTCGCGGAGACCCAACGGATCCAAGACGTCGCGCCGCATCGCGAGTTCGAACGGCGCGTCGAGACGTCGCGCGGCGATCGCGCCGAGCAACATGATACCCGTGTTCGAATAGAGGCGATACGCGCCCGCCGGATGCGTCGGCTTCCAGGTCCGGTAGTAGGCCATCGCATCGGCATCGCTCCGCACGGCGTCCGGGAACTGGAGCGGCAGGCCGCCCGCCGTGTGCGTTCCCAAGTCGCGTAGGGAAATGCGATCGAAGCTCGTGCCGCGTAGCGGCGGGAAGTCCGCGCCCGCGCGATCGCCGAGGCGCAGTCTGCCGGTTTCCTGCGCGTACGCGGCCAAGGTCGCGGTGAACGTCTTCGAGATGGAGCCGATTTCGAACAGCGTCGACCGCCCGACGCGCGCTCCGGTCGCTTTCGACGCGACGCCGTACGCGAAGACGTCGTGACGTCCGGCCGCCGTCACGCCGACGGCCATCCCCGGGATGCCGTAGCGACGCATGACGGGGGCGACGGCCCGACCGACGATCGCTTCGATCGTAGCGCGCTCGCTCGGCGTCGCGGCGAGAATCCGCAGCGGCGACAGCGTCACGAACGCGCACGTGACGGCGACCACGAGACGCTTACCGCGTCGCATCGCGTGCGATACCACCTCCGAGCGCGTGAACCCCGTCGCCGGAACCCCTCCGGCGCCGTCTCGAATTCGCCCGTTCGGGGTCGCGATTCGGACGGCGCGAGTTTTTCGGCGACCGATTACGCGAGGGCGAATTCGGCGCCGTCGCCGACCTTCACGTTGATGCGGACGTCGATGTTTCCGCGCGTCGCGTTCGAGTACGGGCAGATCTGATGCGCGGCATCGACGAGCGACTTGGCCGTGTCGGCCGGCGTGACCGGAAGCTCGACGTGCAACGTGACCGCGAGGGCGAACCGACCCGTTTCGAGCCGCCCGATCCCGACCTCGGCCGTGGCCGTCGCCTTCCCGATTCCGACTTTTCGTTCGCCCGCGATGCGCTTGACCGCATTGAGGAAACACGCCGCGTACCCCGCCGCGAAAAGCTGCTCGGGATTCGTTTTTCCGCCGGGACCGCCGAGACCGACCGGGTAGGCGAGTTGGAGATCGAGGAGTCCGTCGTCGGTACGAACGGAGCCGTCGCGGCCTCCGGTCGCCGTGGCTCGTGCCGTGTAGAGGATGTCCATGGCGCCGACCCTTCAGATCCGACATTCTCGCACCCTGCGCGCGAAAAAAAGCGCCGCTCGTCGTAAGACGAACGGCGCGAAAATCGGGCGGTAGAGCTTACGCTTTGGAGCCGACTTCGACCGGCTTGAGCAGCTCGGCGAGTTGCGTCGTGTACTGCTTCTGCTGTTCGAACACGTGCGACGCGAAGGTCGTGTTGAGCTCGGTGAGTTGCTGGATCGTCGGCACGCCTTCGAGCGTCGGCACCTGCGGGGTCGTCGGCATCTTCTCGACGAGTTCGCGGATCGAGGTCAGCGACGCGATGTGCGCGGCTTGGGCTTGCTTGAGGACTTCGAGACCCTGCTCTTGGAGCTTCGAGAGCAATTCGAGGTAGTTGGAAGCCATGGTCGGTCTCCTTTGCCTTGCGGCGGCGGATGAGGTGTCAGTGCGTGCTAAGTATACCAAGCACGCGCTGTATCCGTCAAGCCTTTTCGACGAAGCCGCGGTAGATTCGGATCAGGGTCTCCTTCTGATCGTTCGAGAGGCGCCCGTCGAGGCCGATCACCCGTTCCACGCTCCCGGCGCCCGCCTCCCCCGGCGCCTCGACCGTGGAATCGAGAAGACCCGCTCGCTCGTACATCGTCTCGGCCGAGATATTGAGCGCCGTGGCGATGTTCCGCAGGACGTCGGCGGAGGGCTTGTACATCCCGCGCTCGACCTGGCTCAGGTAGGGATTGGAGACCTTCGCGATCTCGGCGAGTTGCCGCAGCGAGAGGTTCGCGAGCTCGCGCTGGCTCTTGATGAAGAGCCCGACGCCGCCCCAGATCGGATCGACTTTATCCGCCATCGTTCTCCGTCACGTCCACTGCCTTGCGAACGTACCGGCCGGGCGCGATATCTCCCTGTGGCGCACCGTCGCGGATCGTCCGTCGCTTCGTCGCGGGCGATCGCGTTCCGAAGGCTCGTCCGATCTCGCGATACTCGTCGGCGTGCCCACCCGGCGCGCGACCGTCGCGAACGCGTCGGCGTCGCGCCCACGATCGCATCGGCGACGAACCCGCCGTGTCGCCGATGCGAGGCCGGTCCGTGCCCCGATCTCGCCTACGCTCGCATCGGTGACGAGACCGTCGTCCGGCGTCCCGCAACGAACGTCGCCGTCGGTCCGCCGGGGATCGTCGCGAACACGTAACGATCGAGCGCGTCCGGATCGGCTTCGCCCGTCGCGAGCGCGACGAAGTCCGCGCGCGCGCCGACGGCGATCCGTCCCGCGGCGCGCCCGAGGGCGCGCGCGCCGCCGACGCACGCGGCGCGATAGAGCGTCTCCGCGCACGACGATCCGACGCGTCGCGCGGCGATCTGCCGGCTCCGCGAGACGAGGCGTTGGCCGTATTCGAGCCAGCGGAGTTCCTCCACGACGCTGACGCTCGCGTTACTGTCGGAGCCGATCGCGAGCGCGCCGCCGTCGTCGAGGTATGCGGCGAGCGGGAAGAGTCCGTCGCCGAGGTTCGCTTCGGTCGTCGGGCAGAGCCCCGCGATCGCGCCGCCGCGCGCGAGCCCGCGGCGTTCGCCGTCGTCGAGGTGCGTCGCGTGGACGAGACACCAGCGCGCGTCGACGTCGAAGTTCGCGAGCAGCCACGCGACGGGACGCGCGCCGAGCGCGCGCGAGACGGCTTCGACCTCGCGTTCTTGTTCGGCGATGTGGAGATGGATCGGAACGTCCGCCGGACCGCCGTCGACGAGCGCGCGCAATTCGTCCGGCGTTACCGCGCGAAGCGAGTGCGCGCAGACGCCCACCACGACGTCGCGATCGTTCGCGTACGCGCGCCGCACGTCGTCCGAGAGCGCGAGAATCTCGTCGACGCTCGTCTCGAATCGCGCGCGCCGCGCGTCGAGCGGCGTCCCGCCCGCGTCGCCGTGCGCGTAGAGCGCGGGCAAGAGCGCGATCGCGATCCCGACGTCGCGCGCCGCGGCGACGAGCGCGAGCGACATCGCGGCACGCTCGTCGTACCACGCCCCGCCGGGCGCGCGATGGAGGTAATGGAATTCCGCGACCGAGGTGTACCCCGCCGCGAGCATCGTCGCGTAGGCGTCGCGTGCGATCGCGTAGAGACGATCGGGATCGAGCTCGTTCGCGAGCGCGTACATCGCGTCGCGCCACGTCCAAAAATCGTCGCGCGCGTGGGCGCGCCGTTCCGCGCGGCCGGCCATCGCGCGTTGGAAGGCGTGACTGTGGACGTTCGGCATTCCGGCGAGCAACACGTCGGCGCGCTCGTCCGCCTCCGCGGCGCTTCGATCGACCTCCGCCGTCACGCTCGCGATCGTGCCGTCGAGCGCGACGTCGACGAGCACGTCCGACGCCCATCCTTCGGGGAGGAACGCACGCGACGCGAAAAGCCTCATCCGTGCCTCTCTACGACACGCTCTGGACGCGGGCCCACATCGCGACGATGCGCGCGGGCGACGTCCCGTTCGGCTCGATCCCCGACGGCGCGATCGCGTCGCGCGACGGACGGATCGCATGGGTCGGCGCGACGCGCGATCTCCCGGGCACGCCGGCAGACCTCGCGGAACGCGTCGTCGACGCGCGCGGCAGACTCATCGCGCCGGGCTTCGTGGATCCGCACACGCACCTCGTGTTCGCGGGCGATCGCATCGCGGATTTCGAGCGGCGCAACGCGGGCGGATCGTACGTCGCCGCGGCGCGCGGCGGAAGCGGGATCGCGCATACCGTCGCGCTCACGCGGGCGGCGAGCGAGGGCGATCTCCTCGCCGGCGCGGAGCGCCGCTTGCGTCGGATGGTCGCGGGCGGCACGACGACGGTCGAGATCAAATCCGGATACGGTCTCGACGTCGAGACGGAATTGCGCATGCTCCGCGTCGCGCGCGAACTCGGCGAGCGGGTCGGCGTGAGCGTCCGCGCGACGTACCTCGGCGCGCACGTCGTACCGACCGAATTCGCCGAGCGTCGGGAGACGTATCTCGATCTCGTCTGCGACGTGATGATCCCGCGCATCGCGCGAGACGGGCTCGCGGACGCCGTCGACGTCTTCTGCGACTCGATCGCCTTCGCGCCGGCCGAGACGGCGCGCGTCTTCGAGGCGGCCGCACGCGCCGGGCTCGCCGTCAAGGCGCACGCCGATCAACTCGCCGACACGGGTGCGGCCGAGATCGCCGCACGCCACCGCGCGCTCTCCGCGGATCATCTCGAACACGCGAGCGATGCCGGGATCGCCGCGCTCGCGCGCGCGGGGACCGTCGCCGTCGTGCTGCCGGGCGCGTACTATTATTTGAACGAGACGACGAAGCCGCCGATCGCGACGCTCCGCGCGCGCGGGGTCCCGATGGCGCTCGCGACCGATTGCAATCCCGGCACGTCGCCCGTGCTCGCGATGACGACGATCCTGAACATGGCCTGCGTGCTCTTCGGTTTCTCACCCGAAGAAGCGATCGCGGGTGCGACGCGTCACGCCGCCCGCGCGCTCGGTCTCGACGATCGCGGCGAGCTCCGCGTCGGCGCCCGTTGCGATCTCGCGATCTGGGATGCGAGCGACCCGGCGGAACTCTGTTATTGGCTGGGCGACGCGCCGTGCTCGTCCGTCGTCGTTCGCGGAGAGACGCTCGGACGCGGACCGCGGGGACCGGCGTCGCTCGCCGACGCGCGACGGCGAACCTCACGGGATCGCTAACGGCGCGGCGATCCGGGTTTGCGCCCGAATTCCGACGCGCGAGTCGGTGCGAGATTCGTCGCACGTTCCGTATCCCGACGCGGATCGTTCGCACGCGACGTCATGCTTTAATGGGACCGCGCGCATTTTTTTTGTGACGCCGCATCGTATCGCGAGGCACGGGTCGGCGTGTATCGAAATGCGGACGCATGCCGAATTTGCAACGCCCCGACGTCGCCGAACTTCACGACCGACTGACGACATTCGTTCGCGACGTCGTCGATCCGGGCGAGCGCACGTATTGGGAACAACACGCCGCCGGAAGCGATCGCTGGGCGATTCCGCCCGTCATGGAAGAGATGAAGGCGCGCGCGCGCGCCGAGGGTTTGTGGAATCTGTTCCTGCCCGAGAGCGAGTACGGCGCGGGTCTGACCAACCGCGAGTACGCGCCCCTCTGCGAGATCATGGGCCGCTCGGCGATCGCACCCGAAGTCTTCAACTGCAACGCACCCGACACGGGCAACATGGAAGTGCTCGTCCGCTACGGTACGCCGGAGCAAAAGAAACGCTGGCTCGAGCCGCTCCTCGCGGGCGAGATCCGCTCCGGCTTCGCGATGACCGAACCCGACGTCGCGTCGTCGGATGCGACGAACATCCGGGCCAAGATCGTCCGCGACGGCGACCATTACGTGATCGACGCGCGGAAATGGTGGACGACGGGCGCCATGGATCCGCGGTGTAAGATCCTCATCTTCATGGGCCTCACCGATCCGAGCGCGGAGCCGCGCCTGCAGCAGTCGATGATCCTCGTGCCGATGGATACGCCCGGCGTCTCGATCGTGCGGCCGCTCACCGTGTTCGGATACGACGAGGCGCCGCACGGCCACGCCGAGATGCGCTTCGACGCGGTCCGCGTCCCGGCGACGAACATCTTACTCGGAGAAGGTCGCGGATTCGAGATCGCGCAGGGGCGCTTGGGGCCCGGCCGCATCCATCACTGCATGCGACTCATCGGTGCCGCCGAACGCGCGCTCGAGCAGATGTGCGAACGCGTGCTCTCGCGCGACGCATTCGGTAAACCGCTCGCCGAACAAGGCGTCGTTCGGGAGTGGATCGCCGACTCGCGCATCGAGATCGATCAGGCACGGCTGCTCACGCTGCACGCCGCGGAGACGATGGACGAACGCGGCAACAAGGCGGCGCGCGCCGAGATCGCGATGATCAAGGTCGTCGCGCCGAGCATGGCGCTCCGCGTGATCGATCGCGCGATTCAGGCCTTCGGTGCCGCCGGCGTCTCGGCCGATCCGGGTCTCGCCTCGGCGTGGGCGCTCGCGCGAACGCTCCGCCTCGCCGACGGTCCCGACGAAGTCCACCGCGGGACGGTCGCGAAGCTCGAGCTCGCCAAGTACAAGGGCGTGCCGAAGCGCGATAACGTGCGCGAGCGCAACGGCGCGACGAAACACTAACGCGCCGATCTCCGGTCAAAAAAAACGAGCCGCGGATTTCGCCGCGGCTCGTTTTTTTTTCGTTCCGACGCTCGGAACTTACTTACCGATGTGGATGTCCAACGATGCAGCGGCGTAGGCCCGGTGCAGACCGTTCGGAAGCAGAAACGGATTGTTCTGCTCGAGGTGATACTGTGAGAGACTGTCGATGCTGACTTGGAAGGTCAGGTACTTATCGATCGGCTTGACGAGACCGTAGTCCGCGAGATGGTAGTAATACGGGCTCACGGTGTTGTCGAAATAATCGAACGCACCGATGCCGTAGAAGCCGTAGACGAGCAACCCGCCACTGAGCGGAACGACCGCCTTGAGCCCGTACCACGACGGGAATCGCGCGGTGCCGCCGTTGGGCGTGATGCCGTTGGCCGCTTCGCTCGCTTGATACGCGGCGCTGTTGTGCCAGAGATTGTGCGTCACGTGACCGCTGAGCGTGAATTGGGTTCCGTTGAGCGCCTTGATCGCGGGAGACGACAGATTGACTTGCACGAATTGCCCGTGCCAGGTCGTCGGCGTGAGGTTGCCGCTCTGCGCGGCGTTGGGACAGCAGACGCGCCACCGGTAGTTGTAACCGGCCGAAGCGCTGACGTACTTATTGAAGCCGTAATTCAGGCGGATCTCTTCGAACGCGTCGTTGATCGATCCGGGAACGACGAGCGCTCCGCCTGCGAGTCCGGCCGAACCGATGGTCACGTCGTAGCCCGACGTGCGGTCCTGTTGTAATTGTAACGTCAGGTTCTTGGCGAGCGGCTGCGTGAACAAGAAGTTGAACTTCACGTCGCCGTTCTGAAACGGGTTGCCGCCGGGAAGGGCTTTCTCGTCGTCGCCGGTCGCGAACGTCGCCGTCGGGGTGATGTCGAGGGAGGGCGTATAATCGGTGCTACCCGCCGCGGCGATCCCGCAGGTGGTCGCGAGTCCGGCAATTACGGCGGCGCAGCCGAACAAACGCCTGATGAATTGGGTCACGTCGAAGCGCATAAGTATGCGTTTCCTTTCTTGTCTTGGGCGAAGACGCCGCGATCCTCGTACGATGCCGCGGCGTCCGAAAGGGCACGCGCCACGAAATGTGGCGCGCGCCATTCGAGATCCGGTCGCGTTCGCGACCGATTGGATTACGTCTGGATGTATGCGACGTGCGTGCGGGTGTACTCGTAGAGTCCGTGCTTGCCGTCGGCACCACCGATGCCCGACCGACGCGTCCCCGCGTGGAAGCCTTGCATCGCTTCGAAATTCTCGCGATTGACGTAGGTCTCGCCGAAATCGAGTTCGTTGATCGCGTGCAACGCCGAATTGAGATTCGTCGTGTAGATCGACGAGGTCAATCCGTACGTGGTATCGTTCGCGCGCTCGATCGCTTCGTCGAGTCCGCCGACCGTCGCGATCGGCAACACCGGGCCGAAGACCTCGTCGCGCATGACGCTCATGCCCTCGGTCACGTTGGTCAGGATCGTCGGCGGGTAGAAGTTCCCGTTATCGAGTTCGATAAGATTTCCGCCGGTGACGACGTGCGCGCCGTCGGCGACCGCGTTCTTGACGAAGTCGTGCACCTTGTCCAACCCGGGCTTGTTGATGAGCGGGCCCATCTCGGTCGAGTCGGAGGCCGGATCGCCGACCTTCGTGGCCGACATCGCCTTCGCGAGTTTCTCCGTGAATTCGTCGGCGATCTTCTTCTCGACGTACACGCGTTCCGCGGCGTTGCAGACCTGACCCGAATTGAGCAGGCGCGATGCCGAGATCGCTTTGGCCGCGAGATCGAGATCGGCGTCGGCCAGGACGATCGCGGGTGCCTTGCCGCCGAGTTCGAGATTCACTTTCGTGATGTTGTTGGCGGCCTCGCGCATGATCGCGGAGCCCGTCGCGACGCTTCCCGTGAAGCTGATGAGCCCGATGTCGGGATGCGACGAGAGCGCCTTGCCCGTGGTCGCGCCGCGTCCGAAGACGATGTTGATGACGCCCGGCGGCAGATCCGTCTCCGCCATCAGACGCGCGAAGATGAGCGCGTTGAGCGGGGTCTCCTCGCTCGGCTTGATGACGATCGTATTTCCCGTGACGAGCGCGGGGCCGGCCTTACGGGCGATCAGGAAGAACGGGAAGTTCCACGGCAGGATGCCGGCGACCACGCCGATCGGCTGCCGGAGCAAGAACACGTTCTCGCCCGGTCGGTCGCTCGAGATGACCTCGCCTTCGATCCGTCGCGCCCACTCGGCCATGTAGTCGAAGTAGTCGGCGGTGAACTGCGCTTCGACCGCGGCGAGCGCGGCGATCTTGCCCTGCTCCTCGACGATCGTTCGCGCGATCTCGTCCGCATTCTCGCGGATCTTCGCGGAGATCTTGCGCAGGTAACCGGCGCGCACGATCGCGGGTAATTTCGCCCAAGACTTTTGCGCCTTTTTCGCCGAAGCCACGGCCTGGTCGACGACGGCCGCGCCGCTATCGGGCACGTCCGCGATCACCGTATTGCGCGACGGGTTGAGAACCTCGATCCGGTCGCCGCCGTTTTGGCCTGCGAACGCGCCTTCGATGAAGTTGTCGCGCGTTAACGTCAGCATGATGCTTTAGTCCTTTCCTAGGGGTGCGTTCGTCGAGCTTTGCCCGACGGAGAGGGCGGCGAATTTCGTCGCCGCCGGAACTCGGGAGCGGTCCCCGCTCCCTCGAACCGCGTCTCGCGACGTCGGCTCGAAAGAACGGGGATCCCGAGCGGTCTTATTCGACCGCGAACACCCACACGGTACCGCCCTGCGGCACGTTCGCGTGGTATTGGGCGGGGAGATGCCGGTTGAACGACGTCTGCGTCCGCTCGGAATCGACGCCCCAGCCGGACTGCACCGCGATGTACTCCTTGTTGTCGACCATGAAGGCGACCGGAGCTCCGACGAAGCCCGAATTGCCGCGCATCTGCCACAGCACGTCGCCCGTCTTCGCATCGAACGCGCGGAACATACGATCGTTCGTGCCGCCTTCGAAGAGCACGCCGCCCGCGGTGCTGAGCACCGGACCGAAGTTCTGCGAGTTCTTGAAGTTGTGCTGCCAGAGGAGCTTATTGCTGGCCAGGTCCCACGCTTGCAGTTCGCCCACGTGATCGGCGCCGGGCCGCAACTGGAGGACGAGATCGTCGATCCCCTCGCCGATGTACGGTTCGCCCGCTTTGTACGTCGGCTTCACGGCCGTCGCGATGCTGCACAGATTGTCGTTCGCCGGCGTGTAGAGGATGCCGGACTTCGGCTCGATCGACGCGCCGAACCAATTTTTTCCGCCCCATGCCGAGGGACAATACGTCGTGGGTCCGCCGCCGAGCACCGGCACCATCTTCGAATTGTACGAGGGCTTGCCCGAGGTCGGATCGATCCCCGTGATGACGTCGTTCTTCACGAACTCGGTCGCCGAGAGGAACTTGATCGCATCGTTCGAGCGCTGGAACTGCCAGATGTAGCCGTCGCGACCGGGATGCACGAGCTCGTGGACCGTCTTGCCGCCACGATCGACGTCGGCGACCATCGGCGGATCGACTTCGTCCCAATCCCAGGCATCGTCGGGGTTGTACTGGTGGTAGGCGACGATGTCGCCGTTCTCGGGTTTCACGGCGAGAACGGAGTCGGTGTAGAGCGCCGCGAGCTTCTTCTTGTCGCCCTCAGACCGCTCGTCGGGTAACCACGCGCCGGGATTTCCGACGCCCCAATACATGAGATCGAGCTTGGGATCGTACGTTCCCGTCACCCAAACGGGGCCGCCGCCGTGCAGGTACGCATCGCCCTGCCACGAGTTCCCGCCCTTTTCGCCCGGGCCCGGAATCGTGTGGATGCGCCAGGCTTCCTTACCGGTTTTGGCGTCGATCGCCGCGAGGAAACCGCGGATGCCCATCTCGCCGCCGGAGCATCCGACGACGACCTTGTCCTTGACCACGAGCGGCGCGAGGGTCGTATAGTACCCTTGCGTGTAGTCGGCGTACTTCGTGTCGAAGACGACCTTGCCCGTGCGCGCGTCGAGCGCGATGAGGTGGGCGTCGACCGTCGACGTGTAGACGTTGTTCCCGAGCAGTGCGACGCCGCGGCTGGTCGGATGCAACTGGAGCATGTCGTCGGGGATGGGATGCTTGAAGCGCCAGAGTTGCTCGCCCGTCCGCGCGTCGAGCGCGATGACCTGCGCCTGCGGCGTCGCGACGAACATCACGCCGTTATTGACGATCGGAGGCGCTTCGTGCGCTTCGGTCACGCCCGTCGAGAACGACCACACGGGCTTGAGCGTCTTGATGTTGCTCGTGTTGATCTGGCTGAGCGGGCTGTACGCGGTACCGTCGTACGTGCGTCGCGGTAAGAGCCAATCCGAAGGGCTCGGATCGAGCAGATCCGCGGACGTGACCGGCTTGTACTGCATCATCGGGGCGGGCGCTCCGGCGACCGCGACGGTGTTTTGCGCGCCGACCGGCGCGAGCGGAAGGATGACGGCGGTTGAGACGAGTGCGAATAAGGTGCGTATGCGATTGCCCGTCACGTTGGTAGTCCTTTCTTTCTGCGCTGCACGTGCAGCGAGAGATTGCGAGCGGCGACTCACGAAGATTGCCCGATGCCGACGTGGCCCATGAACTTACCGGCGACGGCGAGCGTACCGCCCGTGCCGGCTTTGAGCGGGAGTGCGGCGAGCCGATTCGGCGCGGGCCCCCCAGTGACTTTGGCGCCATCGGCCGGATCGTATTCCGATTGATGGCACGGGCACAGTAAACGATCGGACGACTGCTCGAACCCTTCGACCAGGCATCCTTGGTGCGAGCACACCGCGGAGTAGGCGACGACGCTGCCGGCGGCGTTGGCCTTCGTGCCGTCGGACATCTTACTCGCGTCGACCGAAATCACGACGACCTGGTTGAGTTTCGATCCGTCGCGCACGGTCTTGCTCGTCGGGTCCATGGCCCAAGCGAGCACGGACGACGCGCCCGCTTTGAGATCGCTCGCCATGATGGGATTATTCGCTTTCGCGCCGCTCGCATAAACGAGTACGTCGCCCGCTTGCGGACGCATACTCTTCCCATCGCTCTGGGCCAGGGCGGAGACGCCCCCCAGCATCACGATGCCGGCACCCGCGATGGTAGCGACGGCCGTGCTTCGATTGCAAGAACACTCGCCGTTCATCGATTACCTCCATTTGGTTCGGGACTAAAGTTCATTTCGGACCTCCTACGAATTCGACGCCACGGAGCGCGCGTTCTGCGTCATCCCATGCGGCGAGCGGCTGATAATCCGGGACCCATGCGAGACCGCTTTTTCCGTCGGCGGAGATCGCCTCCGGGGTGACGACCACGTCGAGTAACGCCGGGCGGTGAGCCATCGCCTCGGCGATCGCCGCCGGGAGATCCTCGGACCGCTCGACGCGTCGGGCGTGCATCCCCATCCCGCGTGCCATCATCGCATAATCTGAGAAACGCAATTCGGTACCGACGACGTTCCCGTGACTCTCGATCTGATCGCGCACCTCGATCGCCCACGAGCCGTTGTTCGCAACGACCACGAGGATCGGGACGTTGTGCCGGACCGCCGTGTCGATCTCCATCGCGTTGAAACCGAACGAGCCGTCCCCGGTCAGGACGGCCACCGTCCGGTCCGGTTGCGCGAGGGCCGCGCCGATGCCGAACGCCGTGCCGATCCCGATGCAGCCGAGCGAGCCCGGATCGAGCATCGTCGTCGCGTTGATGCCGACGCGCGCCAGGCTCAGAAAATCGCCGCCGTCCACGACGACGACCGCATCGCGCGGCAACGCGTCGCGGAGCGCCGCGATCAGGCGATTGGGGTGCATCCGGCCGTCGCTCCCCTGCGGCGCGGTCCGTAGCGTCTCGCCGAATTTCGCGGCGCGCGCTTCGTGCGTCGCGCGATGTTTCGCACTCCACGCGCGGTCGACGCCCGGCGCGCGATGGCCCGCGGCCGCGACGATCGCCCGCAGCGTCGGTCCGACCGAGCCGTAGACGCCGACGTCGCCCGGCCGGTTGTCGCGCAATTCCGACGGGACGTCGGCGATGCGCACGAACGACGCGTCGCCGAACACCGCGGGCGATCCGTACGCGAGTTGGAAGTCGAGGCGCCGTCCGAGCGTCACCACGAGATCCGCGTCGCCCATCACCGCGCCGCGCACGGCGGAGACGACCGAGGGATGCGAATCGGGGACGAGTCCGCGCGTCTCACCCGTTTCGAGATAGAGCGCGCCCGTCGCGTCCAAGAACGCCGCGACGTCCGCGCCGTACCCGCGCGCGCCGCGACCGCTGATGACGAGCGGCCGTTTCGCCGAGAAGATCGCCTCGGCCGCGGCGGCGACGCGCGCGGGGTCGGGCGGGATCGGCGCCTGCGACGGCACGTCGAAATACTCCGCGAGCGCGACCGCCTCGGGCACCTCGGCGCGCAACGTATCGACGGGAAAGTCGAGATAGACGGGGCCGGGCTCGCCGCCGCCCTCGCCGCGCGCGCGGGCGATCGCTTCGAACATCTCCGGCAACACGTGCGCCGGATCGCGCACCGTGCGCGCGTAACGCGTCAGCGGCGCCACGAACGCCGTGTGCACGACGTCTTGCAACGCGCCCCGATTCTCTTGGTGCTGCGGCGGGAGGCCGGAGAGGATCAAGATCGACGCGCGCGCGACGTGCGCGTTCGCGATCCCCGTCATGCCGTTCGTGACGCCGGGACCCGCCGTGATGAGCGCGACGCCGAGCCGACCGGTCAACTCCGCGTAGGCGTGCGCCATGTAGACGGCGGCGCGCTCGTCGCGCACGTCGACGATGGCGATGCCCTCCTTGGCCAGGCGCATCCAGATCGGCATGATGTGACCGCCGCACAACCCGAAGACGCGGTCGACGCCGCGCGCTTTCAGGTAACGCGCGATCATGGCCGCCGAGCTGCGATCGCCGATGACGGGAGGCACTAAGACGATTTCTTTTTGTTGGCGCGCAGATCGTACACGCCGGGAACGGTGCGAGGATCGGTCTCCGCGGGGAAGATACGGAGCTTGTGCACCTTCTGCGAACTCGTCGTCGGCAACGAATCGACGAAGAGGACGTAGCCCGGCGCTTTGAAGTAGGCCAAGTGCGACGCGGTCCATTCGAGCAGTTCTTTGGCGAACGCTTCGGAGGCCTCGGACGGATCGGCGGCGACGACGCACGCCATCACTTCTTCCTCGCGGAGTTCGTCGGTCACGGCGATGACCGCGGCCTGTTTGACGCGATGGTGCGCGACGATGACGGCTTCCACTTCGGCCGCCGCGATGTTCTCGCCGGAGCGGCGGATGATGTTCTTGCGGCGTTCCACGAAAAAGAACATCCCGGTCTCGTCTTCGGTTACGGCGTCGCCCGTATGGAACCAGCCGTCGCGCCACGCTTCCTCGGTCGCCTGCGGATTCTTGAGGTAACCCGAAAAGAAGCCCTTGCGCGGATTTTTCGCAGTCGAGCGCAACACGAGTTCGCCCGGCGTGCCGAGCGGAACGTCGTTGCCGTGGTCGTCGACCGCGCGCAACTCCATGCCGGGCTCGCTCCGACCGATGGCGCGCGATCCGACGAAACGCGGTTCGCGGTGCGCCGTCGACATGCGTCCCGTCTCGCTCATGGCCCACATCTCGACGAGCGGAAACCCGAAGCGCTTTTCGAACGGCGCGTGTTGGTTCGGTTCGATCCCCGCGCAGAGCGCGAAGCGCACCTGGTGCCGCTTCTCTTCCGCGCTCTCGGGGAGTTTCATCAATAAGTTCGGGATGACGCCCTGGAACTGCACGGCCGTCACGCCGCACGACACGACGTCCTTCCACCACGTGCTCGCGTGGAAGCGATCGGGGAACACGAGCGCGCCGCCCGTGATCAGCATCGTCGGCAGCGAGATCGAGAGCCCGTTGGCGTGATGGAGCGGGAGCGGATTGAGGAGCCGCTCCTCGCCGTACCGCAGCGACAAGTAACCGCCTCGCGAGGCGAACCACGAACCCCAGGTGTGGAAGTACTCGTTCGTGAGAACGCAGCCTTTGGGCCGGCCGGTCGTTCCGGACGTGTAGATGAGACCCGCCTCGCTCGTCGCCCCCGGCGTTTCGTCGCGCGCCGGGAACGGGGGCTCGGGGAGCGCCTCGTCGAGCGCGTCGAAGCGCAACACGGGCGGCGACGGCGAAAAGGATCCGGCGGCCGCGCGCACGTCGTTCAACCGCGAGTCGATCGCGAGCGCGACGACGGCTTCGGAATGTTCGAGCAGATAGGCGATCTCGTCGAGTCGGTAATCGGGCGAGATCGGGACGGTCGTGCAACCGAGCGCGTTGAGCGCGAAATGGTGGAACACGAATTCCGGTCGCTGATCGAAGAGGATCGCGACGCGGTGGCCCGGACCGTAGCCCGCAGCACGATACCAGGCGATGCGCTTTTGCGTCTCGTCCCACGTCTGTTTCCACGTGAACGATACGCCGTCCGGATGATAGGCGCGTTTGGCCATGGCGGGCACGACGTACGCGTCGTTGTCCGGATAGCGTCTGCTCGTGCGTTCGAGCGATTGATAGAGCGTTCCGAAATCCACGGGATCGAAGTTGGTGGCGTCTTCCGGAAGCGGAGCGAAATCAAGTAGCATCGAGGAACTCCCGAATCGAGGCGAGCGTGTCGGCGTGCATCAGGATGTCGTAGTGGTTGGCGTCGATCTCGGCGACCGTGGCCTGCGGCGCGATGCGGGCGAAGTTTTTCAGATCCGACGATGTGACGATGTATCCCGTGCGTCCGGCGATCGGGCGCAGGGCCCGTAACGCGAGCACCGGCATCGGCAGGTCGCGCCAGAGCCGCCGCGCGTCGTGCGCGCGACCGTACGCGATGTCCTCGAACACGGGCGCGCTCTGCGTGCGCGAACGCGTCCGACCGTTTTCGACGATCAGTTCGTACTCGTACGTGCGCTCCCAATACTCGTTCCAGTATTCGATGACGCCGATCGAGCGAACGTGCGCGAGGTACGCTTCGGGCGACGCGTACGTGCGCTCGAGCCGTTGGAGGATTCGCGCGATCGACATGAGCGCGGAGAGGCGCGGCACGCCGAGGCCGTCGACGAGGGCGAGGCGACGGATCCGCACGTCCGTGCGAACGACTCCCGCCTCCATACCGACGTACGCGCCCATCGAGTGGCCCACGTAATCGAAACTCTCGAAGCCGAGTTCGCGCGCGACGGAATAGATGTCGAGCGCGTGGTTGCGCAAGCCGTACGTCCCGCTCGGCGTCACCGAACTGTGGCCGCGCCCGCGCAGATCGACGGCGACGATCTGACGTCCGGGCGCGACGAGCCGCTCGGCCAGGTAATCGAACCAACGCGAGTTCGCCGAGATCCCCGGCACGCAGATCACGAGCGGATCGCCCGGACGGCCGAAGCGGTGCGCGCGCAGGTGGCCGCTCGCGACGGGCACGTCGAAATCTTCCGCAACGACCGGCTCGGACGCGTGCGCGTTCGTCATGCGCGCGCACCCAGCCATTCGGCGATCGTGGTCGGTAAGAGCTTCTGCGTTTTTCCGCTGACGTACATCCCGATGTGCCCGACCGGAAACGACTCGACCGTCACGTCGCTCGAACCCACGTACGCGCCGAGCGCCGCGGACGATGCGGGGTCGACGATGTCGTCCCGCTCGCCGTACAGGTTGAGTAACGGCATCGTGACGTTTTTGAGATCGACGACGCGACCGTCGAGTTCGAACGACCCCTTGACGAGCCGGTTTTCCTGATAGCAGTCCTTGATCCAGCGGCGGAACGTCTCGCCCGGATGGTCGGGACTATCGGCGATCCACTTCTCCATGCGCAGGAACGTGAGCAGGCCCTCGCGGTCGTCGAATAACTCGACGAGATCGGCGTATTTCTGAATGTGCTGTTGGAACGGACTGCGCATCAAGAACTGCTGTGCGATGAGCCGGCCGGGCACGTTGCCGAGCGTGTCGACCATGCGATCGACGTCGGTCGAGCGCGCGAGCTTCGCCATGAGCGTGTCGTCGCGATCGAAATCGACGGGGACGATCATCGCGATGAGGTTGCGCACGCGCTTCGGATTGAGCGCGGCGTAGCAGAGGGAGAAAAAGCCGCCCTGACAGATGCCGAGCACGTCGAGCGATTTGACCCCGTGACGTTCGCGCACCACGTCGGCGCAATCGCCGAGCGCCGCGACGTGATCTTCCATCGTGGTCCAACGATCCGACGGCGTCGGATAGCCCCAATCGATCACGTAGAGATCGGCGCCGAGATCGAGCAAGCGCCGCACGAGCGAGCGATCCGGCTGGAGGTCGATCATGTCGTAGCGGTTGACGAGCGAGTACACGATCAACAGCGGTGCAAGGCGCTCGGCCGACGGCTTCGGCGAGACGTAACGGTACAGCCGCAGGTGGCCTTCCCGATAGACGAGTTCCTTCGGTGACGTCCCGATCTCGAGATCGGAGCGCCGTAGGTTGCGCATCTCCTCGACGCCCTTGAGCATCTTACGCATCGCGTCGCCCTGATCGCGAAGCGCGCTCGCGGCGAATTCGGGGAGCGCGGAAAGATCGAACGGCGCCTTAGCGGCCATCGGATGCGCCCTCGGGTCGATCCGCGCGACTCGCCGGCTTCTTGCGACGCGTGCGTTCGAGCTTGCGCAACCGGCGTCGCAACTCGCTCACCTCGGCGCCGACGTCGTCGAGCGCGCGGCGCGTGGCGAAATGCCCGAACTGCGCGAACGTTTCGACGAGCGCCATCTCCGAGCGACGCTGATCGGCGAGCGCGCTCGAAAGGCGTCCCTGGACCTCGAGATATGCTTCGGTATTGAAGCTTTCGACGAACACGCGGTCGGCGACGGAATTCGAAAGGGCGAGCCACTGCGCCGGCGTCACCGGCGGCTTTCCCGCGGACGTCTGCGCCATCGCCTCGCGCATCACTTCGCCGAACGCGCGCTGCCACGTCGCCACCATGAACGCGCGATACGCCTCGCGCGCGGCGAACAACCGCGTGGTCACGGCGGCCGCCTCGGCGAGCGCGGCGGGCGTCTGCGCGGCCGAACCGCCCGCGTCGCCGAGCACGCCGAAACTCTCCTCGAGCGCCTTGCCGAGCGGATCGCCCGCATTCGCGAGATTGCCCACGGCCGTCATCGTGCCGAACGAGCGTTGCGCGAGCTCGCTCCAGGTTCCGGCGACGCCCGCGGCGGCTTGCGCCCAACGATCGAACCCTGCGACCGACACCGGGGCGAAGTTCCCAAGGAAGTTTCTTCCCTCCTCGGACGACGCGTCGGGCGACTCGGCGCCCTCGTTCGGAGCGACCGGCGGGACGATCGGGGCCATCGCGCTCAGCCACGCGTCGAGGAACACGTTTCCGGTTTTCGCGCCGCCGTTCATCGCCGCACCTTCGACGCGTCGATCCCGGCGAGGATGCGAAACGGCGCGAGAACGCAGGCGAAGAACGCCGAACTCGTATCGGCGAACGCGACCGAGAGATCGTGCAGTTGGTGCGCGCCTTCGACCGCATACATGGGGACGCTAGGATTCCCCGCGGCGCGCAGCGCCACGTAGCCGAACAGGTCGGCCTGCGTCGCGGCCGCGGCGTTTCCCGAGACGCTGAACGCTTCGCCGAACGCGACCGTGCAACGGAACCACGAGTCGAGCCGCTTGGCGACGGGGACGGGCTTCAGCTGCGTCGCGACTTCGGCGAGGAGGGTGCGCGGAACGTCGCGCCACGCGGCGACCGACGCCTTCACGCGCGCGATCGCCGCCGGCGTCGCCGCGGGCTCGCACGATGCGGCGGCCGCGGAGGGCGCGAGCCGATGAAACGTGGGGTTGCTTTCCGAGAGCGCTTCGCGCGTAATAGCCTCCAGATGCGCGAGCGTCGCGCGATTCGTCGGGGTACCGGCGTCCGCCGCACCGCTACGGATGTGGGCCGCGAGACGTTCGTTGAGCATCGTGAGGCCGCAGCGCACGGCATCGGGGCTCCCGAGCGCGGGGACCGGCGCGCCGAGCAACTCCGCGAGGCGCTTCGCCTCACGGATCTCGCCGTCGTTCCCCTTCGCGAGCTGGTTCGCGCCGATCGCGATCGCCTTCGAGACGAGTCGCGCGTCGTAACGCCGTTCGGCCGGCAACGCGCGCAGGATCGCATCGCGCATCGTGACGCGCGCCGTTTCGAGCGCGGCGAGTTCGGCCTGCGTCGCCACGTCGTCGCACGCGAGCTTCGCCTCGCCGACGGCCATCGCGCGTTCGATCGCCGCGACGGTCTCGAGGCGCTCGAGCGGTAGCGCGGGGACGATGCGTTCGGCGAGCGTGGCGCGCGCGACGCGTAAGAGTTCGGCGCCTCCCGGACGGATCCGCATCAGCGCCATCCTCCGAGCAAGGCGATGATCTCGAATTCGAGTTCCGGGACGAGGTGGCTCGTGAGCGCGAGTTCGAGCGAAGACTCCGCGCCGGAGAGATGACGGTCGGCCTGCAGCAGCGCGATCACGGCCCAACGCACGTGCGCCGCGACCTCCCAATAATGCACGGCCTCCGGATCGATGCGCGTCCCCGACTCCGCCTCGTAGCCGCGGTAGAAATCGGCGCGCGTCGCGACGCCGCCCGCTTCGAGGTCGTCGTTGCCGAAACGCCAGCACGACGCGCAGAACCAACCGAGATCTTCCGCCCCGTCGCCCCAGCCCGCGAACTCCCAGTCCAGAATCGCCGTGAGTCCGTGCTCGTCGAGCATGTAGTTGCCCGTCCGAAAATCGCGATGGCACAGCACGAGCTGCGACGGCGCCGGCGCGTTGCGTTCGAGCCAACGCAGACCCCATTCGAGCACGGGCCGTGCGAGGCCGAGTTCGTCGAGCGTCGCGCGATTCGAGGCGACGGCGTCGAGCGCCGCGGAGCGCTGGGGAAAGGCGAGAAAATCGAGTTCGGGCTGCGGCGGACGGATCGAGTGGATCCGCGCGAGCTGCGTGCCGAGCGTCTCCCCGAGAAGCGCGCGATCGCCGCCGAGGTCGCGTTCGCGAACGATGCGCGACGCGAGGGCCGTGCCGCCGGCGCGATCGGCCATGAAGAACGGCGCGCCGAGCAGCGTCGGGTTCTCGCAGAGCGCCCGCGGCGTCGCGACCGTCACGCCGGCGCGTTCGGCGGCGCGAAGCACCGCGAACTCCTGCGCGCGGGTGTGGCTCATCAACAGCGACGACGGCGCATCGGTGCGCAAGACGTACGCGAAGGGAGCCGCCGCGCGCGTGCCCTCGATCAGCCAATTCTGCTGGATCGCGCCGCCGCTCAAGAGCTCGTAACGGGCGATCTTCGTGTCGTCACCCATCCACGCTTCGAGCGCCGCGATGTTCTGCGGCGTCAGCGAGACGCGTTCGCGCGATTCGATCATAACGAACTCACCAAATGCCCGCCGTCGACCGCGACGACGGCACCGGTCATGAACGGCGACGCGTCGGACGCGAGCAGCAGGAGCGGCGCGTCGAGATCCGCGGCGTCGCCGAGGCGTCGCTGGGGAACGCGTTTGATCATCGCCTGACCCGGGAGCGATTCGAAGTACTCCGCATTGAGATCGGTACGGATATATCCCGGAGCGAGCGCGTTCACGCGGATCCCGTACCGCGCGAGTTCCAACGCCGCGGCCTTCGTGAGGTGGGTGACCGCCGCTTTCGAAGCGGCGTAGGCGGAGACGTTGCCCGCGACGCGCTCACCCAAGATCGAGGTGACGTTCACGACGCACCCGCCGGATTTCGCATCGACCATCCGCCGCGCGGCCTCGCGCATGACGAGCCAGACGCCCTTGAGATTCGTATCGACGATGCCGTCCCATTCGGCCTCGGTCATCTCGAGCATCGGCTTCGTAACGGTCGTGCCGGCGTTATTGATCACGACGTCGACCGGGCCGACGTGGCGATCGATCTCCGCAAAGGCCTCCTCGACGCTCCGGCCGGCGCTGACGTCGAGCGCGACCGCTGAGGCCGTACCCCCGTCCGCCGCGATCTCGTCGACGGCGCGTTCGAGCCGTTCGCGACGGCGCGCGCCGAGCACGACGCGCGCACCCGCCCGAGCCAACACGCCGGCGAAGTGGCGACCGAGACCGTCGGAGGCCCCGGTTACGAGCGCCACCTTACCCGACATATCGAAGACCGCGGACGTGGACAGTGAAAAGTTCCTCCAGAATCACCGCGCAGGCATGAAGCCGAGCGAAAACCGGGCGGCCGGTAGGCGATGCCGCGATTGTATTCGCTTGGCTTGTCCGAAGTCAATCCCTGCGACTTAGGTCACAGATTTCGATGAGGGCTCGGACAGCGAGCGCGCCCGGTCGCGTAGGACGAATTTCTGGATCTTCCCCGTCCCCGTTTTCGGGAGCTCGCCGAACACGTAGCGCTTTGGGGCCTTGAAACGCGCGATATTCGTACGACCGTAGGCGACGAAAGCGGCTTCGTCGGCTTCGGCTCCGGCGCGCAGGGTGACGAAGGCGACCGGGATCTCGCCCCACGTCGGGTCGGGTGCGGCGACGACGGCCGCTTCCAACACGTCGGGATGGCGCTCGAGCATCTGCTCGACCTCGACCGACGCGATGTTTTCTCCACCCGAGATGATCACGTCCTTCGAGCGGTCGGTCAACCTGATGTAACGATCGGGTTCCATCACGCCGATGTCGCCCGTGCGCAACCATCCGTCGGGGACCGCGGCTGCGGTCGCGTCCGCGTCGCGATAGTATCCGAGCATGACGTTGTTGCCGCGAAGCGCGATCTCGCCCACGGTCGTCCCGTCGGCGGGGACGTCGCGACCGCCGGCGTCGAGGACGCGAACCTCCTGACCCACGACGTTCCCGACGCCCTGACGCGCCTTGATCTCGGCCTGCTCGGGGATCGCGAGTCCGTTCCACGCTTCGCGCCATTCGCAGATGACGGCCGGACCGTAACTCTCGGTCATCCCGTAGAGGTGGTGGATGTCGAAGTTCAACTCGGCGGTCCGCTGGAGGAGCGCGGGGCTCGGCGGCGCGCCGCCGGTGAACACGCGTACCGCGCGCGCCGGCGGTCCCAGACGCGACGCCGCGTCGTTCGCCACCATCACGAGCAACGTCGGCGCCGCGCAGAAATGCGAGATCTGCGACTCGCGCAGATGCCGCCAGATGCTCGCCGCGTCGATCCGGCGCATGCAGCGGTGCGTTCCGCCCGCCGCGGTGACCGCCCAGACGAAGGACCACCCGCAGCAGTGGAACATCGGCAGCGTCCACAGATAGACCGACGATTCGTCGAGTCGCGCGTGATAGGCCATCGCGAGCGACTGCAGGTACGACCCGCGATGGCTGTACATCACGCCCTTCGGCTTCCCCGTCGTGCCGCTCGTGTAGTTGAGCGCGATCATCGACATCTCGTCGGGCACCGCGCTCTCGCCGGGGGGCGCCTCGCCGAGTAAGCGCTCGAACTCGTCGTCCGGCGCACCGCAACGCACGCCTCGGACGCCGCTTCGACGATCGAGTATCTCGCGGGCGAGCGCTTCGAACTCGCCGTCGTAGAGGAGGATCGTCGCTCCCGCGTGCTCGAGGATGCCGGCGAGTTCGGGGGCGGAGAGCCGGATGTTGAGCGCGACGATCGGCGCTCCGACGCGCGGCAGCGCGTAGTGGAGCGCGAGCATGACGTGCGTGTTCGGCGACAACACGGCGACCCGATCCCCGGACCGCACGCCGAGCGCGCGCAACATGCCGACCATCCGATCGACGCGCTCGTCGAGTTGCGCGTACGTGAACGAGACGTCGTCGTCGACGACGGCGACGCGATCGCCGAACACGCGCGCCGAGCGGCGTAACCACGCGGCCGGTTCGAGCGGCACGTAACCCGGCCGATCGAACCCCGCCGAAATCTCTCGAGCACTCGTGACGACGTTCACCGCAGTAAGTCTCCCCGCCGGAGCGTTAGCGGCGGCGTATTACGCCGTGCCCGCGCGCGACTCCGCTACCATCGGCAGACCTTCGGCCGACTTTCCCGCGCCCGCGAGGTAGACCGTCGTCAGGTAATCGGCGAGCCGGTCGGGCGAGAGTTCGTCGTCGGATTGAAACCAGAAGATCGACCAATTCATGAGGTTGAGGAGGCTCAGCGAGAGATACTTCACCGGGATGTCGGCGCGGAGGACGCCCGCAGCGCACGCCTCGCCGAGCACGCTCACGACGAGTTGCTCGTACTCGTCGCGTAACGCGACGATCCGCTTGCGACGGATCGGCGAGAGCGCGCGCAATTCGGTGAGCATCACCGAATGTTTGTCCTGATCCGCGATCATCGACGTGATGTGCGCGTGGACGAGGTTGCGCACGCGCTCGAGCTGATCGTCGCGTCCCTCCATCGCGGTCCGCACGTCGCGGATGATGCGTTCGAGCGAATTGAGCGAAATTTGGAAGAGCAGATCTTCTTTGTTATTGATATGGTGGTAGAGCGAGGCCTTACGCACGCCCAAGAGCTCGGCGATCTCGCGGGTCGTCGTCGATGCGTAGCCCTTCGTCCAAAACAACTTGGCCGCGGTGTCGAGCAGCCGCTCCGACGTGGACGTGCGCGGCGGTTCTGAATCCATTCGCTTGGTTTCTTTCGCTAACCGTGGAGGACAACCGTCGGTCGGACGGATACGAACACGTCGTTTTTTCTCGCGCTCCGTTTCGAGGCCTTGCGTTCGCGACGTCCGCCGCCGCCGGAGATGCGTTTCCGTCGCACCGCGCGGAACCCGACGCGCGGATCGTACGCCTTTTGGGTTAACGATTCGTGTGCGTCGTACGGGTCGGGGGTCGGACGCGCCCCGCACGATGCGCTCCACGCCGCGTCGCGCGCGCGAGCGCTCAACCGCGCGTCGCGAGCGTCGGGACGAGCGCCGACGCGGCTTCCGAGAACGCGCCGGCCGCCACGAGCGCCGTCACGCGTTCGATCTCCGGGGCCAGGTACGCGTCGCCGCGCGTTTCGTCGGCGCCGAGCGTCGCGAGGCGCGCTTCGAGCGCGGGCGACGTGCGGAGCGGTCGTCGGAAGCCGATACCGCGTGCTGCGGCGAGCAGCTCGATCGCGACGATCGATGCCGCGTTGCGCGCCATGTCGAGCAGCCGTCGCGCGCCGTGCGTCGCCATCGACACGTGATCTTCCTGACCGGCCGACGTCGGGATCGTGTCGACGCTCGCCGGATGCGCGAGGATCTTGTTCTCGCTCGCGAGCGCGGCCGCCGTTACTTGCGCGATCATGTAGCCCGACTCCAGACCGGGCTCGTGCGCGAGAAAGGCAGGGAGTAAACTAAAGGACGGATCGACGAGCAACGCCGTACGACGTTCCGAGATGTTCCCGATCTCCGCGACCGCGACCGCGAGCGCGTCCGCGGCGAACGCTACGGGTTCCGCGTGAAAGTTTCCGCCGGAGAGCACCTCGCCCGTGTCGGCGAACACGAGCGGATTATCGGAGACGGCGTTCGCTTCGGTCGCGAGCGTCTCGCACGCGACGCGCAGCGTCCCCAGACACGCGCCGAAGACTTGCGGCATGCATCGGATGCTGTACGGATCTTGGACGCGCCCGCAATTGTGGTGCGACGCGTTGATCTCCGAGCCCGGGAAGAAGGCGAGCAGCGCCGCGGCGACGTCGCGCTGCGCGGCGTGCCCGCGGACCGCGTGGATGCGCGGGTCGAAGGGCGCGAAACTCCCGAGCGCGGCCTCGGTCGTGAGCGCGCCCGCGACGAGCGACGCGCCGAGGAGATCTTCGGTCGCGACGAGCCCGGCGATCGCGAGCGCCGTCGAGATCTGCGTCCCGTTGAGGAGCGCGAGCCCTTCCTTCGCCTCGAGTTCGAGCGGCGCGACGCCGATGCGTTCGAGCGCGGTCGCGGCCGGCATCCGGACGCCGCCGAGAAACGCGTCGCCGACGCCGAGCATCGCGCAGGCGAGATGCGCGAGCGGGGCGAGATCGCCCGAGGCGCCGACCGAACCCTGGCCCGGCACGACCGGAACGAGATCGCGTTCGAGAAACGCGACGAGCGTTTCGATCACGCGCCAACGCACGCCGGAATAGCCGCGCGCGAGCGAGTTGATCTTGAGCGCGATCGCGAGCCGCACGACGTCGCGCGCGAGCGGCGCGCCGACGCCGCAGGCGTGCGATACGACGAGATTGCGTTGCAGATCCGAGAGCCGATCGCGCGGGATCGACGTCTGCGCGAGCTTGCCGAAGCCCGTGTTCACGCCGTAGACGCTCTCGTCGCCGGCCGCGATCCTCGCGACGACCTCCGCCGCGCGCTCCACGCCCGGACGCGCCGCGGCATCGAGCGCGAGCGGCGCATCGGAGCGCAACAGGGCGCGCAGGTCGCGCGGGCGCAGGTCGCCCGCCGCGAACGCGACGGGCGACGGGCCGTCCGAGCGCGCGCTCACGCCTCGAACATCGGCAGGCGCAGACCCCGCTCGCGCGCGCACGCGACCGAATCCTCGTAGCCCGCATCGGCGTGTCGCGCGACGCCCGTCGCCGGATCGTTCCACAGCACGCGCGCGATCCGACGCGCGGCCTCGGGCGTGCCGTCGGCGACGATCACGACGCCCGCGTGCTGCGAGAATCCCATGCCCACGCCGCCGCCGTGATGGATCGAAACCCACGTGGCCCCGCCCGCGACGCCGAGCATCGCGTTGAGGAGCGGCCAATCGCTCACGGCATCGGAGCCGTCGCGCATCGCCTCGGTCTCGCGATTGGGGCTCGCGACCGACCCGCTGTCGAGATGGTCGCGACCGATCACGATCGGCGCCGAGATCTCTCCGCGCGCGACGAGCTCGTTGAACGCGAGCCCGATCCGATCGCGGTCGCCGAGACCGACCCAACAGATCCGCGCGGGCAGGCCCTGAAAGGCGATGCGCTCGCGCGCCATATCGAGCCAGCGATGGAGGTGCGCGTCGTTCGGGAGCAGTTCTCGCACCTTCGCGTCGGCCGTGGCGATATCGGCCGGATCGCCCGAGAGCGCGACGTAGCGGAACGGTCCGATGCCGCGACAGAAGAGCGGTCGGATGTACGCGGGCACGAATCCCGGAAACGCGAAGGCGTCCGCGAGCCCGGCGTCCTTGGCGCCCTGACGGAGATTGTTGCCGTAGTCGAACGTCGGAACGCCGAGCCGGTGAAATGCGAGCATCGCCTCGACGTGCGCGCGCATCGAGCGCTTCGCCTCGCGCGCGGTGCCCGTCGGATCGTCCGCGCGTTCGCGCTTCCATCGTTCGAGCGTCCATCCGAGCGGGAGATATCCGTTGACCGGATCGTGCGCGGAGGTTTGATCGGTCACGGCATCGGGGCGCACGCCGCGGCGAACGAGCTCGGGATAGATCTCCGCCGCATTGCCGACGAGCGCGATCGATTCCGCGCGACCGGCACGCGTCGCGTCACCGAGCATCGCGAGCGCCTCGTCGAGCGAGTCCGCGACGCGGTCGAGGTAGCGCGTGCGCAGGCGCTTCTCGATCCGCTCGGGGTCGCACTCGATCGCGAGCATCGACGCCCCGGCCATCGTGGCGGCGAGCGGCTGCGCGCCGCCCATTCCGCCGAGTCCGGCGGTGAGGATCCATCGACCCGCGAGCGAGCCGCCGTAATGTTGCCGACCGAGCTCGACGAAGGTCTCGTACGTCCCTTGGACGATCCCCTGACTCCCGATATAGATCCACGATCCGGCCGTCATCTGGCCGTACATCATCAGCCCGCGCCGATCGAGTTCGTGAAAGTGTTCCCACGTCGCCCAGTGCGGCACGAGATTGGAGTTCGCGATCACGACGCGCGGCGCGTCGGGATGAGACCGGAAGACGCCGACGGGTTTTCCCGATTGGATCGCGAGCGTCTCGTCGTCGCCCAGCCGTTCGAGTTCCGCGACGATGCGCTCGTAAGACGGCCGATCGCGGGCGGCCTTGCCGATCCCGCCGTACACGACGAGATCCTCGGGGCGTTCCGCGACGTCGGGATCGAGATTGTTCATCAGCATCCGGAGTGCGGCTTCGGTCTGCCAGCTACGCGCGCGTCGCCGCGTCCCGCGATCCGCGCGAATCGCCCGTCCGACCGTCCCGTCGATCATCGAAAATCCCCCGTTCGAGCGAGGTTCCGGCGCCGGAGCATGGGCGCCTCCGCGCGAAACGAGGGCGTAGGATGGGGAACGACGATAGCGACCTGAAAGCCGAACATCCGCCCACGCGGATCGACACGCTCGTCTCCGAAGGCAAGGTCACGGTCGCCGTTACCGGCGACATCGACTCGTTTTCCGATTCGAGCTTCGATTCCGCACTCGACGCCGCGGCGGATCAGGATCTCCCCATGGTCGTCGATCTCTCCGGTTGCACGTACATCGATAGCGCCGGACTCTCCGCGCTCGTCCGACTCGCGAAAAAAACCCGGCAAGCACGCACGGTCGTGGTCCCCGCCGAGAGCCCGATCTATCGGATCTTCCAGATCACGGGGCTGCTGGAGGCGCTCAGCATCGTCTGATCCGGGGTTTCTAACCGCGGTCGCGCTCCGGCGCTCGGGGGAGCGAATTAATCCGGCACGCGAGCATATGCGTCGAATCACGCATGCCGTCGTATTGACAAACGTGTCCAATCGGGTACGATGCGCGCATGACCGTTACCGACATGCCCGCCGCGGCGACGCCCGCGCCGCACATCACGCCGCGGAACATCGCCTTCGAGCTCGATGCCGCGCACATCAACGATTGGCTCGGCGGATCGAAAGAGCGCACGCTTTTCATGAACGCGCTCTCGATGCTGTTCCCCGTCGGCGAGCGCTTCTTCATCCACGCGGTCAACGCGCATCGTAGCCACGTGACCGATCCCAAACTCAAGGCCGAGGTCAGAGCGTTCACGCAGCAAGAGGGCCTGCATACGCGCGAACACATCGCGTACAACGACGCGCTGCAGACCGTCGTCGATGCCGCCGCCGTGGAACGCGATTTCGATTCGTACGTCGAGTGGATGAAATCGGTCGTCGGACCCAAACGCGCGCTCTTGGCGACCTGCGCGTTCGAGCATTTCACGGCGTTGCTCGGCGAAGCCGTGCTCGATCATCCCGAGCATCTCGCCGGAGCGCGCGCCGACTACGCGCGCATCTGGACGTGGCACGCGCTCGAGGAACTCGAGCACAAAGCCGTCGCGTACGACGTCTATCGCGCGGCGTTCGGAAAGCGAGCCGACCTCGCGCGCATCCTCCTCATGCCGACGATCACGATGCACTTCTTCGGCTTCCTCAACAAGCGCCTCTGGGTGCTGATGAAGGGTCAGGGACTGCACCTCAATCCGATCTCGTGGCTCAAGCTCGGGTGGCACATGTTCGGGTATCCCGGCATCTTCCGTCGCCTGATCCCGCAGTATCTCCGATACTATCGCCCGAGCTTCCATCCGAAAGACATCGACAATCGCGCGACGCTCGCGCGCACGAATTCGGAAGTCGCCGCCTGGGCGTAACGACCGACGAACGCACCCCGGACCGTATCGCGCGAGAAGCCGATCGCCGGAGGCTCGCCGACGCGACCGATCCGGCTCGCGGCGACGCCGATCCGCGCGCGCGTCGGCGCGACCGAAAATCCGGAGCTATAGCCCGCAAAGCTACGCGAGCGTGGCGTCGTCGTTCGCTCGCCCGAGCACCACGCGCAAGATCCCCGCATCGAGATCGTGTGCGGAGGCGAAGCCGCGGACGAGTCGTCCGCGGATCGGGCGTAGCGCGAACGGACGAAAATCGCCGAGCGTGCGCAGCACGCCGACCGTCGAGCCGAGTCGGCGCTCGAGCGCGTCCCAGAGCGCGCGTGCCGCGTCGCTCGCGGGCTCCGGCCGCACGACGGCGGCTTCGACGGTGAGTCGCGCGCGAGCGTAGGGATCGCCCTCCGCCTCCGCGCCCCCCTCGTCGACGAAGAGGAGCGAGACGCGCTCGGCGGATGCGAGATACACCCCGTGCGACGCGAGCGTGCTCGACGCGACCGCGACGCCGTGCGCGGTCGTCGCGAAGGGCAGATACGCGATCGCGACGTCGCCCTCGGGGCCGCGGACGGCGAGCGCGATCCAGCGCTGCGCGCGAACCAAGGCGGATGCGGACGCGACGACGGCGTCGTCCGTCATCTCATCACCACGTCGAGACCGTACGTCACGGTTCCGCTCCGGATGCCGACGGTCCCCGAGACCGTCGTGAGGGAGAGATGCGTCACCGAAAACCGCGCGTGCGATTTCGACGCGTCGACGGATCGGACGAGCCCGTCCGCCCGCGCGCGATCGGAGACGATCGAGATCGCGATGGCGAGCGCGAACGACGAGGCGAGGATGCGACGCATATCGGTATCCGATCGTGTATTGGGCATCGAGCGTGTCTTCGTCGTGTCGGTGCGTCGGCACGTCCTCGATCCCGAAGCGGGTGTTGCGCGTTACGCGATGGCCGAAGGGCACGACGGGATCGCGGATCAGGCCGTTCGCCCGGTCGTTCGTGCCTTCGTCACGCGCGAGGAAGAACGAGCGTCGACCGGACTCGTACCGGAGTTGCGCGTACCCGCCGCTCGACATCGTGCTCGTTCCGGGTAAAGCGCACACCGTCGTGGCCGCTCTAATTAGGAGCGCCTAATTCGTATCCTCTGTAGGCTAGCGGGCTTTGCGCTATCCATCTGGTGCACGAGGACTGCCCGAAATCGTGAGACGCGTCACCATCGGGCAATGGACCCGAGTTCGCATCCCGTAACACTCTTAGCCGCTTCGCTTGCCTCAAATAGGAGAACCACCACAAACGATGAGTAACGATCTCCGTCAATTTCTCACGCTTCCGTACGGCAAGCTCGAAGAATTGAATCTCAAGGCGAAAAAACAGCGTAGCGACCGCGTCGCCTACGATAAGGTTCAGGAAGAACGGCTCAAATATCTCACGGACGAGTCCGCGATCAAGGCCGTTACGTTGATGTTCAGCGATCTCGAAGGTCGGCTGCACATGCTCGACTACGATAAAAAATTCTTGGTGAAGTCGTACGACAACCTCACCTTCGACGGTTCGTCGATCCGCGGATTCTCGCAGCAGAAAGAGAGCGATCTCCGACTCGCGATCGATTGGAACTCGTTCTATTGGGCACCCGCCGACATCTTCGGTGAGGGCAAGGTTCTCGTATTCGGCGACGTGCTCGGGCGCGACGGCACGCACTACGCGGCCGACGTCCGCGGCGCGCTCAAGGCGTTCTCGAGCAAGATGTTCGAAAGCGAAGGCTACACGCTCAACGCCGCAAACGAGATCGAAGGCTTCGTGTTCGCCGGCATCGATGCCGAGCGCCGCTTTCACGAGACGCACAAGTTCGAATACGTCAACACGGGCGGTTACTATTATTCGTTACCGGGCGATCCGCTCCGGAAGTTCATCGACGACGTCGCCGAAGTGCAGCGCGCGATGGGTTTCGAAAACGAAAAGGACCATCCCGAGGTCGCGCCGTCGCAGTTCGAGATCAATTACAGCTACGGCGAAGTCGTCGCCGCGGCCGATCAGATCCAGATCTACAAACTGATCTGCCGTCAGGTCGCGACGAAGCTCGGCATGACGGCGAGTTTTCTGCCCAAACCCGTCACGAGCGTCAACGGCAACGGCATGCACACGAACGTGTCGATCAGCAAGGGCGGGAAGAATCTCTTCTGGGACGCGCAGGGCGAAGAACGCCTGAGCTCGCTCGGGTGGAATTTCATCGACCGGATCCTCACGCACGCGAACGACATCTGCCTCTCGCTCAACGCGAGCGTCAACTCGTACCGTCGTCTCGATCCGCACTTCGAGGCGCCCAATCAGATCAAGGCCTCCGCGATCGATCGCGGTTCGATGATCCGCGTGCCGTTCGGCAACGAGCGCAGCGCCCGCGTGGAGGTCCGCTCGGTCGCCCCCGATGCGAATCCGTACATGGTCATGCTCTCGGTATTCAAGACGGGGCTGGAAGGATCGAAGAGCGACGATCCCAACATCCGCACCGCCGAGAACTATCTACCCGACAACATCTACGACGCGATCGCGCACTTCCGCTCGTCCGCGTGGAATTCCACGATGCTCGGTGCCGAGGTGAAAGAACGCTACGCCGATCTCAAACAGGCGAGCGCCGATCGTTGCCCGCGCGCGCTCGGGACCTTCGTGAAGACGCAAGAAGTTCAGTACCATCACGAAGTCTACAACCAGTATCTCTGGAATCTGTTCTAGTCGCGACGGTTCGCGACGATGCGAGACGGCCGCGCCCATAGCGGGTGCGGCCGTCTTCGTTCTCCGGGGTACGCGCGACCGGAGAGGTCCGGCCGACGCGCCCGGCGCAGGCCGCGGGGATGGGAAGCGCGACATCCGAGCTCGACCCCGAAGACTATTACGTCGAGAACGGCTTCGTCGTCTTCACCGCCCGCTATCACTTGCGGCGCGGATACTGCTGCGAGAGCGGCTGTCGGCACTGCCCGTACGGCGACGCGCGCGAAGCTCCCGAGGCCTGACTACATCGGCGGGACGACGCCGTTCTCGCCGACGATGACGGATTTCGCCGCGCCCGTCGGAGCCGGGAACACGACGACGTGCGCGCCCTTCACGAGCGCGGATTTCGTCGCCGGCGCGATGCGCACGATCGGCGCGTCCGCGGGGATCGTCACGATCTTCGTGCCGCCTTTGTAGTTCAGCGTGACGGTTTTCGCCCCGCCGTTCGAAACGTGCGAGACGGTCGCGTTCGTCATCATCGAATGGCCGCCGCCGCCGCCGACCGTGCCGTTCGTCATCATCGAATGGCCGCCGCCACCGACCGTGCCGTTCGTCATCGCAGAGTGGCCCGTGCCCGCGGGCAGATCCCAGGCGTAATCGCCTTCGCCCGTTCCGGCCATGCTCTTGGGAAAGACGACGACCTCGAGCGCGCGCGCGCTCGCGGGACCCGGCACGTTCGCGGTGCCGATGAAGGTCCCGGACGTGATGTCGGAGGCCGCGCCGCGCACGACCCCGGCGACTCTGGTCTTGCCGTCGATCGCGACGTTCTCCGTCCCCGACGGCGTCTCGACCGAAAGCGAGGTCGCGCTCACGGAGGCGATGGTCCCGCGAATGTGGTGCGCCGGGGCGTCGGCCGCGGCCGCGCTCGCGACGGTCGCACACATGAGGGCGATCCCGGTGACGGGAACGCGAAATTGTCGTAGATACATGCCCCACATGACCTCGAAGCGGACCGATTGTTTCCGCGATTCGTCGAGGGGAGCGCTTCCGAGAATCGCGTACTCGCCTAACATCCCGCGACCTCGACTGGAGTCATCGTGAATTTTCGTCGTCTTTCATCGGCCGCGCTCGTCTGCGCCGTCGCCTTCGGCGCATCCGCATCGACCACGCCCGCCGGCACGCGCACGCCCCTTCGCATCCGCGAGGCGGCGCTCGCCTCGCACGCGCGCCCGACCGCGCTCGCCGTCGACGCGGCGCTCGCGCCGCGAGATCCCGTAACGGCCGATCCGCCGCTGCGCCGTCCGACGACGAAGCCGTGTTCGGAGGTGCTCTTCTCGCACGTGCGTTTCGCCGATTTCACGCCGAAGACGTTCACGTTCACGCCGACCGCGTGTCGCGGTCCGTGGTCGAAGGTCGTCTTCGATCTCGATCTCACGGTCACGAAGGGTCGTCAATTCGATCGCACCGTCGAAGTCGGTCTGCGCGGCACGAACATCTATTTCGGCACGACCGCCGAGCCGTCGCGGAACGTCTCGCCGCATTGGAATACCGAGCGCGACCTCACCGATTATTCGTCGCTCTTCACGAAAACGCAGACGGGACAGATCTCGATCGGCAACGTCGTGAACTCGACGTACACCGGGATCCTGATCGGCCGCGGACAGCTCGACTTCTATCCCGCGGACGCGCACAATCCCGCGCCGACCGTTCCCGACGTCGTCGTTCCGCTCGCCGACCAAAACGGCAACGCGGTCTCGCTCGCCACGACCGCGAGCCAAGACGCGATCTCGTTCGTGCCGCCGACGAACGTAGAACGCGCGTATCTCGACGTCTTCGCGCAGAGCCAGGGCGGCGACGAGTTCTGGTACACGTGCTTCCCCAACGATCTCGCCGCGAAGCTCAACAACTGCGGGAACACCGCGTTCCGCGAGACGGAAGCGAGCGTCGACGGAAAACCCGCGGGCGTCGCGCCCGTGTTCCCCTGGATCTACACGGGCGGCATCGATCCGTACCTGTGGCGACCGATCCCGGGCGTGCAGACCTTGAACTTCAAACCGTTCCGACTCGATCTCACGC
>CAZZXB010000001.1:57944-64783 GCA_964658025.1 uncultured Janthinobacterium sp.
CCGTGCTGACGGCGATCGCATCGACCGACTGTAACGTCGCTCCGTAGATCGACGCGGACCGGGGCGCTCCGCGCGCGCGTGCGAGGAAGACGCCCCGGCTCCGGGAACACGCGACGCATGTCGCAACGCACGGTCCGCGCCGCCCTCGCGGCGCTCGCCTTCCTCTCGCTCGCGTCCGTCGCTTCGGCGGGACCCGCGACCGTCGGTCGTAAGGTTCCGCCATTCGAGCTCGAGAGCCTGACGGGCGATCCCATCTCGTCGACCGATTTCGAAGGCAAACCGCTCTACGCGAACGTGTTCGCGACGTGGTGCGGACCGTGCCGGAGCGAGATGCCGCTCATCTCTCGCACGCTCCCGCACTATCGCGGGCGCGTCGCGTTTCTCGCGGTCGACGCGCAAGAATCGAGCAGCGTCATCGCCCCCTATCTCAAGAGCGTCGGGGTGAAGGCGCGGGTCGCGATCGACGGCGGCCAATTCGTCGCGACCTTCGGGGCGTCGTCGATTCCCGAGAGCATCTTCATCGATCGCCGCGGGATCGTCCGCGCGATCGTCCACGGACCGATCGACGTCGTCACGCTGAAGAAAGATCTCGCGCTGATCGAGAGCTAACCCGCCGTCGCGATCACGCCGACTTCGCGTCGATCCGCGCTTGCGGCCACACGACCAGACCCGCGTCACGGAGACGGGCGATCTCCGCCTCCTCGTAGCCGAGCCGCGCGAGCGTCTCGTGCGTGCGATCGCCGAGCTCGGGCGATTGCGTGCGCGTGCCCAGATCGTGATCGCCGATGCGAAGCGGGAGTTTCGGAAGATTCGCGACCGAGCCGTCGGGAAGATCGGTCGGCGCGAGCTGGTTCGACGCGGCGAGATGCGGATCGCCGAAGAGATCCTGCGGATGCGCGATCGGCGCGAACGCGATGCGCCCGCGACGGCAGCGTTCCATCACGGCCTCGGCGTCGAGCTCGGCGATCGTCTTCGCGATCTCGGCCTTGAGCCACGCGCGCACGGCGAGGCGGTCGTTATTGGTTCGCAGTTTCGGGTCGGCGGCGAAATCGGGCCGTTCGAAGACCTCGCAGAACGAGGTCCAGATACGGTCGGTCGTGACGCCGATGAAGATCGGCGTCCCGTCGCTCGACGTGAACGCGTCGTAGACGGCCCACGCGCCCGACCGCATCACCATCGGCGGTACGCGGAGGCCCTCCATCGCGCCGTGCGCCATGTGCTGGCCCATCAAGAACGCCGCGGTTTCGAATAGCGCGCTCCGCACGAGTCCGCCCCGCCCGGTCCGTTCGCGTTCGTGCAATGCCGCGAGGATGCCGACGACGCCGAACGTCCCGCCGAGGATGTCGGTGATCGAGGCGCCCGCGCGGAGCGGCTGACCCGGGAGACCCGTCATGTACGCGAGCCCGCTCATCATCTGCACGACTTCGTCGAGGGCGACGCGATCTTCGTAGGGGCCCGGCATGAAGCCCTTGAGCGTGCAATACACGAGGCGCGGATGACGTTTCGCGAGCGCCTCGTAGCCGAATCCCAGGCGCTCCATGGTTCCGGGCGCATAATTTTCGACGAGCACGTCGGCTTCGGCGATCAGCCGTTCGACGATCTCTCTGCCCTCGCTCGATTTCAGATCGAGGGCCACGCTTTCTTTGTTGCGGTTGAAGTACGCGAAGAAACCGCGCCCGAAGCCGCGCAGACGGCGCGTCGGTTCGCCCTCCGGCGCTTCGACCTTCACGACGGTCGCGCCGAGATCGGCGAGGACGACGCCGCACGCCGGGCCCATGATCGTGTGCGAGAACTCGACGACCCTGACGTCGGCGAGCGGGAGGTTCGCGTTCATACGACGCTCGTCGATCGTGTCATCGGGGAAGCCGTGTACCACTTTCCGACGACGCACGCGCGCCATCACTCGAAACCACAGTCGGTCCCGGATAAAAACGTACCGAGCGAACCTTTCGCGAGCCTTTCAATCGAGCGAACGCAGGCCGCGTATCGTTACTCGGAGATGCGCTCGAGCGAGAGATCGTTCGTCTTCAGACCGAAGAATCCGATCGTGCCCGCGACGACGAGCATCGCGAGCCCGACGATGAGGAACACGCCCGTCGGCCCGTACGCTTTGAGCGCCGCGGCGATCGCGAAACCCACGAACACGTTGCTGAAACGGCTCCAACTGTACGCGAAGCCGACGGCGCGCCCGCGAATCGCGGTCGGAAAGAGCTCCTGTTGGTACGCGTGATACACGCCCGAGAAATAATTGATGAGCAACGTCACGAGGCCGCCGAAGAAGAGCACGCCCGCTTCGCCGCGCTGCTGCGACCAGAGCAGACCGCACGCGGCGATCGCGAGCGAGACGTAGACGATCTGCCATTTTCGCTCGAAGCGATCGCCGACGAACACGCCGACGAGCGCGCCGATCGGCGCGAGCAACGCGATCGCGAACACGTACGTGAGCGATTTCGTCACCGAGATCCCTTCGTGGACGAGTAGGATCGGAACCCAGCTCGCGAAGCCGTAGAAGCCGATCGCCTGAAAGAAGTTGAACACGCTCATCAGCGTCGTGCGATTCCCGAACGGCGGCTTCCAGATGTCCGCCCAACGTGCGCGGACCGTCGGCTTACTCGCGACGTCGTCGGGCTCGACGAGCGCGCGACCCGTCTCGCGGCGCGCGGCTTCCTCCATCGCGTCGACGACGGCGCTCGCTTCGTCGCCCCGCCCGTTCGCGTCGAGCCAACGCGGCGATTCGGGGAGCCCGCGACGCAAGAACAACGCGAAGACCGCGCCGAGCGCGCCGAGGATCGCGACGAAGCGCCATCCCGCGATCCCGAACGGCGTTTGCGGGATCATCACGCGTGCGACGAGCGCGACGACCGGCACCGCACACAGCGCGACGAACTGCGTGAATTGCAAGTAGCGTCCGCGCACCGCTTTCGGTGCGATCTCCACGACGTAGGTATCGTTCGTGACGAGTTGCACGCCGACGCCGACGCCCGCGATCGCACGCCAGACGACGATCCAGACGGCGTCCGATTGGAGCGCCATGACGAAGGTCGCGAGCGAGTACCAGACGATCGAGAACACGAAGACGGAGCGACGTCCGTAGCGATCCGACGCGTTACTGAAGAACAGCGTCCCGACGAACATGCCGAGGAAGCCCGCCCCGACGAAACTCGCGAAGCCGTGGACGTCGAACGGACCGCCCGTCGCCTCCGCGAAGATTCCGGACTTGATGAATCCGACGCCGATATAGCCGGTCATGAAGAGGTCGTAGAATTCGAAGAATCCCCCGACCGCGATGCGAGCGACGATTGCGTTCAAGAATCGCGTCGGCGGTAAACGATCGATGCGGGCGGCGATACTGGCCAAGGCGATCTCCTGGAGGTGCGACGGGCGAGACGCCCGTTTCAGATGCGGTCGAGGGTCTTCCGGCCGGCGTCCACGAGACGCGCGAGGGTACGGTCCGTCGCGTCGCCGAGCGTCGGCGGTTGCGCGCGCAGGTGCATCCGCCGTCCGTCCATGAGGAGCGGAAGCTTCGGGAGCGACGCGGTCGGACCGTTCGGGATGTTCGTCGCCGCGAGTTGCCCCGACGCGACGAGATGCGGATCGTCGAAGAGTTCGTCGGGATGCGCGACGGGTGCGAAGGGGACGCGCGCGCGCTCGCAGCGTTCGGCGACGATTTCGTAGGCGAGTCCCGCGACGATCGTCTCGATTTCGGGTTTGAGCCACGGACGCGCGTCGAGCCGATCGTTATTGGTCTGCAGGCGCGCGTCGCTCGCGAGATCGGGACGCGCGAACGCCGCGCAAAAATCGGTCCAGATCCGATCGGTCGTGATGCCGATGAAGACGGGCCGCGCGTCCGCCGTCCGGAAGAGGTCGTAGATCGCCCACGCGCTCGTCCGCGTCGACATCGGCGGGATCCGTTCGGGCGCCGTCGCCGCGTGCGCCATGTGCTGGCCCACGAGAAACGCGGCCGTCTCGAAGAGCGCGCTCGTGACGCGTTGTCCGCGACCCGTCCGCTCGCGCTCGACGACGGCCGCGAGGATCGCCACGACGCCGAACGTTCCGCCGAGGATGTCCACGACCGACGCACCCGCGCGCAGCGGCCGACCCGGAGGCCCCGTCATGTGCGCGAGGCCGCTCATCATCTGCACGACCTCGTCGAGCGCGACGCGATGCTCGTAGGGTCCGGGTAAGAAGCCCTTGAGCGCGCAGTAGATCAGACGTGGGTTGCGCGACGCGAGTTCGTCGTAGCCGAGTCCGAGCCGCTCCATCGTTTCGGGTGCGAAGTTTTCGACGAGCACGTCCGCTTCGTCGACGAGCCGCCGCGCGAGTTCGAGACCCTCGGCGCTCTTGAGGTCGAGAACGACGCTCTCCTTATTGCGATTGAAGTACGCGAAGAATCCCGTGCCGTAGCCGCGCAACGCGCGCGTGGGATCGCCGCCCGGCGGCTCGATCTTCACGACCGAGGCACCGAGATCGGCGAGGACGACGCCGCACGTCGGCCCCATGATCGTGTGCGAGAATTCGACGACGCGGATACCGTCGAGCGGGAGCGTTCCCGCCGTCACGCCGCGGAGGTCGTCGCGCGCTCGAATCCCTTGGGCACGCCGGCACTCGCGATCCGTCCGAAGAGCGTTTCGTTCGGCAGCGCGGCGCGCACGATGTCGCGCGCGGCGAGTAACGCATCGAAATCGATCCCGGTCCGCATCCCCATCGATTCGAGCATGAAGACGAGATCTTCCGTCGCGACGTTGCCGGACGCGCCGGGCGCGAACGGGCATCCGCCGAGTCCGCCGAGACTGCTGTCGAAACTGCGGATGCCCGCGTCGAGCGCCGCGACGACGTTGGCGAGCGCGAGACCGCGCGTGTCGTGGAAGTGCGCCGACGCGAGCTTCTCGCCGACCTCGGCGCGGACGAGCCGGAACAGCCTTCGGACCTGGGCGGGGTTCGCGTACCCGACGGTATCGGAGAGCGAGAGATCGTCGGCCCCCGCTTCGACGGCGGCGACGGCGAGCCGGACGACCGCGTCTTCGGAGATCGTCCCTTCGATCGTGCATCCGAACGCGGTCGAGAGACCGACGGAGACGAGCGGACGCGATTCGGGCGCCGCGGCGTCGCGGATCGCGACGATGCGCGCGAGTTCCTCGACCTGTTCGCTCGAGGTCTTGCGCACGTTCGCGCGGCTGTGCGATTCGCTCACGGAGAGCGGAAAGCTCACCTTCTGCGCGCCCGCGGCGATCGCGCGCTCCGCGCCCTTCGCGTTGGGAACGAGTACGGCGACGAGCAGGTCGTCGAGCGTGCGCGCGAACGACGTGATCTCCACGGCATCGACGAACTGCGGGACGACCTTGGGCGGAACGAACGAGCAGACTTCGATCTCGCGCACGCCCGCGGCCGCCTCCGCCGCGATCCAGCGTTTCTTCGCATCGCTCGAGAGAAAGGTCGCGATATTCTGCAGCCCGTCGCGCGGGCCGACTTCCACGACCTCGACGTCGATCATCGTTTCGTCCATGTTACGAGCCACAACGCCCTTCCGTGCGATAGGGATTCACCCGCGCGCCCCGCTCGACGCGACGCGCGCGTGCTCCGTCATTCGCCGTAGACGTTGACGAAGGAATCCGTGGCGGTGGCGACCGGGACGTAGACGTTCCCGGTTCGCGGATCGGCCGCGACCGAATGCGCGACGTTCGTGCACCCGTCCGCTCCGACGGGCGTGCAGGTCGGGACGTTCTCGACGAAGTGCGGCGGGCTCGATGCCGAACCGGCATCGATGATCCCGAGCACGGGCGTCCGCGGCCCGACGCCGTTCTTACCCGATGCGTAATAGTTACGCGCGGCGAGATAGTACTTATTGGTTTTCGGGTTGTAATCGACTTGGTCGGCGCTTCCCGTCTGCGTGAATTTCGTCACCGACCCGTCGGTCACGTCCATCACGAGGGTGAAGATCTCGGCGCCCGCTTTTCCGTCGGACGCGTCGCACGAAATGAGGAGCTGCGGTTTCCCGGCGATCGTCGGCCCCAGAACGTTTCCGGTCGGCGTGCACGCCGTGAGCGGATAGACGTGCGAGACGCTCGGATGGCCGGCGGCGACGTCGGAGGCCTTGATGACGTCGATCTCGCCGCCTTCGTTCGCGGGCGTGCCGGGGACGCTGTTATAGAAACTCTTCGTCTTCGTATCGTACGAGCACGCTTCGACGCCGTCGGCGCCCTTGTACGAAACCTTCCCGATGAGCGTCTGCTTCGCCGCGTCGATGAACGCGGACGTCGGGATCGTGTCGTTCGGCGTATTGAACATCGCGATCTTGTCGTCGGGATCGTAGCAGCCTTCGTCCGTGCGTAAGCCGGAATCCGTCGTCTGGATCGACTTCACGATCGCGCGCTTCGAGAGATCGACGACCTTCACGCCGTTCACGTCTCCGGCATAGACCAAGTCCGTGCCCGTGATGGCGACGATCCCTTGCGGCCCCGAATTTTTCGATTTGCCTTTATTGCCCGTAAAACCCGTGATCTCGAACGCGGGCTCGTTCGTCTTGAGATCGATCACGTCGATCGACGACGCGTCGCGATCGGAGAGCATGTAGAGGCCGCGCGTCGGATCGACGTAGCTGATGTCGAACGACCATTTCGGGCCGTAACTCCCGACTTTGATCTGGCGCAAGAGTTTCGTCTGCGTCGGGGCGCTCGAGACCGGCATCGCGAGCGACACGAGCGCGACGGCCACGAGACACATCCATCGCGTATACGATTTCACGGGGTTCCCTCCAGCACGAGCACGTCGCACGGATGCCGTCACGCACGGCGCACGAGCGCGCGCCGGGACGTCATCCGAGTCGAGGCGAGCATACGCCC
>CAZZXB010000002.1:0-20053 GCA_964658025.1 uncultured Janthinobacterium sp.
GAGCGGAAGAACTCGGCGTACGGCTCAACGCACTCGCAACGGCAGTGAGGGAGCAACCGGGGTTCATACTGTTCAACGTGCATCACGTCGATGGGGATCCGACGACATGGTTCGTCTACGAAATGTGGCGCTCGAGCGAAGACTTCGAACGGCATCGCGAGACCCCCGATTCCAGCAAGTTGAACGCCGATCTCGAGCATATCTTAACCGGGCCACCCGACGCGTTGCGATTGAAATTGACGTCGCACGAGGAGTGAGATCGACTTCGTTCGGTCTCCGCCATCCGACCGATCGTCGAACGGCTCGGTAATGCCGATGAGCGCGAGCTTTCCCGATGGATGAAGGTCGTGCGATGGAGACGGATCATGAACGCTAAGATGACGGACACGCGCGGAGATGCGGAGGACGAAGAGGCAATTCGCGCTATCCACCGCGAGATGGTCGAAGCCTGGAATGCGGGTGATGCCGCGGCATTCATCTCTTCGTTTGCCGATGACGCCGACTTCGTCGCATTCGAAGGGACGCACCTCAAAGGACGCGAGGAGATGATTTCGTTTCATCGCGAGATCTTCGCAACCGTCGTACGCGGTTCGCGGATCGCCGGCGACGTGACGTTCGTTCGCTTCGTGAACGCTCGGGAGGCGGTGATGCATTCCAGGATTTCGTATGCGCCGGACGCCGGATCCGCCGAGCTCGACTCGCGGGCTTCGATGCAATTGACCGTCGTGAGCAAGCGCGAGGGGAAATGGCGGATCGAGGCACTCATGAACGCCCGACACGTGCCGATGGACCGGCAACTCTTTCTCGATGCCGTCGATGCACTGCCGTCCCAAGCTAAGGCGAAACTAAACGACCACGTTTCGTTGCTGGCTACGGAGGCGAGGCGATCGATGCCTTCGACGTAATCGGATCTCCGGCGAACGAATGCGTCAACCCGTCCTCGAGCTCGGCGTCGCCCGCTCGACGTCCGGTACGCGAGCCAGGACGTTGCGCCCGAAACGCACGCTTAGCGTTGCCAAGCCGCGCCCCGCATCTCGGTCGTGATCGCACCCCGATGACCGCGCTCGCAAGCTCCTCGATCCGATTCGTCGGTACGGAGCGCGTCCCGTCGAAAAACGCGAGAAGATGGAGCGAGCCCGCGACCTCCGACGTCGGCGCCGTCGATCGCCGTCGGGGATTCCGTCGTCGTCGCTTGGCGCCCGTTCGCGCGGCGAATAACCTCGTCGGAGATCGGCTTCAGGATTACCTTACCCGTAGCATCTCCTTCGGGTCGTAACACCTCAGTACGCGAGCGCGACGGTCTTGCGTAACGTGCGTTCGTCGACGACGACGCGGTACATGAAGTCGGCGACGTCGGCGCGGGAGATGCGCGAACCGCCTTCGGGGACGAAGCGGTCGTTCGCGCGATAGAGGCCCGAGCGCGGATCGTCGGTGAGGCGCGCCGGGCGCACGATCGTGTAGACGAGATCGCTCCGCTCGATCTCCGCTTCCATCACGCGCATGTCGGCGAGGACGTTCTTGAGCACGAACGGCATGACGAAGCGCCGCGCGACGAAACCGAGATTGGGATCGTCCTCGACGCCGAGCGAGGAGACCGCGAGCAGTCGCTTCGTGCCGACCGCGCGCATCGCGCGCACGATGTTCCCCGTTCCGGTCGAATAGATATCGGTCTCGCCGAGACCGCGGGAGCCGAGCGCGGAGAAGACGACGTCGCATCCGGCGAGCGTGGTCGCGACCGCTTCGGGATCGCGCGCGTCGCCACGAAGCACGCCGATCGCACCGAGATCTTTGGGTAACGCGGAACGATCGCGGACGAGCATCTTCACGTGATCGCCGTTCTCGCGCGCGATCGCGAGCAGCCATCGCCCGACGCCGCCCGTCCCACCGAAAATCGCCACGCGCATGGTGCGGGGGATTCGCGCTCGACCGCCGCCGAAGCCTCGCCCGTATGCGATACGTGAGTTTTTTCCACGCCGGCGTCGCGCGCGCGGGCGTCGTCTCGGGCGACGGCGATAGCGTACGCCCCTTTCCGGCGCGGATCGCGACGCTGCTCGACTACCTCGCGTACGACGGAGCGGAGCGCGCGTCGCTCGCGACCGAAGCACCGATCCCGCTCGCGGAGGTGACGCTCGACGCGCCGATCCGACCGCGTAAGAACGTCATGTGCATCGGTCGCAATTACTTGGCGCATGCCGAAGAGGGCGCGCGCGCGGCGGGGCGCGATTTGAAGCTTCCGAGCGTGCCGACGTTCTTCACGAAAGCCCCGACCGCGATCGCCGCACCCGGCGCGACGCTCCGTCTCGATGCGAGCGTCTCGCCCGAATACGATTGGGAGGGCGAGCTCGCGGTCGTCATCGGCAGGCGTTGTAAGGATCTCGACGAGGCGACGGCGCTCGACGCCGTGTTCGGCTACACGTGCCTCAACGACGTCACCGCGCGCGACCTGCAGACCTCGCACCTGCAATGGTTCAAAGGCAAATCGCTCGACGACACGTGCCCGCTCGGCCCGTGGATCGTCGGCGCCGACGAGATCGACGATCCGCAGGATCTCGCGATCGAGGTGCGCGTCGACGGCGAGATCAAGCAATCGTCGAACACGAGCAAGATGATCTTCGGCATCGCGCGCGCGCTCGCGTCGCTCTCGCGCGGGATGACACTCGAGCCCGGAGACGTGCTCTCGACGGGGACGCCCGACGGCGTCGGTTTCGCGCGAACGCCGCCCGAGTTCTTACGCGACGGTCAGCACGTCGACGTCACGATCGAGAAGATCGGCACGTTACGCAACGCGTTCGCGATCCGCTGAGCGCGGGCGCGGACGCAGGATGACCGCGCGCTCCGGGCGCGTGAGCCCGCGCAGCGACGGACCGATCCACGGCTGCGTCGCCGCGAGCGAATACCGGCGCGCGATCGTCGCGAGCACGAGCACGCCCTCGAGTTCCGCGAACGACGCGCCGATGCACATCTTGCTCCCGCCGCCGAACGGAAAGTACGCGAACTTCGGGACGCTCGCAAACTCGGGCCGCTCCGGCCGGAAGGTATCGGGATCGGGAAAGAACCGCGCGTCGCGCTGCGTGACGTACGGACTGACGTAAACGCTCGTCCCGGCCGCGATCGCGAAGCCGCCGAGGTCGACGTCCGCGAGCGGTCGGCGCGCGAACGCGGGCGCGGGCGGAAAGAGTCGCAGCGCTTCGGCGAAAATCGCCGTCGCGTACGGAAGCCGCGGCAGATCCTCGAACGTCGGCGCGCGCGATCCGAGCGCCGCATCGACCTCCGCGTGGAGTCGCGCCTCGACGCGCGGATCGTGCGCGAGCGCCTGCCAGCACCACGTGAGCGCGTTCGCGGTCGTCTCGTGACCCGCGAGCACGAGCGTGACGACCTCGCCGAGTAACGCCGCGTCCGCGAGCGGCTCGCCGTGCGCGTCGCGCACGTCGAGCAACATCGAGAGCAGATCGTTCCCGCGCACGCTCGCGCGCCGGCTCGCGACGATCGGCGCGACCGCGCGTTCGAGTCGCGCGCGTTGCCGTGCGAACAAGATGCTCCGCGTGCCGTCGCGCCGCATCGCGGCGAGATACGGCGCGAGCATGAGAAAGAACGGTCCGATCCCGCCCGTCTCGCCTTGCAGATCGCGCAAGACCTCGACGATCGCGTTCGCGCGATCGCGCAGATCCGAACCGAGCAACGCTTCGCCGACCGCCGCGAGCGTGAGTTCCGCCATCGCGCGGCCGACGTCGATCGCGAGCAGGCCGCCGAAGCGATCGGCCGTGCGTTCCGCTTCGGCGACCACGGCGTCCGCGTACGACGCGACGCGCGCGCGGTGGAACGCCGGTTGCATCTGCCGTCGCCGGACGAGATGGGGCGGATCTTCCGTCGTCAACAGCCCCTCGCCGAGCAATTCGCGCGCGATCGACGCGCCGTGGTCGCGGACGTACCCATGCTGATCGCGCACGAGAATCCGTTCGACGAGTTCGGGCTCGCTCACGAACAGCGCGCGCTGCGCGCCGAGCGGAAAACTCGCGACCGGTCCGTACCGATCGGCGAGACCGCGCAGAAACGGCGGAAGCCCGACGCGCCCGATGCGCGCGAGGACGGCCGGCGCTGCCGCGGAAGACGGACCGGGTGGACGCTTCACCGCATCATTTGACGACATCGAACGCGAGCCGTCAAATACATTCATGCTCGGTCTGACCGGAGCGTCGCTCGTCGCGTGCGGCTTCGTATCGCTCGCGTTCGGTTCGCTCCTCGCGCCGGAAGCGCTCGCGGAGACGTACGGGCTCCCGCTCGAACATCCGTCCGGTTCGTCGTATCTGCGCGCCGTCGGCATGCGCGATCTCGCGCTCGGCGGCTTACTCTTCGCCACGCTCGCCCGCGGCGATCGACGTGCCGTCGCGGCGCTGCTCGGCTGGTCCGCGTTCGTCGGCGCGACCGATTTCGCGATCGTCGCCGCCGCGCGCGGCCGCGAAGCGGATCGTAGTCTCGCGGTCCACGGCATCGGCACGATCGGCCTCGTCGTGTTGACGGCGCTCGTTCGCGGCGACGTCTGACCCCGGAAACGAGGCAAGGACCGCGCCCCCGCCGGGCGGTAAATGGTTCTTTCCTAGCTGGAGAGGCCTTTTGTCATGTTGATCGGCGTCCCGACCGAGACCGTGCCGGGCGAACGACGCGTCGCGCTCGTCCCCGAAACGGTCGAACGTCTCGTCAAAACCGGATCGGAAGTCATCGTGCAGCGCGGCGCCGGAACGGCGGCCGCGTTTCCCGATGAGGCGTACGCGGCCGCGGGTGCGTCGCTCGCCGATTCCGCGAGCGACGTGTTCGCGCGCGCCGCATTCGTCGCGAAGGTCGCGCGTCCGACGGCGGACGAGCTCGCGCAGATGCGTCCGGGGCAGACGCTCCTCGCGTTTCTCTCGCCGCTCGGCGATCCGGCCTCGGTCGAAGCCTACGCGAGCCGGAAGATCTCGGCGCTCTCGATGGACGCGATCCCGCGCACGACGCGCGCGCAGAGCATGGACGCGCTCTCGTCGCAGGCGAACATCGCGGGGTACAAAGCGGTACTACTCGCCGCGTCGGCGTCGCCGCGTTTCTTCCCGATGTTGACGACGGCCGGCGGCACGATCAAGGCGCAGAAGGTCTTCGTCGTCGGCGCGGGCGTCGCGGGTCTCCAAGCGATCGCGACGGCGAAGCGCCTCGGCGCGATCGTCTCGGGCTACGACACGCGCGCGGCCGTAAAAGAACAAGTGCAGTCGCTCGGCGCGGCGTTCGTCGAGATCGATCTCGGCATCTCCGGTGAGGGGAGCGGCGGCTACGCGCGCGCGCTCACCGACGAAGAGGCGCGCGCGCAACAACGCATCCTCTCGCGTTACATCCACAGCGTCGACGTCGTCATCACGACCGCGGCCGTCCCCGGCCGCCGCGCTCCCGTGCTCGTGAGCGAAGATGCCGTCCGCGGGATGCGCCCGGGGAGCGTCGTCGTCGATCTCGCCGCGGAGACCGGCGGCAACTGCGCGCTCACGAAGGCGGGCGAGACGATCGTCGCGCACGGCGTCACGATCGTCGGTGCGACGAACGTGCCTTCGACGATGCCGTACGACGCGAGCGTCCTCTACTCGCGCAACGTCTTCACGCTCCTCGGTCTCATCGCGAAGGACGGGAACCTCGTCCTCGACATGAACGACGAGATCGTGCGCGGGACGACGCTCGTCAAAGACGGCGAGATCGTCCACGAACCAACGAAAGCCGCACTCGCCGGGAGCCCCACGTGAACGTCGCCCATCTCCTCACCGAACTCACCGTTTTCGTCCTCGCGGTTTTCGTCGGCGTCGAAGTCATCTCGAAGGTGCCGCCGACCCTGCACACGCCGCTCATGTCGGCGACGAACGCGATCCACGGGATCGTGCTCGTCGGCGCGTTGTTGATCGCGGTCGTCGCGGAGCCGCAGATCGGTCCCGTCCTCTCGATCCTCACGGTCTTCCTCGCCTCGCTCAACGTGTTCGGCGGCTACGTCGTGACGCAACGGATGCTCGCGATGTTCAAACCGCGTCCCGCGAGCGATGCGACGCGTCCGCAGAAAAAAGTGCGCGACGATCTCACGATCCGACTGACGGACGAAGGCGCCGAGTAATGGGCGATACCGCGTCGTCCGCTTTAGGACTCTGGATCGATCTCGCGTATCTCGTCACGGGCGTCTGCTTCATCGTCGGCCTGCGGCTCATGAGTTCGCCGCTGACCGCGCGACGCGGCAACACGATCTCGATCGTCGGCATGGCGATCGCGCTCGTCGCGACGGGTCTGCGCCTCGATATCGCCGCGTCGTGGTGGATCGGCTTCATCGGCCTCGCGGCGGGAGCCGGCGTCGGCATCTATTTCGCGCGCGCCGTGAAGATGACGGCGATGCCGCAGATGGTCGCGATCTTCAACGGTTGCGGCGGCGGCGCGGCGGCGCTCGTCGCGAGCGCCGAATACCTCAAGCTCGATCCGTCGACCCAGTCCGTCCCGCTCGATCTCGCGATCGCGAGCGTCCTCACGAGCATCATCGGCGCGATCAGCTTCACGGGCTCGGTGATCGCGTTCCTCAAACTCCAAGAGATGATGACGGGTCGTCCGATCGTCTATCCGGGCCAGCAGGTCGTCAACGGACTCCTCGCCGCGATCGCGGTCGTCTGTCTCGTGCTCGTCGCGCTCGGCATCGCGCCGATCGCCTCGTTCTTCATCGCGCTCGTCGCGGCGGCGGCGCTCGGGGTCCTCTTCGTCTTGCCGATCGGCGGCGCGGACATGCCCGTCATCATCTCGTTACTGAATTCGTTCACGGGGCTCGCGGCGGCGCTCACCGGGTTCGCGCTCGGGAACGACGTGCTCATCATCTCGGGCGCGCTCGTCGGCGCGTCGGGGACGTTGCTCACGCTCATGATGGGTAAGGCGATGAACCGCTCCGTCGCAAACGTCCTCTTCGGCGCGTTCGGCGCGACGAAACCCGCGGCGGCGGGTGCCGATGCGGGTGCCGCGGCCGACGTCACGATCCGCGAATCGTCGGTCGACGACGTCGCGAACATGCTCGCGAACGCGCGCCTCGTCGTCGTCGTGCCCGGATACGGCATGGCCGTGGCGCAGGCGCAACACAGCGTCCGCGAACTCGCGGACCAACTCGAAGACAAGGGCGTCGACGTGAAGTACGCGATCCACCCGGTCGCGGGACGGATGCCCGGACACATGAACGTGTTGCTCGCGGAAGCGAACGTGCCGTATCCGTCGCTCGTCGACATGGAAGACATCAATCCCGAATTCGAAAAAACCGACGTCGCGCTCATCATCGGCGCGAACGACGTGACCAATCCCGACGCGCGTTCGAACACCGGAAGCCCCATCTACGGCATGCCGATCCTCGACGTCGACAAGGCGGAGAAGGTCGTCGTGCTCAAGCGTTCGATGAAGCCCGGATTCGCCGGCATCGACAACCCGCTCTACGGACTCGAGAACACGTCGATGCTCTTCGGCGACGCGAAGGCTTCGATCGACAAACTCGTCGGCGCCGTGAAGTCCCTGTAACGGGGAGTTGGACCGAGGCGCCGCACGGGACGGAGCGTTCGAACGACTCGCGGCACCGATCGCGAGCGAAGCGCTCCGGCTCGTTCCGCTCTCGGAGGTCCACCTCGTCGCCTGCGATCGCGCCTTTCGCAGCGACGACGAGCTGTGGACGTGGACGCTCGAAGCGCAACCGCGCTCGCAGACCGAGACGACCGGCTGGTTCGAACGGACGTTCACGGCCGCGAACGCGCGCGAGCGATGCACGTTCGCGATCGAACTCCCGACCGGAGCGATCGCGGGGACGACGAGCTTTCTCGACATCCGTCCCGCGGACGGCGGCGTGGAGATCGGCCGGACCCACGTCTTCGCCGCGTACCGACGCACGTTCGTCAACACCGCCGCGAAGCTCGCGATGTTGACGCGCGCGTTCGAAACCGGCTTCGAACGCGTGTCGCTCGAAACCGATTCGCGCGACGCCCGCTCGCGCGCGGCGATCGAGCGGATCGGCGCGACCTACGAAGGGACGCTCCGATCCTACCAGCGCCGCCACGACGGAACGCTACGCGATACCGCGCTCTACTCCATCGTCGCGGCGGAATGGCCGCGCGTCCGGGCGGCGCTGACGGACGCGCTCGCGAGATCGGCCGACGCCGGCTGACGGCGACCTGGCGACTCCGCCGAGTCGCTAATTAGTCGGAAGGGAGCCCGTCCGTTCGCGCGCCGGATACGCCGCGTCGATCGCGGCGATCTCGTCCGGCGCGAGCTCGAGGGCGCCCGCGCGTGCGTTCGCCTCGACGTGTTCGAGCGCGTTCGCCTTCGGGATCGCGAACGTCGACGGATCGCGGACGAGGAACGCGAGCGCGACGGCCTCGGGCGTGACGTCGTGCGCGCGCGCGATCGCGGCGAGGACGGCTTCGCCGCGCGCGTCGCGCGGTCGCGCGAGCGGGGTGTACGCGACGAATGCGGACCCCGTCTCGCGCGCCCACGGAAGTTCGTGCGCTTCGGGCGTCCGCTCGCCGAGGTTGTAGAGGATCTGATTACACGCGATCGGCGCGCGACGGAGCGCCGCCGACGCCTCGCGCAGATCCCACGGATCGAGATTGCTCACGCCGAGCGAACGGATCTTGCCCGCGTCGAGAAGCGCCTCGAGGCCTCCCATCGCTTCGGCGAGATCGTTCGCACCGCGCCAGTGTAGGAGATAGGCGTCGAGATAGTCGGTTCGCAGGCGCGCGAGGGAGCGCTCGCAACTCCGCACGATGCCGGCGCGCGTGGCGTTGGACGGAAGCACTTTCGAGACGAGAAAGATCCGGTCGCGCGGATACGGCGCGATGGCCTCGCCGACGATCTCTTCCGAACGCCCGTCGCCGTACATCTCGGCCGTATCGACGTGCGTCATGCCGAGATCGATGCCGCGACGGAGCGCGCGAACGTCCGGAATCGGCCACGTGCCCTGACCGACGACCGAAACTTCGGTCCCGGTTCGGCCAAAAGGTCGGAGGTTCACCCGAGCAACACCGTGGAAGCGTGACGCACGTCGCTTGCTTCGCCTCGGGACACGTATTACTCTCGCCGCCTACCCGAGCGTGCGGATCGGCGAGCGCGCCGCTTCGAAATCGATTGATCCACCGTAACCACATGCATTTACCGACGTCATCCATCGGAGTACATCCCAAATGATCGCTTCACTATTCGCCGCCCTCGTCGGGCTGCTGCACGCGCTTCCGAGCGAGATCCACGGGGGCGCCGTCCTCACGGGTCACGCCACGCCGAGCGAGATCCACGGCGGCGCGGTCTTGTGATCCGGTAAGCGAATCCACGGCCCGACGCAAAGGAAGCGGGCTCGTCCCATCAAATGGGGCGAGACCGAGCGTTACGATTGTGGAATCTTTTGCCGTTTGAAAGTCCGTGGTTGACGTGAATTCCTCGTCGGCTCCCGTCCGCGCCGCGACCCGTACGCGATCGTTCGAGGAAGCGATCGCCGCATATCACGACGCGCGACCCGCCGAAACGTTCGAGATCCTACGCGGGCATCTCGGCGTGGCGGCCGCACTGCTTCGCGCCCGTGCCGCGCTCCGTCTCGGCGATCCCCAAGCGGCGTTCGCGAGTCTCGAACGCATCGACGACTCGACCCTCTCCCATCTCCGCCTCGGCGAAGTCCTCACGCTCCGCTCGGCGTCGCTGACGCTCATGCGCCGCTGGGACGAGTCGCAGGACACGCTCGCCCACGCGCGCGCGTACGTGTACGGGGCCGGATGCATCGCGCTCGAAGCCGAGTACGAGTTGTTCGAGGGAATCCGCGCGATCGAAAGCGGTGACGCGCACGCGATGGAGCGGCCGCTCCGGTGCGTATTCGAGCTCGACCCGAACGCGCCCGACGACCGGTCCCACTATTTCGTGGCGCTGCGGAACACCCGCGCGCGCGCGCACCACGCCCTCGGCGTCCTCGCCGCCCGGCGCGAAGCGTATCGAGAACAGGCCGAACACATCCACATCGCGCTCGCCGAGATCGACGCATCCCCGCAACCCGATCTCTGGGTTACCGCATCGACGCTGTTCAATCTCGCGATTCACGTTCGCGAATACGATCTCGCGTCGGTCGCGAAAACCATCGAAGCGCGGATCGACGGCGTCGAATGGCCCTCCGAGATCGCCGCGATGCGTTCGGAGATCCACCGTTGTCTCGGCTGGTCGCGCGCGCTGCGCGGGGATTCGCTCGGCGCGTTCCGCGCCTTCCGACTCGCGTCGGAATGCGCGCTCTCGCCCGAGCGCGAGATCCTCTCAATCACCGATCTCGCATATCTCGGTCGCGAACTCGGCGAGAGCGCCCGCGTCGCGGGCGAACTGCGCTATGCCGCCCGCCTCGCCGACGTCACGAACTGGGAATCGACGGGCGAGGAACGCTACGCCTTGCTCGCGCTCTCGCGCGAGATCGCGAAATTCGATGCCGCGCGCGCCCGCACGCTCTTCGAACGCTATCGGAACATCGCGTCGCGATTGTCGCCGTTATTGCTCAACACGACCGATCGACGACTCCGCGCACAGGAGGCGCATGCGGAAGGCGTGATCCTGCGAGCCTGCGGCGATCCCGACGCCGCGCGCGTCGCTTTCTCGCGCGCGTTCGAGATCTGGAAGGCGATCGGCTATCGCTGGCGCGCGGCGTCCGCGGCGATCGAGTTGGCCGAACTCGGCGCGGGCGCGGCGTTCGTCACCTACGCGAAAAGCGAGACGACGATCAGGCCGCACGCCTGGCTCGCACGACGCGCCGCCGCTTTACCCGAATCGCCCTCATCGCTCCGCGAGGCGACCTTCGGAAAATAGATCGCAACGAGACTGCGAGCGCGCGGCCCCGGGCCCCGCGGCGGAACGCCGGCGGAACGCTACGGAAGGCGCTCGATCGCTTTGAGCGCGACGCGGAAGACCGTGCCGAACGGGGGCGCGAGAAGCGGCGCGAGCGTGAACTTCGACTGCCGCATCACGGCACGCTCGTGCGAGAACGCCTTGAAGCCGTCGAATCCGTGATAGCCGCCTTGGCCGCTCGCGCCGACGCCGCCCATCGGTAAGTTGTAGTTGACCCATTGCAATAACGTGTCGTTGACGAGCGCGCTCCCCGAGGTCGTCTGCTCGAGCACGCGCTCGTTCGCGGCGTCGGTCGCGCCGAACGTGTAGAGCGCGAGCGGCTTGGGTCGCGCGCGGATTCGCGCGAGCGCGTCGTCGAGCGATGCGAACGTGACGACGGGGAGCACGGGTCCGAAGATCTCCTCGCGCATGATCGGCATGTCCCACGTGACGTTCGTGAGGATCGTCGGTTCGACGTAGCGTTCGCGCGCGTCGGAACCGCCGCCGAACGCGATCCGCGCGCCCGCCGCGAGACTCGCCTCGACGAGTCCCGTGACGCGCGCGAACGCGGCGTCGTCGATCAAGCGGCAGAAATCCGGCGTCGCCTTGCGCGCCTGCGGATCGCGACCGTACATGCGCGCGATCGCGTCGCCCGCGCGCGCGACGAACGCGCGCGCGACGGTTTCGTGGACGAGCGCGTAGTCGGGCGCGATGCACGTCTGTCCCGCGTTCGCATACTTGCCGAACGCGATTCGCGAAGCCGCGACGTCCACGTCGGCATCCGCGTGGACGATCGCGGGCGACTTCCCGCCGAGCTCGAGCGTGACCGAAGCGAGATGGCGCGCCGCCGCGCCCATCACGATCTTTCCGACGGCCGAACTCCCCGTGAAGAAAAAATGATCGAACGGCAAGTCGAGCAGCGCTTGCGCGGCCGCGATCTCGCCGCCGACGCACGCGACCTCGGTCGGCGCGAACGCTTCCGCGAGGATCGTCGCGACGACGGCGCGCGTGTTCGGCACCTTTTCGGAGAGCCGCACGATCGCGCGATTTCCCGCGGCGAGCGCGGCGACGAGCGGCACGATCGCGAGTTGGAACGGATAGTTGAACGGACCCATCACGAGCACGACGCCGCGCGGTTCGAAACGCCGTTCGCTCGTCGCCGGCGCGACGACGAGCGGCGTCGCGACGCGCCGCGGTTTCGCCCAACGCGCGAGGTTGCGACGCGCGAGCCGGAGTTCCGCGAGCGTGAGCACGATCTCGGAAAACTCCGTCTCGTCTTTCGACTTGCCGAAATCCGCGGCGATCGCGGTCGCCACGTCGCCGCGATGCGCGAGGATCGCGCGCTCGAGCGCGTCGAGACGTTTGATCCGTTCCGCGAGCGTGGGATACGGATCGGCGAGATGCCGACGCCGTTGTTCCTCGAAGAGCGGGACGAACTCGTTCGCTTCGGAGCGCAGGCGTTCGGCGATCATCGGATACTCCAATCGTAAGCGTTCCACGTCGGAACGAAGGCGTTCGGTGCGAAGCCGCGCAGGCGCGGTGCGTACGCGTACGTGTAGGTCGGATCGAAGAGATACACGATCGGGACGTCGCGCGCGACGGTCCGATCGATTTCACCGTAGCGCGACCTTCGCACGGACCGGTCCGGGTTTCCCGCAGCCTCGCCGAGCAAGCGCTCCACGCGGGGATCGCAGTAGCGCATGTAATTGCGCTCCGCCGCCCCGCACCCGAGTAAGAACCGATCGTCGGGATCGGCGCCCATCGCCCACGGCACGTAGGCGAGATCGAAGCGCCCCGAGGCGAGCACGCCGCCGTCGGCGGCCGGGAGGAAGAGCTGGGCGTTCGAGATCGATTTCACCTCGACGTCGATGCCGCGATCGTGGAGTTCCCGTTGCACCGCGGTCGCGACCCGAACGCCCGTCGACGACTCCGGAAACTGCACGTACTCGAGCGCGAAGGCGCGGCCGTTCTTCGCGCGCATCCCGTTCGCGCCGCGACGCCAACCCGCCGCGTCGAACGCGCGATCCGCCGCGGCCGGATCGAACGACGGTTCGCGGATCCGGCCGTCGTACGCGAACGAGAACGGCGGTCGATCGCTGTCGGCGACGGGATAGCGACCGAGCGTGATCTTCGCGGAGATGCCGGCGCGATCGATCGAGGCGGCGAGCGCGCGTCGGATCGCCGGATCGTCGAGCGGCGGATGGCGCGTTTCGAGCGCGATCCCCGCGACGAGCGCCGTCGGGGCGACCGCGAACGCGATCTTCGCGTGCGTCGCCTCGAGCGTCGCGATCTGCGCGGGCGCCACGAGGTTGAAATCGAGTTCGCCCGAGCGCAGTAACGTGAGGTTCGTCTCGGGATCGGGGACGATCCGCACGACGATCCGCGCGACGCGCGGCGTGCCGCGCCAATAATGCGGATTCGCGCGGTAGGTCAGACGATCGCCGCGCCGCCACGCGACGAACGAAAACGGTCCGTCGCCGACGCTCGGATCCGCGCCGAACGCGGCGCGCGCGAGCGGTCCCTGGCGCGCGAGCACGTGTTCGGGGAGCACGTATTGCGGGCTCGTGCCGTAGGCGAAAAACGTCGAGAGCGCGGGGGCCCAGGCCCGCGCGAGATGGATGCGGACGGTCGTCGCGTCGGGCGCCGCGACCCGATCGATCAACGCGTAGCCCGCGCGCGATCCGACGGGGTTGCGCGGGTCGCGGAGCGCCGCGAGCGTGAAGAGCACGTCGCGCGAGGTGAGCGGCGCGCCGTCGCTCCAGCGGAGACCGCGACGGAGGTGATAGACGAGCGTCCGGCCGTCGCGCGAGAGCCCGCCGTTGCGGACCGTCGGCATCCGGTCGAGCAGTTCCGGGACGGGGCGCCCGCGCGCGTCGAGATCGAAAAACGGCTCGAAGGCGAGGTGCGCGAGTTGTCCCTCGACGTTGCCCGCATCGACGTGGGCGAAAAGCGGGTCGAGCGTCGTCGGGTCGGCGGCGACGTCGAAGCGGACGACCGGTCCCGCTTCGGGGTGCGAGCCCGACGGGCGGCCCGAACATGCCGCGAGACCGAGCGCGGCGGCGAGCGTCCCGGCGAGGATGCGGCAGATGGCCATCGCCGCGATTTTCGGGACCGCGCGAGCGATCACTTGCACCGAACGAACCATTGCGGTACGATGCAGGCTGCCATATGAATCTCGGTTCCCGCGAACAGAACGGCGTAAAATACGTCGCTTCCGCTCACCTCGACCATCTCGATATTCGCTTGCTCGGTGCGCTGCAGGGCAACGCCCGCGCGACGTTCGCCGAGCTCGGCGTCGTCGTCGGGCTCAAACCGCCGGCCGTCCACGAACGGGTGAAACGGCTCGAGGCGCGCGGGTTCATCCGGCGCTACGCGGCACACGTGGAAGCGCGGAGCGTCGGGCTCGGGCTCATGGCGCTCGTCAGCGCGTTCACTTCAGCCGAAGCGAGTTACGATCAGTTCACGACGGCCGTCTCGGCCTTGCCCGAAGTCGTGGAGATCCATAGCGTCGCGGGCGAGGAGACGTTCGTGCTCAAGGTCGTCACGCGCTCGACGGATCATCTCGACGAGTTCCTGACGCGGCTCAAGGCGATCCCCGGGATCGCGCGGACGAAAACGACGATCGTTCTCTCGACGCCGTTCGAACGCGACGGATACGCGCTCGACGCGCTCGTGAGCGGCCGATCGTGATCGCCCGCGCCCCGGACGCGCTCGGCAGTCATCGCGTCCTCGAGCCCCCGGGAGCGTTGCCGCAATCCGCCTGGAAACTCGACGCCACGCCCGTCGCGCATCCGAACGAGATCCTCTGCGACGTCGAGGCGCTCAACATCGATTCGGCGTCGTTCCGCCAGATCGCGGAAGCGTGCGACGGCGACGACGCGCGCGTCGCCGCGCACGTCCTCGCGCTCGTCGCCGAGCGCGGCAAGCATCACAATCCGATAACGGGGAGCGGCGGCATGTTCCTCGGCCGCGTCCGGGACGTCGGTTCGGACTTGGCGGCGACGTGCGATCTGCGTGCGGGCGACCGCATCGCCTCGCTCGTCTCGCTCACGCTCACGCCGCTCGCGATCGAAACGATCGAGCGCGTCGATATGACGACCGGACGCATCTGGGTCCGCGGCACGGCGATCTTATTCGCGTCGGGTATCTACGCGAGATTACCGGACGATTTTCCCGACGCGGTCGCGCTCGCCGTGTTCGACGTCGCGGGCGCTCCGGCGCAAGTCGCGCGACTCGTGAAGCCGGGCGATACGGTCGTCGTCCTCGGCGCCGACGGAAAATCGGGGATGCTCGCGTGCGCGCGGGCGCGCGCGGGCGTCGGCCCGAGCGGACGCGTGATCGGCGTCGCGCCGAGCGCCGCGACCGACGGCGCGCGCTTCCTCGTCTCGGCCGGATACGTCGACACGTTTCTCGCGCTCGACGCGCGCGACGCGCTCGCGCTCGCGCGCACGATCGATCGCGTCGCGCCCGACCTCGCCGACGTGGTCGTCAATTGCGTCAACGTGCCGGGGACCGAACTCTCGTCGATCCTCGTCGCCAAGCAACGCGGCGTCGTCTACTTCTTCTCGATGAGCACGTCGTTCACGGCGGCGGCCCTCGGTGCCGAAGGAGTGGGTAAGGACGTCACGATGATCGTCGGCAACGGGTACGCGACGGGTCACGCCGAGACCGCCCTCGCGACGCTCCGCGATCGACCCGAACTCCGCGACTATTTCACCGCGCATTACGGATCCGCCGAGCGCACGAGCGCGCCGCGCGCGCCCGCATCTCCGATCGAATAACGAAGGATCGTCCTCATGGAAGCCGTCTCGCCCGAACGTCATCTCAAGCCGCCCGCCGGACCCGCCGCGTTCGCCCATCGCGAACTCCGTCAGGGCGAGTTCTGGCGCGCGATTCCGGCTTACGCCGACGTCGACGAGGCGACGTTCCTCTCGCACATCTGGCAGGGTCAGCGCTCGGTCAAATCGCCGGACGAATTACTCGCGACGGTCGAAGGGCTCGTCGAACCGACGTTCATCGAAGACGCCCGCGAGGGCTTCCGCCGCGCGCCGATGGCGGTGCGCGTGTCGCCGTACATGATCGCGTCGATCGATTGGCGCAATCCGTACGCCGATCCGATCCGCACGCAGTTCATCCCGCTCGGTTCGAAACTCCGTCGCGACCATCCCAAGCTCACGCTCGATTCGTTGCACGAACTCGAGGACTCGCCCGTCCCGGGCCTCACGCATCGGTACGGCGACAAGGCGCTCTTCCTCCCGCTCAACGTCTGCCCCGTCTACTGCCGCTTCTGCACGCGGTCGTACGCGATCGGCGCCGACACGGACGTCGTCGACAAAGTTCCGCTCGCGAAAACGCCGCGCCAATGGCAGGACGCGTTCGACTACATCGCCTCGCGCCCGGAACTCGAGGACATCGTCATCTCGGGCGGCGACGCCTACCAACTCGCGCCGAAGTCGCTGTCGGCGATCGGCGACGCGCTCCTCGCGATCCCGCACATCCGCCGGATGCGTTTCGCGACGAAAGGTCCGGCCGTCATGCCGGGCAAGATCCTCACCGACCACGCCTGGACCGACGCCCTCACCGACATCGTGACGCGCGGACGCGCGCTCGGCAAGGAAGTCGTCGTCCACACGCACTTCAACAGCCCGAACGAGATCAGTTGGATCACGCAGAAGGCGATGCGCTTGCTCTTCGAGCGCGGCATCACCGTGCGCAATCAGAGCGTGCTGATCCGCGGCGTGAACGACACCGCGGAGACGATGGCGTTACTCGTCAAACGGTTGAGCTGGATCAACGTGCATCCGTACTACGTGTACATGCACGATCTCGTGAAGGGCGTCGAAGATCTGCGCACGACGGTGCAGACCTCGATCGATATCGAAAAAGCCGTGCGCGGCATGACCGCGGGCTTCAATACGCCGCTCTTCATCTGCGACGCGCCGGGCGGCGGCGGCAAGCGCGACATCCACAGCTTCGATCACTACGATCGCGAGAACGGCATCGCCGTCTATTCCGCGCCGAGCGTGAAGCCCGGTCGGCACTTCGTCTACTTCGATCCGATCGACACGCTCGTCCCCGCGGCGCAGGCGCGCTGGCAGAATCCGACGATCGCGAACGCGATGGTCGAGGAAGCCGTCGAGCGCGCGGGCGGAACGCCGAATTTCGTGACGGCGTAGCGCGCCTATCCCACGTGCGACGGCCGGGGAGTACCCGCTCGGTCGCAAAGAACGAGCGAACATGACGCCCGAAACCGCACCGCCGCCGCTCCACCCGCTCGACGCGTCGATCGCCGAACCGCCACGCGCGGAGCATCGACCGCATCGGTTCGAAATCCACGGGCGCGCGTTCGAGGATCCCTTCGCGTGGTTGCGCGAGCGTGACGACCCGGCGGTCCGGACGCACCTCGATGCCGAGAACGCCTACGCCGAGGCCGTCCTCGCGCCGACGCTCCCGACGCAGCGCGCGCTCTACGACGAGATGCTCTCGCACATCAAAGAGACCGATCTCAGCGTGCCGTATCGGCGCGGTTCGTATTGGTACTACGCGCGCACCGAAGCCGGCAAGCAGTATCCGATCTACGCGCGCAAGCGCGGCACGCTCGACGCGCCCGAGGAGATCACGCTCGATCTCAACGTCCTCGCCGAAGGATTGGCGTACCTCGGTATCGGCGATTACGTCGTGAGCGACGACGAGCATCTCCTCGCCTACTCCGTCGACACGACGGGCTATCGGCAATACGTCCTGCACGTCAAGGATTTGCGCACGGGCGCGTTGTCGCGCGAGGCGATCCCGCGCGTCACCTCCGTCGCCTGGTCCGCCGATTCCCGGACGCTCTTCTACGTCAGCGAGGACGAGACGAGCAAACGCAGCGATCGTTTCTGGCGTCACGCGCTCGGCGCCGCGTCGTCGGAACTCGTGTACGAAGAAGCCGACGAGCGCTACGATCTGTGGGCCGCGCGCACGAACGACCGCGCGTACGTCCTCTTCGGCGCGCATTCCAAAGCCACGACCGAATGGTGGGCGCTACGTGCGGACGATCCCGCGGGCGCGCCGTTCGTGATCGCGCCGCGCCGCGACGGACACCGTTATTCACCCGAACACCGCGGCGCGTCGTTCTACATCGTGACGAACGACGTCGCGATCGAGAATCGGATCGTCGTCGCCCCCGACGACGCGCCGGGCGAGGCGAATTGGCGCGAGCTCGTCCCCGAGCGCGACGGCGTCCACGTTTCCGATCTCGACGTGTTCGCCACGTTCGCGATCGTCCGAGGCCGCCGCGACGGCTACGAATCGCTCGAGGTGCTCGATCTCGAAACGGGCGCGCTCCGCGAGGTCGCGCTCCCCGAAGCCGTGCACGACGTGGGCTCGCAGCCGAATCCCGAATTCGCCGCGACGACCTATCGTTTCGCGTACAGCTCGCTCGTCACGCCGAATTCCGTTTTCGAACTCGATCCCGTCTCGGGCGCACGCACGCTCTTGAAGGAGACCGAGGTCCCGCACTACGATCGCGCGCGCTACGCGAGCGACGTGCGGTACGCGACCGCGCCCGACGGAACGCGCATCCCGATCTCGCTCGTCGCGCGCCGCGACGTGCCGCGCGACGGATCGGCGCCGCTCTTGCTCTACGGCTACGGCTCCTACGGCCATCCCATCGATCCCACGTTCAGCCCCGCGCGCCTCGCGCTGCTCGATCGCGGCGTGACCTTCGCGATCGCGCACGTGCGCGGCGGCGGCGAGCTCGGCGAACGTTGGCGCACCGCGGGTCACCTGCAAGCCAAACGCACGACGTTCGACGATTTCGTGACGTGCGCCGAATTCTTGATCGCGGAACGATACACGAACGCGTCGCGGCTCGCGATACAAGGCGGGAGCGCGGGCGGTCTGCTCGTCGCGGCGGTCACGAACATGCGGCCCGATCTCTTCCGCGCGGTCGTCGCGCAAGTGCCGTTCGTCGACGTGCTCAACACGATGCTCGACGCCTCGCTCCCGCTCACGACCGCGGAATATCTCGAATGGGGCGATCCGAACGTCGCGGACGACTTCGCCTACATGGCGACGTACTCGCCGTACGACAACGTCCCGAACGCCGCGTTTCCCGCGATGCTCGTCCGCGTCTCGTACTACGATAGTCAGGTTCCGTTTTGGGAAGGCGCGAAGCTCGTCGCGCGCATCCGCGCGCACGATCGCGGCGACGGGCCGATCTTACTGCTGACGAACTTCGGCGCGGGTCACGGCGGCGCGTCCGGCCGTTACGACTACCTCCGCGAACAAGCCCTCAACTACGCATTCGTCCTCGCCGAAATCGCGAGCGACGCGGCCGGCTAAGCCTCCTCCGCCGGCTCTTCCGCGAGGCGCTCGAGGAGTTCGACGGCGTGCCCGAGCGCCTCGCGTTCTTGCGGGGTCGTCCGTTCGGCGATCGCGCGGGCGAGCCGCGCCTCGCGACGTTCCATCTCGCGTGCGAGGCGGCGGATCCCGTCGCGCGTGATCGCGACGATGACGCGGCGACGGTCGTTTTCGTCGACCGTCCGCTCGACGAGTCCCGCGTCCGCGAGCGACGCGACGAGTCGGGTCAACGATTGCGGGCGCAGGCGTTCGCGCTCGGCGAGCGCGCCCGTCGCGAGCGCCCCGTGACGGTGCAGCGTCCCGAGCGCGCTGAGCTCCGAGGGCGTGGGGGCGTCGACGTCGCGCGATTCGCGAAAGGAACGTTGCACGCGCGAGATCGCGCGTCGCAACGCGCGTGCGAGCGCGGGCGCGGACGGTTCGGGCACGCCTTGACATTATTACGCATTGCGTACTAATGTCAACCCATGGACCTCTCACGATTTCGAACGACCCCGCGTCGCCGCGGACGGCACGCGATCGCCCTCGCGCTCCTGGGTTTTGCGTTCGCCGCGGCGTGCGCGAGCGTCGCGCGCGGGCCGGCCGATGCGGCGGCGGTGAACGGGGCGATGGCCGTCGTTCCCGCGACGTCCGGTTCGCCCGCCGTGCCCGTCTACGTCGCGCGTCCGAGCGGCGACGGGCCGTTTCCGGCCGTCCTCGTGTTACACGGATGCGAGGGCTTCGACGGCTTCTACGCCGTCGCGGCCGATCGGCTCGCGCTCATGGGCTATCTCGCGATCGCTCCGGACGCGAACGGCATCGCCTCGCCCGACGCCTGCGGCACGCGCGGCTTCGCGCCGCGGCCCGACTGCCCCGCCTGCGG
>CAZZXB010000002.1:20063-56627 GCA_964658025.1 uncultured Janthinobacterium sp.
CGCGCGAGCCGACGTCGCGCCGGATCGACTCGCGATCGTCGGATTCTCGATGGGCGCGCTCGCGGCGCTCGATCTGATCGACCCGGAGGACGCGCACGCCGCCGCGACGCCGCCGGGCGTGCGCGCCGCGGTCGCGTATTATCCGAACTGCGACGGTCGCGCGCCGGGCGTCGCGGTGCCGCTCGCGATCTTCGACGGCGACGCCGATCGCATCACGCCCGCCGCGCCGTGCGCGGCCTTCGCGAAGGCGGCCGCGGCGGCGGGGAAGCGCGTCGACCTCACGACCTATCCGGGCGCGACGCACGGCTTCCTCATTCCGGGCGAGCGCACGTTCTTCGGCGAGCCCGTCCGCTTCGATGCGGACGCCGCCGCCGATTCCGCGCGCAAGACCGCGGCCTTCCTCGCGCGCTATCTCGCGCCGTGAGGCGCCGGACGCGTCAGTCTTCCGCGAGCGCGGTGCGGACGATGCGGCGTTGCTCGACCGTGTGCGCGGCGCCGTAGCCTTCCGAGGTGCTCGCGCGATACGGACGACCGATGTACGCGAGATCGCGGATGCCGAACGGTAAGCGTTCGACGACGCGCCGCCGGACGTGCGCGCGCGCGCCCATGTTCTGCGGCTCTTCCTGAACCCAGACGACCGACGTGAGGTTGGGATACGACTCGAGCAGGGCGATGATATCGTCGATCGGGAGCGGGGCGAGTAATTCCACGCGCACGATCGCGGTCTTGCGGACGTTCGCGTACTCCTCGGCGCCGATGAGATCGTAATAGATCTTTCCGGTGCACAGGATGAGACGCTCGACGGCGTCGCGATCCTGCGACGTCTTCGGATCGTCGATGACCTTGCGGAACCCGCCGCTCGCGAGCGCATCGAGCGAACCCGACGCCGCCTTCATGCGCAGGAGGCTCTTCGGCGTGAACACGACGAGCGGGAGCGCCTTCGGCTGACGCGCCTGCAAGCGTAGGAGATGGAAATACTGCGCCGCGTTCGAGCAGTTCGCGATCTGGATGTTCCCCTCGGCCGAGAGCTGGAGGAAGCGTTCGATGCGCGCGCTGGAATGCTCGGGACCGCCGCCTTCGTAGCCGTGCGGTAAGAGCAGGACGAGGCGCGAACTCTCGCCCCACTTCGCGCGTCCAGCCGCGATGAACTGATCGATGATGATCTGCGCGCCGTTATTGAAGTCGCCGAATTGCGCTTCCCAGAGCACGAGCGCGTCGGGCGCTTCCACGGAGTAGCCGTACTCGAAGCCGAGACACGCGTACTCCGAGAGCGGACTGTTGTAGATCTCGATGCTCGCGCGCGAGCCCGCGAGATGCGCGATCGGCGCGTAGGTCGCGTTCGTCTTCGCGTCGTGGAACACGAGATGACGGTGCGAGAACGTGCCGCGCTGGGTGTCCTGACCCGTCAGGCGGATCGGCGTCCCCTCGCCCAAGAGCGACGCGAGCGCGAACGATTCCGCCAGACCCCAATCGGCCTCGCCGCCCTGCGCGAACGTATCGCGCCGGCGCTCGAGTTGTCGCACGAGCTTCGGATGGATCGTGAAGTCGGCCGGGACCGCGAGCAGTTCCGCGTTCCACCCGAGCAGCGCGTCGCGCTCGACGTTCGTCTCGAGCTTCGCGAGCGCGCCGTCGCCCTTGGGCGGGAGCGCCGCGACGTTGCCGACCCACGCGTTGCTCTTGATCCGCTCGTGCGCGGTCGTGATGCGCGTGGTCGAACTCGCGAGCATCGCGTTCGCGTCGTCCGTCGAGACGACGCCGCGCGCGATGAGTTTTTGGGCGTAGAGTTCGCGGACGGTCGGATGCGTTTTGATCCGATCGTACATGTCGGGTTGGGTGTACGTCGGCTCGTCGGTTTCGTTGTGGCCGAAACGACGATAGCCGATGAGATCGATGATCGCGTCGTGCCCGAACCGACGCCGGAAATCGATCGCGAGATGGACGGCCGCCATGCACGCGTCCACGTCGTCCGCGTTCACGTGGACGATCGGCACGTCGAAGCCCTTCGCGAGATCGGAGGCGTAGCGCGTGGAGCGCGCGTCGCTCGGATCGGTCGTGAAACCGACTTGGTTGTTCGAGATGATGTGGATCGTGCCGCCCGTCGCGTAGCCCTCGAGCGCTTGCAGGTTGAGGACTTCCGCGACGACGCCCTGCGCCGAGAACGCCGCGTCGCCGTGGATGAGGATCGGTGCCGCGAGACCGACGTCGAGCGTCGCCTTCGCGCCGCGACGATCCGTCTGGAGCGCGCGCGTGCGCCCTTCCACGACGCCGTCGACCGCTTCGAGATGGCTCGGATTGTTCGCGAGCACGACCGCCATGTCGCCGCTCGTCGAGTGGTACGTGCCGGTCGCGCCGTGATGGTATTTGACGTCGCCCGTGAGATCGGTCGAGCCCTCGTCGCTGCCGTGCAGATCGCCCGCTTCGAATTCCGCCAGGATCTCTTCGTACGGGCGGTTGACGACGTGCGCGATCGTCGCGAGCCGACCGCGATGCGCCATGCCGAGCACGGTCGTCTCGATGCCGTCGGCCGCGAGGAGCGTGATCATCTCCTCGAGCATCGGCACCATCACGTCGAGACCCTCGATCGAGAACGTCTTCGACCCGATGTACGTCTTGCGCAGATACCGCTCGAACGTCTCGACTTTCGTGAGCCGCTCGAGGACGTTGCGCGCCTTGTCGGGCGCGAGTTGGACGAAGTGCGCCCCCGACTCGATGTAGTCGCGCAACCATTCGCGCTGCGTGATGTTCGCGATGTGCTCGACTTCGTAGGCGATCGTCGAGCTGTACGTCTTGCGCAGTTCCGACACGATGTCGGCGAGCGTCTCGCCCGCGACCTTCGTGCGGAAGATCGACGCGGGGATCGCCGACATCACGGACGGCGTGAGCGCGTAGCTGTGCCAATCGAGCGCGGGGTCGCCCTGCGGCGGCGTGCCGAGCGGATCGAGCGTCGCCGCGAGATGGCCGTGACGGCGGAACGACGAGAGGATCGCCATCCCGGCCGCGACGGCGCGCAAGAGTTCGTCCGAGTAGGCTTCGAATTCGCGCGGCGCGGTCGCGGGCGCGTCGGCGACGGTCGTCGCGGGCGACGCCGCGTGCTTCGCGCTCCGCGCGGGCGCCGCGCTCGTGGCGACCGTCGACGCGTTTCCGGACGCGCGCGTCGGCACGACGCCGAGGCTCGCGAAGACCGTGTCGTAAAAATCGTCCTTGCCCGCGAGCAGATCGTCGATCCGCTTGAGGAACTCGCCCGACTGCGCGCCTTGGATGACGCGATGATCGTACGTGTTCGTGAGCGTCATCGTCTTCTCGACGCCGAGCGCGCGAAGCGCGGCGGGTTCGGCCTTCGCGAAGCCCGGCGGATACGCGATCGCGCCCGCGGCGACGATCGCACCCTGTCCGAGCGTCAGCCGCGGGACCGACGCGACCGTCCCGATGCCGCCCGGATTCGTGAGCGTGATGCTCGCACCCGAGAGATCGTTCGCCGCGAGCTTGCCGTCGCGCGCCTTCGCGATCGCCGCTTCGTACGCGGTGCGGAACGCGGCGAAATCGAGCGCGGCCGCGCCTTTGATGACGGGCACCACGAGAAAGCGCGAGCCGTCCTTGCGTTCCGTATCGACCGCGATGCCGATGTTGATGGGATTTTCGACGCGCGTCGCCGTCTCGCCGTCGCGCCGAAAGCTCGTCGCGATCTGCGGCGCTTCCCGCGCCGCGCGGACGATCGCGAACGCGATGAGATGCGTGAACGAGATCTTCTCGGTCCGACCCGCGCTCTTGAGCGCGGCGTTGAGTTCGCTCCGACGCGCTTCCATGAGCGAGACGCCGAGCGTGCGGAAACTCGTCGCCGTCGGGATCGTGAGGCTCTGATCCATCGCGGTCGCGAGTGCCGCCGCGGGGCCCTTGATCGGCGTCGCCTTCGCGTCGGTGGGGAGCGGCGCCGCGGGGGCCGGCGGTTTTTTCGGCGCGCCGTTCGAACCGGACGCGGCGTGCTCGGACCAGTGGAGCGCGGCGGCGAGCACGTCCTCGATGAGGATCATCCCGCCCGGGCCGGTTCCGGCGACCGTCGAGAGATCGAGGTGCGCGCGTTCCGCGCGGCGCTGCGCGCGATGCGACGCGACCCCGCCGAGCTTCCCGTTCGCCGTCCCGTTGCTGCGGGGGGCGCCGTTCGCGGCGGCGTTCGGTGCGGCGGGCGCGCCGTAGGACGATGGAACCGGCGGGGCGAGCGCCGCGGCCGAGGCGGGCGCCGTCGCGGCGGGTGCGGAGACGCCGTCCGGACGACGGCCGTTCGTGTCGATCTCGACGAGGACGGCGCCGACCGCGAGCGTCGCGCCCTCGGCCGCGCCGAGATTCGCAACGACGCCCGATTCCGGCGCGGGGACCTCGACGTCGACCTTATCGGTCGTCACGTCGACGAGCGTCGCGCCGGCCTCGATCCAGTCGCCGGGCTTCACGCGCCACGCGACGATCGATCCCTCGGTCACGGATTCGCCCATCTCCGGGAGCGGGACGCGCAAGATCGCGGGCGTCCGCGGAGCGTCGTTCGCGCCCGCGGCGATCGCCGCGACCCCTTCGTCCGCGCGCGCGTGCGTCGCGACGCCCGGAGGCGCCGTCGCGGGCGTCGCCGCGCCGTTCGGCTTCGCCGCGTCCGTATCGATCTCGGCGAGGATCGCACCGACGGCGACCGTCGCGCCTTCCTCGGCGCCGAGTCGCGCGACGACGCCCGACGCCGGGGCCGGGACTTCGACGTCGACCTTGTCGGTCGTCACGTCGACGAGCGTCGCGCCTTCGTCGATCCAGTCGCCCGGCTTCACGCGCCATTCGACGATCGAGCCTTCGGTGACCGACTCGCCCATCTCGGGTAGCGCGACCTTCACGAGCGTTTCAGCCACGTCGGAATCTCTCGGCTCTCATCCAGAAGATAGTAACCCCGAACGCAACCCATCAGGTGCGTTATCGGTCGCTCTCGCGACGCGCGAAGCACCACGATCCCTTCACGAATCGGACGCGTCGCGGCGCGCGACCGTCGATCGCGAGGAGCGATGCGCGGACGGCGTCCGCTCGAACGCCCCGACGCGTCATCGCGAACGTCGTTCTCTCTCTTGGTGCCCAGGAAGGGACTCGAACCCCCACGACCTTGCGGCCACTGATACCTGAAACCAGCGCGTCTACCAATTCCGCCACCAGGGCAAGAGTCGCGCCGTTCGTCGCCTCGGACGCGACTCCCCCGCCGACGCGAACCTAGCGGACGTACGACGCGCCGTTCACGTCGATCGTCGTCCCCGTCGCGTAGTCGGCACCGCCGCCGAGAAGAAACGCGACGATGCCCGCCACCTCGTCCGGCGTCCCGATGCGACCGCTCGGGATCTCCGCTCGGATCGCGTCGCCGCCCTCCGCGATCGCGCGTTCCGCCATATCGGTCGCGATGAATCCCGGCGCGACGTTGAACGCGACGATGCCGTGGCGCGCGCGACTGCGCGCGAGCGAACGCGTGAGGTTCGCGAGGGCGGCCTTACTCGCACCGTAGTCGGCGAAATCGAGCTCCCCGCGATGCGCGGCCCGCGACGTCACGTTGACGATCCGTCCGCGCACGCCCGTCGCGTTCGGCGCGTTGTCGCGCATCGCGCGGAGCGCGTACCAGATCGCATCGGCCGCGGCGAAGAGGTTCACGTCGAACGTCCGTCGCCAGCCGACGCGCCACGCGTCGACGTCGTCGCCGTCGAACGGATTGGCGGCGTAGATCCCGGCATTGTTCACGAGCGCGTCGATCCGGCCGAATCGCGCGAGGCAGGCGGCGACGGCTCCCTCGGTCGCTCCCGGCTCCGCGAGATCGCACGCGTACGCCGCCGTGCGTTCCGGACCGACCTCCGCGACGAGCGTTCGCGCGGCGTCGTGCGACGTCGCGTAGGTGAAGAAGACGTCGGCTCGCGCCGCGCGGGACGCGCGAACGATCGCGGCGCCGATTCCGCGCGATCCGCCGGTAACGAGAACGACCATGGCGAAGGGATTCCACGACGACGCGGGCGCACCCCGAGACGTGTCGTCGCTCACAGTTTCGTTCCGGTCGGCCGTGTTTCGCGAAGGCCGCACGGGTACGAGTTTGTGATATACCGCAAGGACGCGGCGCGACTGTGCGAGCCCCGTCCGACCAAACCGATGATGAGTAGAGACATGAACGTGTTGATCATTGGGGCGACGGGCTATATCGGTACCTCCGTCGACGAAGCGCTCGCGCGCCGCGGCCACAAGGTCGTCGGCATCGCGCGCAGCGAGACCGCCGCGGCGCGCCTCTCGGCGCGAGGCACGACGTACGTGCAGGCGGACGTCTCGCGTCCGCAGAGTCTCGTCGATGCGATCAAGGCCGCCGACGCCGTCGTCTACGCCGTCCAAATCACCGACGCCGATCCCTGGAACGTCGACCAGAAGGCGCTCAAGCAGATCGCGAAGGCGCTCGCCGGGTCCGAGAAGACCTTCGTCTACGTGAGCGGCGCGTGGATCTACGGATCGACGGGCCCCGCCCCCGTCGGCGAGAACGCGCCGCTCCACCCGCCGCCGTTCGTCGCGCGACGCATCGAACTCGAACGTCAATCGCTCGACATGAGCCGCATCGGCATCCGCGCGATCAACATCCGTCCCGGCATCGTCTACGGTAAGGGCGCCGGCATCGCGTCGATGTTCGTGCAGGCCGCGCGCGAGCGCGGCGCGGCGACGATCCTCGGCGAAGGCGAGAACCACTGGGCGACGATCGACGTGAACGATCTCGGCGAGCTCATCGCGCTCGCCGTCGAACGCGGCCGTCCGGGCCGCGCGTACAACGCGGTCAACGACGACGCGTTCACGATGCGCGAGATCGCCGAAGCGGCGAGCCGCGGCGCGGGGACGGGCGGCGCGCTCAACATCGCGCCCGAATCGATGATGGGTCAGTACGGCGAGTGTCTGCGACTCGACCAACGGATCGACGCGGCGCGCGCGAAATCCGATCTCGAGTGGTCCGCGACGCGACCGTCGATCGTGGAAGATCTCGAACGCGGGAGCTATCAAGAGGCTGCCGTCGCCTGATCGTCGCACGCACCGTACGATGCGTGACGGGTACTTCGAAGATTGGACGGTCGGCGAGCGGTTGGAGACGGGCTCGCTCGTCGTCACGCGCGAGAGCGTGCTGGCGTTCGCGCGCGATTACGATCCGCAGCCGTTCCATCTCGACGATGCGGCCGCGGCGGCGTCGATGTTCGGCAAGCTCGCCGCGAGCGGCTGGCAGACCGCGAGCATCGCGATGCGCCTGCTCGTCGATGCCGGGGTGTTCACGGGTCGCGGCGGCGTGGGTCTCGGCGTCGACGATCTGCGCTGGTCGCGGCCCGTGTATCCGGGCGACGCGCTGCGCGTCGTCGCCGAGATCGTCGACAAACGCTCGTCGTCGGGCGACAAACCGACGGGCATCGTTCGTTTCAAGAACACGACGTACAATCAAGACGACGTCGTCGTGATGACGCACGTCGCGATCGCCCTCGTTCCCAAGCGCCCGGCGACCTCCTGATCGGCGCTCCCGCCCGCGGATCGCGGGCGCGGTAGCCGCGGTGTTCGCGCGACTCTTACCGATCCTCGGGATCACGTTCGTCGACATCCTCGGCTTCAGCATCCTCTTGCCGATCTTGCCGTATTACGTCAAGCATTTCGGTGCGTCGACGCTCGTCGTCGGCGTGCTCTTCTCGACGTTCGCGCTCTGCCAGTTCGTCGCGAGCCCGCTCTGGGGCAACCTCAGCGATCGGATCGGGCGCAAGACCGTGCTCGTCGTCTCGCAGATCGGCGCGACGATCGCGTGGCTGATGCTCGCGTTCGCGCCGACGCTCGCGTGGGTCTTCGCGGCGCGCATCCTCGAGGGACTCTCGGGCGGAAACATCAGCGTGACGCAGGCGTACGTCGCCGATCGCGTGGAGCCCGAAGAGCGCTCGCGCGCCTTCGCGTTCGTCGGTGCGGCCTTCTCCGCGGGGCTCGTGCTCGGTCCGGCGGCGGGCGGATTGCTGCTCGCGCGATTCGGTTACGCGGTGCCGTTCCTGCTCGCGGCGGGTCTCCAAGTCATCACGTTGTCGCTCACGATCTTTCTGCTCCCGGAGACCGTCGCGGAACGCGCGGAGAGTTCCGAACCCGCGCGCGTCTCCGACATCTTCCGGTTGCTCCGCGACGAGCGCGTCGCGCCCGTGCTCGTGCAGCGGCTCGCGTATTCGCTCGGGCTCTACGCATGGTTTTCCGTCTACGCGCTCGTCCTCGGCATCGTGACGGGACTCGGACCCGAGGGGACGAGTTTCTACTTCGCGTTCTTCGGGATCGCGAGCGTCGTGTGTCAGCTCGCGATCGTCGGGCGACTCGTCGACCGCGTCGGTCCGCGCGTCGCCTCGAATCTCGGATTCGTCGCGATCTTCGCGTACTTCGTCGCGACGCCGTTCGTGCACGATCGCATCGCGCTCGGCGCCGTGCAGATCCTCTTCGCGTTCGGCCTCTCCGTATCGAACGCGACGCTCGCGGCGTTACTGACCGACGGCTCGCCCGCGCCCGTGCGCGGCACGATCCTCGGCGTCGGCGCCTCGCTCGACGCGGTCGCGGGCGTCGCGATCCCGACGATCGCGACCGCCGTTCTCGCGCGGTACGGCGCGCCGTGGGCCGGCGCGATCCCGGCGCTCTTCTGCGCGAGCGCGCTCGCCCTCGGCATCGTCGCGATGCGCCGCCCGACGCCGCTCGCGGAGCGCGAGGGATGAGCGCGGGCGCGCGATCGTTCGCGAGCCAAACGATCGCCCGAGACGCGCCGTACCCGGCGAGCGTCGGACGAACGGCTCCGGCCCGCGCGCTACGGGTCGGCGCTTCGCGCCTAAAACCAGGCTTCTTCCATCGTCAGGAACGTGTCGTCGAGCGAACGTAAGAGCGCGCCGTGGGTCGCGACGTTTTCGAGTTCGTAGCGGGCGTAGAAACGTGCGGTGTGACGCTTGCCGCGGGCGAAATCGTCGTCGCGGTCGCGGAGCGCGACGACCTGTTCGAGCCACATCCAGGCGATCGACGTGCGGCCGATCAGTTCCATGTACGCGGTCGCGTTCGCGAGCGCGAGCGGTGCGTTCCCGGGGAGCGCGCGTGCGAGCGATTCGGTCGTACGGACCGCTTCGTCGAGCGCGCCCGCGACCGCGTTCGCGAGTTCGGTCGCGACCGGATTCGCGGTGAGCGTGCGTGCCGCGGCGATCGATTTCCCGACGGCGGCGATCCAGAGTTCGAACGCGGCACCGTCGTGCATCACGGCCTTGCGTCCGAGCAGGTCGATGCTCTGGATGCCGTCGGTGCCTTCGTGGATCGGGTTGAGGCGGTTGTCGCGATAGAGTTGCTCCACGATGTACTCGCGCGAGTACCCGTATCCGCCGTGCACTTGGATCGCGAGATCGCTCGCGCGCACGCACGATTGCGACGACCATGCCTTGACGATCGGCGTGAGAAAATCGAGCAACGCCGCCGCATCGCGACGGACGGCGGCATCGGGCGCCGTGTCCTTCTCGTCGACGAGTTTCGCCGCGTAGAGACAGAGCGCGAGCGCGCCTTCGACGGCGGCTTTCTGTTCGAGCAACATCCGGCGGACGTCGGCGTGATCGACGATGTTCACTTGCGGCGAACGCGGATCGCGCTCGCCCTGCGCGCGACCCTGCTTGCGATCGCGCGCGTAACCGAGCGCCTGGAGATACGACGCCGACGCGATCGCGGCCGCGCCGACTCCGATGAGCACCCGCGCTTCGTTCATCATGTGGAACATGTACTGGAGACCGCGATGCGGTTCGCCGACGAGATAGCCCGTCGCGCCGCCGTTCTCGCCGAAATTGAGCGCGCAGTTCACGGCGCCGCGGTACCCCATCTTGTGATTGACGCCCGCGACCGCGACGTCGTTTTTCTCGCCGAGCGAACCGTCGTCGTTGACGAGAAACTTCGGGACGATGAAGAGCGAGATGCCCTTCACGCCGGGCGGCGCGTCCGGAAGCTTCGCGAGCACGAGGTGGACGATGTTCTCGGAGAGATCGTGATCGGCGCCCGAGATCCACATCTTGTTGCCGATCACCGAGTACGTGCCGTCGCCGTTGGATTCGGCGCGCGTCGCGATCTCCGCGAGCGACGAACCGGCGTGCGGTTCGGTGAGGACCATCGTCCCGAAGAATCGACCTTCGAGTAACGGCTCGAGAAAGAGGCGCTTCTGCTCGTCGGTTCCGAAGGCGGCGATCACGTTCGCATTCGAGGACGTGAGAAACGCGTACGTCGCGGTGCCGGCGTTCGCGGCGAGAAAATACGCGAGCGCCGCCGTCGAGACGACGTACGGCAACTGGATGCCGCCGATCTCGAAATCGTGCGAGGCGGCGATCAGCCCGGCGTTGCGATACTCGTCGAGGGCGGGTTTGACTTCGGGGATGACGTGGACGCGGCCGTTCTCGAAGTACGGTTCGCGTGCGTCCGCGAGCGCGTTGTGCGGGGCGAAATACGCGGCCGCGAGGTTCGACGCGAGATCGAGCGTCTGATCGAAACTCTCGCGGCTATGATCCGCGAAGCGCTCGCGTTCGAGCAGGCTCTCGACGTGCAGCCAGTCGTAGAGCAAGAAATCGAGATTCCGACGGTCCAGGAGTTTCTCCGCCGCGGAGCCCGCAAAAGCGATCGCCATGCTTGTCGCAATTCGACGCGCTCAGCCCGCACCGCTTCCGGACTCGGGATCCGCGCCGCGTCGGCACCCGAAATCGAGGGTCGTGCTGCACGCGCGGAAGTCGTGCGCGTTCGCCCCGCGCTTCACGACGATCGGGAACCGCGTCGCCGGAACGTCGTCCGACTCGAGCGTGATCGTCGCCACGCCCGGTTTGAGCGACCGTAATCGGAAATGACCGTCGCCGTCGGTTTTCGCCGTGGCGCTTCCCACGCGAACGGTCACGCCGACGAGCGGCTGCCCCGTCGTCACGTCGGTGATGCGACCGCCGAGCGTCGCGAGCACGACGGCCAAGACGGAGCAGAAACGGACGAAATTCGGTACGCGACGACGACCCATACCCGTCGCCTCTTCCGTCCCCGACGCGCCATTCCGTTTCGCCGTCGATGCGACGGCGCGGGCGGTGGATTCCGCGCGTGCGTTCCGCGCGGAGGGTCGGTCACGCTTCCCCGAATAAGCCCGTCGGGAAGCCGTCCAAGCTCACCGCGTTTTTTTCGCGACGATAGGTCTCGAGCTCGGACTCGCCTTTCGTTTCCGCCCAACGTGCGAGCGTGTCGCGCTCGCCGACGTAGTCGAAGAGCGGAACGCCGAATCCGCACGACGTCTGCACGAGATCGACGCGCAGGAGGACGATCTGCCGACTACCGGGCGGCTCCGCCGATTCGAACGCGCGCTCCAGGAGCGAACGATACGCGCTCGTTCCGCGCGCGTGGCTTTCCGCTTCGCCGTAGATCCGCAAGATCGTCGGCGGACCTTCGAAGGCGCAGAACATGATCGTCAAACGATTCGAAACGCGGAGATGCGCCGACGTCTCGCTCCCGCTCCCGGTGAGATCCCGGTAGCAGACGGTGCGATCGTCGATCACGCGGAACGCGTCGGTCGGCCGCGGCGAGACGTTGACGCGCCCGGTCGGAGCGGCGGACGCCGTGAAAAAGATACGTTGTGCCGCGACGAACGCGCGGTGCGATGCGAGCAGCGCGGGGAATCGTTTTGCCATCGAAGCCTCCGATGACGTCGTTCCCGGTGCGTCCCCGACGATACCGGATGCGACGCGTGCGAATCGTTGCGTGCCGGTCGGACGTTCGCGGAACCGCGCGCGGTCCGGCGCTCGGTTCGCCGCGGGCGGGAGGGCACGATTCCCCGACGCGCGACGTTATCGTAGCATGAAGATCCGCACGCTTTTCGGGGCGCTCGCCTGCGCGACGCTCGCCGTTCTTCCGCTCGTCGCGCCCGCGCAGAACGTCGACGCCGCCTCGGTCGCATCGTCCGCGCCGTCGGTGAACGTGACGGGCCAAGGTCGCGTCGAACGGTCGCCCGATCGCGCGCGCGTCTCGCTCACGATCGTGACCGCCGACAAGGACGCCGTGCGATCCGGCGGCGCGAACACGACGATCTATAACGCCTTCCTCGGAAAGGTCGCCGCGTTCGGCGTGACGGCGGCCGACGTTCACACGAATTCGTACGACGTCGCGTTCGTGCCGCCCGCACCGCGGGATCTCCCGCCCGATCAACGGCAGCCGCGCTACGGATACGTGACGACGCGCGAGCTCTCGGTCGTGGTCTCGCCGCTGGACGCGGCCGGGAAAATCGTCGACGCGGCGACCGCCGCGGGCGTCACGCAGATCGGCGACGTCGGGTTCGAGCTCAAGGATTCGCACGGCGCGGAGCTCGCGGCGATCGCGAGCGCCGTTCGCGACGCTCGCGAGAAAGCGCAGACGATGGCGACCGCGGCCGGCGTCACGCTCGGTCGCGTTCGCTCGATCAGTTCGAGTTCCGACTACGAACCGCAACCGATGCCGCGGATGGCCGCACGCGCGAGCTCGATGGCCGCCGCCGCGCCGCCGACGCAGATCGCGCCGAGCGGCCCGACGGTCGTCACCGCGACCGTCACCGTCACGTACGACGTGAAGTAGCGAGCTCTCGCCCGGCGACGATGCCGACGTTGGTCGACGCCGAGATCATGCGGCCGAGGTCTTGCGCTTCGTCGGTTGTTTTTTCTTCGGCTTCGCGTCGGACGCGTCGGAATGCGAATCGGAGGCGGAACCGGCCGCCGCGCGGGCCTTCGCGGCGGCCGGTTTCGCGGCGGCGCCGTCTTTCTTTTGCGAGGCTTCGAGGCTCTTCTGCAACACGTCCATGAGGTTGACGACGTTATCGCGGCGCGGCGCGGGCGCGTCGTCTTTCGGGATCTCCTTGCCCGCGGCGCGGGCCTCGATCATCGCGAGCATCTGCTCGCGGTACGTGTCCTTGAAATTCTCGGCGTCGAAGGCCTCGGTCATCGTGTCGATGAGCATCCGCGCGACCTTCATCTCGTTGTCGGCGGGTTTCTCCGAAGCGGGGAGTTCGAGCGATTTCACGTCGACGATCTCGTCTGCGAAATGCATGAGTTCGAGCACGAGCGCGTCGCCGTGCGGTTTGAGCGCCGCGAGATGTTCGCGCGAGCGGATCACGACCTTCGCGATGCCGACCTTCCCCGACGTTTTGAGCGCCTCGCGTAGGAGCGCGTAAGCGTGGCGGCCGCGCTTCTCGGGCTCCAGATAATACGGCTTATCGAAGAACATCGGATCGATCTCGGAGAGGTCGACGAACTGCACGATGTCGACCGACTGCGTCGCCTCGGGATTGACGCGATCGAAATCCTCGTCGCTCACGATGACGTAGCGGCCCTTTTCGTATTCGTAGCCGCGCACGAGATCGCCGTACTGCACTTCCTCGCCGTCGAGCGAGCAGCGTCGCACGTTGTTGATGCGGCCCTCGTCCGTCTTGTGTAAGAAATTGAAGCGGAGATCGTTCGTGCGGATCGCCGTCTGGAGTTTGACGGGGATCGTCACGAGTCCGAAGTTGATCGCTCCCGACCAGATCGCGTGCGCCATGCTACGGCGGTCCTCTCTAACCCCAGCCGGTGCGCGCTTTCGCGAGCGCCGGTTCGAGGGCGTGCTCTTCCCAGTGGTCCGCGCCCCAGAGATCGCCGTTCGCGGCCAGACGGCGGCTTGCGTTCTTCAAGGTGAAGCGCGCGAATTCACCCTCGGTCTCCCGGGCGCGTTTGCGCGTCATCGCTTCGACCTCGGACCATTCCAGGGGCATCGACACGGGGGCGCCCGCGCGGGCGCGGACGCTGTAGGGGGCGACCATCGTCTTGCCCTCGCCGACTTGCACGTAGTCGAGGTAGACCGTGCCGGACGGACGCTTTTTCGGCATCCGTTCGAGGGTCGTCGTGTCGGGGAGTCGACCGTTCAGCGTCCGCGCGACGATCTCGGCGAACGCGCGCGCGGTCGCGTAATCGTACCGCGGCTCGAGCGGGACCACGACGTGGAGACCCGAACCGCCCGAACTCTTGACGAGCGTCGCGAGCCCGACTTCGGCGAGCAGGTCGCGCAAGGCGACCGCGGTTTTCGCGAGCGTGGCGATCGTGCACCCGTCGAACGGATCGAGATCGAAAAAGAGAAACTCCGGGATCTCGAGCGTCGGGACGTGCGACGTCCAGACGTGCAGGACGATCGCCGCGAGGTTCGCGACCCACGCGAGCGCGGCTTCCTCGTTACAGCGTAAGAAGGCGATCGTGTTGCGGCGACCGTTCTCGCTCGGCACCTCGATCGTCGGAATCCAGGCGGGGACGAACTTCGGCGCGTGCTTCTCGAAAAACGATTCGCCGTCGATCCCGTCCGGAAAGCGTTCGAGCGTGAGCGGTCGATCGACGAGATGCGGCAACATCACGGGCGCGACGCTGCGATAATACGCGACGAGATCGCCTTTCGTGTACCCGTCTTGCGGGAAGAGGATCTTATCCTTATTGGAGAGCGAGAGCGTCCGTCCGCCGATCTCGAGCGGCTCCGTCGTCCGCGCGCTCATCCGCCGACCCTCACGAACGCGGCGCTCGCTTGGCGCGCTCGCGGACGATCTCGCGCGCGTCGCGGTCCTCGCGGAGCGCGACGAACACGGGCTGGCGCAACTGGCCGTCGCGCGTCCATTCCGCAAACGTCACTTCGGCGACGAGCGTCGGCGCGACCCAATGCGCGGGCGCGTCCGTTTTCGGTTTCGTCGCGAAGGGCGACGTCGCGCGCGCGAGCGGTTCGAGTTTTTTCGCGATCGCGGTGAGTTTGCGGCGATCGAAGCCCGTTCCGACGGACCCCGCGTACGCGAGCTCGCCGTCTTCGTACGTTCCGACCAATAACGCGCCGAAATGTTCGCGGCCACCGCGGCCCTCGGTCCACCCGCCGACGACGAACTCCTGACGCGCGAGGCGTTTGATCTTGAGCCAGTCGGCGCTCCGTCGCGAGACGTACGTCGAGGCCCGCTTTTTCGCGACGATCCCCTCGAGATCGCGCGATCCCGCGAGTTCGAATAATTTTATCCCGTCGCGCACGACGTGTTTGCTGAACATCGCGGGTCCCTCACCCGTCAGCAGCGCTTCGAGCGCGGCCTTGCGCGTTTCGAGCGGTTCGGCGCGTAGATCGCGACCGTTCCCGTACGGCAGATCGAAGGCGACGAACGTGACGTCGCGGCGTTTTTCGCCCCGACGTCCGAAGCGATCGAGTCGTTCCTGCAACGCGGCGAACGACGGTCGACCCTCATCGTCGAGGACGACGATCTCGCCGTCGACGACGACCGGCCGCTCGCGAAACGCGCTCGCGAGCCCCGCGAGCTCTTCGAATTTTTTCGTGAAGTCGTTGCCGTTCCGCGAAACGATCGAGACGACGCCCTCGCGATCGATCGTGACGAGCGCGCGATAGCCGTCCCACTTGAGTTCGAAGAGCCAATCGTCGCCGTCGAACGGCGCGTCGACGGGCGTCGCGAGCATCGGCCCGGCGAGCGTCGGAACGGGTTCGATCTCGGCGGAAGCGGCCTTCGCGCGCGGGCCGCGCGCGGCGGTCTTCGCGCGCGGGCCGCGCGCGGCGGCCTCGGGCGAGGTCCACGTCGCCGGATGCCGCTCGGCCGCGATGTCCGCGAGCGATTTCCCGGTCTTCACCGACGCCGCGTGATCGTCGATACGCCAGGTCGGATCGACCGCGTCGTCGCGTTCCTTGACGAGCAGCCACGCGTTCTCTTCGCCGTCGCGGCCCTTGATCCGAACGAGCGCGAACGCGCCGTGCAGTTTTTTGCCGCGCATCTCGAACTTGAGCGAACCGCTCGCGATCTGCGCCGTCGGATCGGTCCCCTCGATCAGGCGATACGTGCCTTCATCCCACACGATCACCTCGCCCGCGCCGTAATTACCGTCCGGAATGACGCCCTCGAAATCGCGATAGTCGAGCGGATGGTCTTCGACGTGCATCGCGAGCCGTTTGTCGTGCGGATCGAACGACGGGCCCTTCGGGATCGCCCACGACTTGAGCACGCCGTCGGCTTCGAGACGGAAATCGTAATGGAGTCGCGTCGCCCGATGCTTCTGCACGACGAACCGGAGGCGTTTCGTCGACGTGCGCGCCGCGGCGGCACCCGACGGCTCGGGCGTTTTCGAGAAGTCGCGCTTGCGCGCGTAGCGTTCGAGCGCGGTCGGCGGCTTCGCAGGTTTCGCCACGCTCGGGGTGTCGTGAATCGGGCGGTCGGCTTCCTGCCGGATCGGGTTCGATCGTGAAGAAAGGGCGTCGTCGTGCAAGATCACGCGCACCACACGCCGTGGCTCACCGTCGCGATCGTCGCGGCCGTCGTCGTCCGCTTTCTCGTGCGCGACCTGCGCGATCGTCGCATGCGTGCGGGTCCCGGCCTCTTCGTCGTCCCCGCCTTCGTCGGCGCGCTCGCGCTCCTCTCCGTCGGCTCGGCCGCCGTGCTCGCGCCGAGCCACCTCCCCGAACTCGCGATCGGATCGCTCGTGTCGGCGGTCGTCGGCGCGGGCATCGGACTCGCCGTCGCGCATTTCACGACCGTCCGGGCCGCGGTCGGCGACGCCGCGCGCGATACCGTCGTCGTCCGCGGCTCGTACGCGACGGTCGCGATCTGGGTCGCCGCGCTCGCCTTACGCTTCGGAGCGCGCTATGCGGTCGGCGTCGGAGCCCGCGGCGAGGCGACCGCCGCGAACGCGTCGCTCGTCGTGATGATCGCGACGATCGTGTTCGTCGTCCGGTACCGCGTGCTCGTCGAAGGTCGCGCCGTTCTCGCGGCGCATCGCACCGAGCCCGTCGCCGCGTTATGAAACGGTCGGGCGCGCGGAAGCCGGCACCCCGGCCCGACGCGCGAGCGCGCGTCCGATCCGCAGGATCGGACGTTCGAACCCGTAGGTCGCGAGCGTCGCGACCGCGATCGCGACGACGACGGCGAGCGCCATGAACGACGCCTGCCAGCGGGGATCCGCTTGCGGCGACGCGCCGATCCAGTTCGGAACGCGATGCGCGCGCAGCGCGTAGGCGATCTCCTGATGCCACAGGTACGCGTTGTACGAGATCGCCGACACGAAGGTGAGCAACGGATTCGCCACGAGCCGCTGTAACGCCGCGACCGCGAACAACGTGCCGACCGTGAAGACGACGTAACTCAGCGCGAAGGCGCTCCGCCATTTGATGAGCCAGCCCATCGGCCAATCGCTCTCGCGCCGCGTATCGAAACCGTTCTGGAGCAGTGCGTAGAACGCGACGTACCCCGCGAGCGCGATCGCCGTCCACATCCACTTTTTTTCCGCCAGCGACGGCCGACGTTCCGCGACGTACGCGTAGGCGTGCGCGCCGAGCATCCCCGCGGCGAAAAAATCGATCTCGCCGGGGAGTTGTTCGTGTAAGAAGATGAGTTGGTCGCGATCGCCCGGCAGATGGTACACGACCGCGCGAAACGCGAGCGCGAGCGCGAACGCGCCGCCGTAGACGAGCCCCGGACGCACGAGAAACGGAAAGACGACGTAGAACTGCACTTCGACGGCGAGCGTCCAGAGGACGCCGCTGATCGACCCGAGCGTATCGGGAAACCAATTGTGGACGAAGAGCAGATGGAGCACGACGTCCCGCGCCGCGGCGCCGAACGACGGGTACGCGGCGGAGCCGCCGAGCGCGAGCGCGCCCGCGATCGCGAGCCAATACGACGGGAGGATCTTGAACGCGCGCCGGAGCGCGTACGTCCGCGGCGATTGCCACGGCGTCCCCGCGAAGCGGCTCCGCGCGTACGGATAGAACAGACAGAAGCCGCTGATGAAAAAGAACAGATCGACGCCGACCATACCGTCTTCGGGGAAGACGTTGAAGTTATAGGCGTTTCCGAGGACGACGATCGTCGCCGGGAGCCAGGTGATCTGCCAGAGGTGGAACCACCACACGAGGATCGTCGCGAGCCCGCGCAGCCCGTCGAGCGGCGCGAGGTGTTCGGCCGGGCGCACGTTCACCGCGCGAAAAACCAGGCGCGGATCGTCCCGTCGCGCTTCTGTACGGTCGCGACGAGATGCGCGCCCGCCGGCGCCTCCGCGATCTTGCCGAGCACGAGTAACGAGCCGGGTTGGGCGCACTCCGAGTCGAGGCCCTCGATCGACCGGATCGGATCGCCCGCGAGATAATACTCGATGTCGGCCGGATAATTCCAGCCGTCGAGCGCGGTGAAACACACGCGCGCGTAGTCCGTCTCGTGCGCGCGGACGTACGCGAAGATATCGCGATCGCCGTAATGGAAGATCTCGGCCGACTCGTCGGGGTAGAGATCGAAATACACGTGCGCGAACGCGGCAAACTGCATTACGACGACGAGCGCGAGCGCGAGCGATCCGACGGTGCGGACGCGCCGCAGCGCGAGCGAACGCGCGCAGAGCGTGTAGGCGGCGTGCAGGCCGACCGCGCAGATGACGCACGCGAGCGGCGCGCCGACGAGCGTTCGGATGAAGTGCGCGCGACCGTCGTCCGTGAGCGCGCCGCCGAACGGGTAGAGCACGATCCAACTCCACAGCACGATCCGCCGCGGGGCGTTCCCGCGAATGGTGACGGCCGCGACCCCGAGCACGAGGAACGGCAACATCCACCAATAGAGGACGCCGAGCGGCGGCCCGTGTTGCAGGTTTCCGTCGCCGAGCGCGAAGAGCGCGTCCGTCGCGAAGTGCATGCGGTAGAGATCGAAAAAGACGCCGAGCGTCGTCGGGTTCACGCCCGCGCCGAACGTCGTCTGCGCGGGCCCGCTCGAGAAATACGCCGGATTACGCGAGAACGCGACGACGAGCGGGGCGACGACGACGGCCGCCGCCACGAATCCGAGCCCGAGCGCGCGCACGCGAGAACGCAACGTCGGCGCGTACGCGACGAGCAAGGTCGCCCCGAGCCACGCCGCGTCGAACGTTTCGGCACGATACGAATACGCGCCGATCGCGAGGACGACGAAGCCGAGCACGAGCGCGCCGTCGCGTCGCTCCTCGAGACCGCGCCACAGGAGGGACAAGCCGCCGAGTAAGAACGGCAACGTCGCGGCCGGTTCCCATCCGAGGCGCGCGATCGAGATATCCCACGGTAAGATCGCCATCGTCGCGGCGCCGAGTACGAACGTCGCGCGCGAACGCTCGAAACGCCACGCGAGCGCCCCCGTGAGTACGGTCGTCGCCACGCCGAGGAACGCCGCCGGAACGCGCAAGCTCGCGATCGACGTGCCGAAGAGCGTCGTCGAGAGCACTTCGAAAACCCCGTAGAGCGGGAGATAGAGGACGCGGTAATCGATGAAGGGCGTCCACGGCGTGCGTCCCGCGAGCATGTCGCGGACGCCGAGATAGCCCGCCATCTCGTCGGGATGGAGCTCCGCGGGAACCGAACCGATGTTCCATAATCGGACGACCGCGGCGACCGCGACGACGACGTAGAGGATGCGACGCGTCAGAACGTCTGAACGAACGATCGCCAATACCACACTCCCCAAATGCCCGCGAGGATCGAGATCGCGCAGAGCACGGCCGCCCAACGCGGCAAGCCGTCGCGCGCCGCGATCGCCATCAGCACGAAGAGAAACGGTTCGAAATCGAGCGCGTGTCGCATCCCGAATTGCGCGTAGCCGTTCGCGTAATAGAACAGCGACGGCCCCGCCGCGAGCGCCGCCCCGAGCCAGAGGATCGCGACGATGCGGCGCGGTCGGTGCGCGGAGAACGCGAGCACGAGCGCGGGACTCGTCCACACGAGCGCGACGCCCGCCGTCGGCTCCGGTCGCAACCACGGCGGCGCACCGAGAAACGTCGGCGCCTGCATGACGAACGAATAGAGTTCGTACGGCACGTTGCGCGGCGAGAACGGCGAGCCCGTCGGACTGCCCTGCGCGTCCTGATGGTAGAACACCGTGTGGCCGCTATCCCACGGCACGCCCCAGCGCGCGAGGTTGTAGGCGACGTACGCGACGACGAAGGGAACGAGCGTCGCCGCGAATCGCGCGACGGACGCGCGCGCGCCCGCGCGCGTCGTGCCGTCGAGGCGCACGCACGCGAGCGCGACGACCGCGGGCGTCGCGACGACGAGCGTGAACCGCGAGAGGCACGCGCACGCCCAGAGCACCGCGACGAGCCACGCGCGGCCACGACCGAAACACTCGACGAGCGCGAACATCGCGAAGAACGTCGCCGAGACTTGCGCCACGAACCAGACGTCGCCGAGGCTCGCGCACCAGAAGAGATCGGTTCCGAAAAAGACGAACGCGACGAGCCACGCGCGCGCCGCCCGACCGCACCCGAGCCGACGCGCGAGCACCGCCGCCGCGAACGCCGCGCCCGCCGCGAGGATCGTCCCGAGGATCGTCTGATTCACGTTCGCGTGCCAGATCGCCGCGAACGGAACGAGCAAGAGCGCCGGCATCGGATCGTTCACGACGTACCGATGACCGTTCCACAGCACCGCGTCGATGTACGGTCCCGGCCAATCGATCCAGAGCCGCCCGTGCACCATCGCGTCGGCGAGTAACGAATAATTATCGAACGACGACGCTTTGAAGCGCGATCCGAACGCGAGCGCGACGAGCGCGAGGAGCGCGCAGACGATCGGCTCGACGGACGCCCGTGCCGAGCGGATCGCCCTCACGCGCTCACCACGAACCCTTGGCGAGCAGGCGGATGTAGTGATCCCAGAACCAGATGCCCCAAAAGCCGACCGCGACGGAGTAGACGATCGCGACGACCGCGAGCCACGAGAACGACTTCCGCGCGGCGTACGCCATCAGCAGAAAGAGGAACGGTTCGAAGTCGAGCGCGTGGCGCATGCCGAATTGCGACGTGCCGTTCGCGTAGTAGAGGATCGACGGCGCCGCGACGAGCAGCGTCGCGACCCAGAGCGCGGCGACGGTCCGCCGCGGACGATCGGCGAAAAACGCGAGCGCGAGCGCGGGGCTCGTGAACGGTAACGACAGACCGTAGCGGTCGACCGCGACGTACGGAAATCGGTCGTAGAACGCCGGCGCCCGCACGAAGAACGAGTAGAGCTCGTCCGGGACGTAACCGAGGCGGAACGGCGATCCCGTCGGTTGGCCGATGTCGTCGTGATGGTACCAGAGCGTGTAGCCGATGTCGCTCGGCACGCCCCAGCGCGCGAAGTTGTACCCGACGTGCGCGCACGCGACCGGGACGAGGACGCCCGCGAATGCGAGCGCGTTTCGCGCCCGCGTCCGCGGTTCGTCGAGCGCGAGCAGTAACGCCGCGTACGCGGGGACCGCGAGCACGAGGCTGAAGCGCGATTCGAACGCCGCCGCGGCGAAGAGCGCGACGAGCCAGCCGCGTCGCGCGCCGATGACCTCGCGCAGCGCGAGCAGCGTGAACGCGACCGACGCGACGTGCGCGAGGAACCACACGTCGCCGTAGAGCGCGCACCACGCGAGATCGGTGCCCCACACGAAAAAGATCGCGAGCAGGGCCGTCCGACCGCGCGAGAGTCCGAGCGTCCGGCAGATATCCCACGCCACCGCCGCCGCGAGCCCCGCGAGAGCGACCGCGAGAAACGTCTGATTCGCCGCGTATCCGAACGCCGCGACGAACGGCATCATCAGGATGCCCGGGAACGGCGCTTCGATCATGTAGTAACGACCGCCGAACGCCTGCGCGTCGATGTACGCGCCCGGGATCGACACCCAGACGTGCCCTTGGAGAAACGCCCGCGCGAGGATCGAATAGTTGTCGTAGACGGTCGAGGCGAAGTGATTCTGGAGCAGGCACGTCACCGCGACGAAGGCACCGAACGCGAGGCCCTCGAGCCAATAGGGAAGGCTCGTCCCGGACGAAGTCGCTTCGTGGGTCGCGGATGGCGCGGCGGCGATCATTGGGCCCTGGTATTCCGCGTGCCGGAGCGAAATCCGGGGGTCGCGAACCGTAACGCTTCGCCCGCCACGCGGGTTCGAAGTCGAAACGGCAAACGTCGAAAGCGAGACCGCCACGCTTCCCCAGAAAACGACCCGCGTCGTGATCGCGGAGCCCTTCTCCGAGACCGGGATCGACGTCTTGCGCGACGCCGGCATCGAGGTCGTCTCCGCCGTCGGGAAGTCGTCGGCCGATCTGCGCGCCGCCCTCGCCGACGCCGACGGGCTGATCGTCCGTTCCGAGACGCGCGTCGATCGGGCGCTCCTCGCGAGCGGTCCGCGGCTCGCGGTCGTCGCGCGCGCGGGCGTCGGCGTCGATGCGATCGACGTCCCCGCCGCGACCGACGCCGGGATCGTCGTGCTCAACACGCCCGGCGCGAACACGCTCGCGGCGACCGAGCAGACGTTCGCGCTCATGCTCTCGCTCGTGCGCCACGTGCCGAGCGCCGTCGCCTCGATCCGCGCGGGCCGCTGGGAGCGCAAGCCCTTCATCGGGACGGAACTCCACGGTAAGACGCTCGGGATCGTCGGGCTCGGCCGCATCGGCGGCGCCGTCGCACTTCGCGCGGCGGCGTTCGGCATGCGGCTCGTCGCGAGCGATCCGTTCATCTCCGGCGCCCGCGCGGAGGCGCTCGGCGCGGAGTTGCTTCCGCTCGACGATCTGCTCGCGCGCGCCGACATCGTGACGCTCCACGTGCCGCTCGGACCGCAGACGCGCGGGATGATCGGACGCTCCGAACTCGCGCGGATGCGCCCGCACGCGCTCATCGTGAACTGCGCGCGCGGCGGCGTGATCGAAGAGACGGCCCTCTACGAAGCGCTCGAAGCGAAGGCGATCCGCGGCGCCGCGATCGACGTCGTCGCCGAGGAACCGCCGCCGCCGGACGGCACGGGCGCCCGGCTCCACCGCCATCCGCTCGTCATCGCGACGCCGCATCTCGGCGGCTCGACCGTCGAAGCGCTCGAGCGCATCGCGATCGAACTCGCGCAGGACGTCGCGAGCGTGTTACTCGGCGGTCCCGCGGCCGCGGCCGTGAACGCGCCCATCGCGGACGGCCCCGATGCCGACGTGCTGCGGCCGTTCGTCGAGCTCGCGTATCGCATGGGCCGGCTCTATCCGCAACTCGCCCACGGCACGGCGCTCCCGCCCTTCGCGATGGTGATGGAAGGCCAGATCGCGCCGCTCGATTCCGCGCCCGTCTCGACCGCGTTCCTCTCCGGACTCTTACAGCAGACGACCGATCGCCGCGTCTCGATCGTGAACGCGCGCGCGATCGCGAGCGAACTCGGCGTCCGCGTCGACGTGCGCGGCGACGATCGCGCGAACGCGTTCGCCGCGAGCCTGCGCGTGACGGGCGGCGCGACGACGATCGTCGGCACGCACGCCTACGGCGGCCCGCGCCTCGTCTCGATCGACGGGTACGCGATCGACGCGATCCCCGAAGGCGCGATGCTCTTCACCTATCACAACGACGTGCCGGGGATGATCGGCAAGGTCGGCACGATCCTCGGCGAGTCGGGCGTGAACATCTCGGCGATGCAAGTCTCGCGCCAGGACGCCGGCGGCGACGCGATCATGATCCTCTCGACCGATCGGCCGCCGGAAGCGGAGACGATCGAACGGATCCGCGCGATCGCCGGAATCCGAGACGTGCGCGCGCTCGCGCTGTGATCGCCCGCGCAGCATGATCTGGCTCGCGCGACACGGCGAGACCACCTGGAATCTCGCCGGTCGCTATCAGGGCCGCCTCGAATCCGCGCTCACGTCGCTCGGAGCGGCGCAGGCCGCCGCGCTCGCCGAGTATTTTTATGCGCGGATGATCGCGGGCGAACGCGTGCCGACGCGCGTCGTCTCGTCGCCGTTATTGCGTTGCACCGCGACCGCGTTGTTCGTCGCGCACAAACTCGGCATCGAACCCGAAACCGACGACCGCCTGATCGAGATCGGCCACGGCACGTGGGAAGGCCGCTATCGCGACGAGATCGCGGCTAGCGATCCCGAGCGCTACCGCACGTGGCGCGAACGTCCGGCCGAGGTCGCCTTCGACGGCGGCGAGACGCTCGCGGACGTCCTCGCACGTTGGCACGTCGTCGCGCGCGAGCTCGCACGCGCGGACGTCGACGCACTCGTCGTCTCCCACGACGCCGTCGTCCGCTGCGCGCTCCTCGACGCGACGGACCGCCCGCTCGACGACTTCTGGAAGGTCCGCGCCGAAAACGCCGCCTTCGCGACGTTCGCCCCGTTCGACGGACGCCTCGATCTCATCGAGGAATGCCACGTCGACCATCTCCGCGAGCTGCGCGCGGACGTGGCGACGCAGGCGCTCTAACGGCCGACTACGGCGGGGCGTTCGCCGGATCGCTCGCGGACTCGTTCGATTCGCCTTGCGCGGACGGCGTTTCGACGACGAGCGGCGCGAGCGCGCGGGGGCTCGAGAACGTCGACGGCGGGAGCGCGATCGGAAACTGATAGTTCGACCACGCGATGCGCTCGCGCGCGGTCTTGCCGTTCGCGAGCGCGACGTTGACCACGGCTTCGCGCACGAGCCAATACCGATCCGAACGAGCGTAGCGGATCTCGCCTCGGCCGCGCGCGCCCTTCCCCGAAACGCGAAAGAGCATCCGCGTCGGAAGGAACGATGCCCCGTCGATCGTGATCTCGTCGATCGAGAACGGCGCGATGCCGAGCGGAGCCGTTCGGAACACGTAGCCGCGCGCGCCGCCCGTTACGACCGACCGCACGAAACGGAACGCGTACGACGAGGGCTTCGGCGCGAACGCGCGCACGTCGTAGCGGTCGACGCGATTCGCGAGCACGCGGATCGAACGGCGCTTGAGCGTGTACCCGTCGACCGTGAGCGTCTCGTCCCGTTCGCGTTTCCCGCTTCGATACACGAGATGCGTCTGCACGAGATCGTGCGCGCCGAGTTGTTCCACCGCGTACGCGAACGACACGTTCTTCGGCTGCGGGAGCCGCGCGAGCGCCGCCGCATAGCGCTCGAGCACGCGACCCGGCGCGACGGCGACGGGGTCGCGCGCCGCGGCCTTCGCGATCGGCACGCGTTCGACGCGCGCGCCCTCCGGCGCCGCGGCGCGCGCGTCGCGATTACCGAAAGCGGCGACGAGCGATACGGATGCGAGCGCGAACCGAGCGGTTCGGCCGAGCGTCATCCCGCGAGCGCGCTACGGATCGCGTCGAGCGCCGCGGAGGCGCCGCCCGGTTCTTTGCCGCCGCCCTGCGCGTGCGTCGCCTGACCGCCGCCGCGTCCGCCGACGAACGGCGCCGCGACCTTGAGCAGGTTGCCCGCGTGCGCGCCCGCCGCCACGGCGTCCGCGCTCGCGGTCACGAGGAGCGACGCGGAATCGCCGTCGACGCCGACGAGCGCCACGACGCCCTTGGGGAAACGCTGCCGGATCGCGTCGCCGAGTTGCTTCAGCGCCGTAGCGTTCGCCTCGCGGACGACCGAGGCGACGAGCGGCGTCGCGCCGACGGTCTCGGCGCGTTCGACGTACGTCGCGGCGTCGGCCGAGGCGAGTCGCGCCGCGATCCCCGCGAGCGACTTCTGCATGTCGCGCACCTCGTGTTGGAGGCGTTCGACGCGCGTCGCGATCTCGGCGGGTTTGGTCGCGAGGCTCTCCGCGAGCGTGCCGACGAGTTCTTGTTGGTCGAGCGCGAACGTCTCGGCCGCCTCCGACACGACGGCTTCGATGCGCCGCACGCCGCTCCCGATCGACGATTCGCTGAGCATCAGGAACAAGCCGAGTTCGCCCGTCGTGAACGCGTGCGTGCCGCCGCAGAACTCGACCGAAGGCCCGAAGTGGACGACGCGCACGCGCTCGCCGTAATGCTCCCCCGCCATCGAGATCGCGCCCGACGCCGTCGCCTCCGCGGGCGTCATCTCGTGCATCACCTGATGGTGATCGTCGCGGATCATCGCGTTGACGCGCGCCACGACGTCGCGGCGCTGCGCGGGCGAGAGCGCGCCCACGGGCGAGCGGAAGTCGAAACGCATCCGATCGACGCCGACCCACGAGCCCGCCTGCGAGACCTCGTCGCCGAGCACGTCCTTGAGCGCGCGTTGCAGTAAGTGCGCGCTCGTGTGGTGGCGCCGGATCTCCCGACGCCACGCCGCGTCGACCGCGGCGTGGATCGTGTCGCCGACGCGCACGGAGCCCGTGCGGAGCGTCCCGCGATGCGCGATCGCATCGCCTTGGAATTGCGTATCGCTCACGACGAACGTGGCGCTACGGCCGTCGTCCGCGAGCAGCGCGAGCGTGCCGCGGTCGCCGAGTTGCCCGCCCTTCTCCGCGTAGAACGGCGTGCGATCGAGCACGATCGTCGCCTCGGCGCCCGCTTCGATCGCCGTAACGCGTGCCCCCGACGCGTCGAGGAGCGCTTCCACGCGACCGTCCGCCTCGAGCGTCTCGTATCCGAGGAACTCCGACTTGCGCAGGACCGTCGCGTCGGTCGCGACCGTCACGACGCCGCGCTTCTTGCGTGCGTCCTCGCGCGCGCGGTCGCGCTGCCCGTTCATCGCGCGCTCGAACCCCGCGACGTCGATCCCGACGCCTTCCTCGGCCGCGATCTCGCGCGTGAGTTCCGACGGAAAACCGTACGTGTCGTGGAGCGCGAAGACGTCGTCGCCCGCGAGCGCGACGCCGTCCGCCTTGGCGCGACGCGTGAGCTGCGCGAGCATCTCGCTCCCGCGTTCGAGCGTGCGGTTGAACGCGATCTCCTCGCTGCCGAGCGCCGCCTCGACGCGCGGGATCGCGGCGGGAAGCTCGGGATAGCCGGGCGCGAGCGTCGCGACGACGGTCGGCACGAGCTTCGTGAGAAACCCGTTCGGATAACCGAGTAACCGGCCGTTGCGAATCGCGCGCCGGATGAGGAAGCGCAGGACGTACCCGCGATCGGTGTTCGAGGGATACACGCCGTCGGCGATGAGGAACGTGACCGCGCGCGCGTGATCGGCGACGATATTCCGTCGCACGATCGCTTCGCTCGCCGAGAACGACGTCGGCCCGACGGGCGGTTGCGCGGCGACGACGTCGGCGAAGATGTCCGTCTCGTACATCGAGGCCTTGCCGTTCGCCACGGCGAGCAAGCGCTCGAACCCCGCGCCCGTATCGATATTCTTCGATCGCAGTTCTTCGAGTGTGCCGTCGGCCGAGCGGTTGTACTGCTGGAAGACGAGATTCCAGATCTCGACGTACCGATCGCCGAGGTTCGGGCCCGTGTCTCCCGGACCCGACGCGTGCTCGATCCCGGTATCGTAGAAGATCTCGCTCGAGGGACCGCACGGGCCGGTCGCACCCATGGTCCAAAAATTATCGGCGTCGAAGCGCGTGATCCGCTCGCTCGCGATGCCGACCTCGCGCTCCCAGATCGCTTGGGCGTCGTCGTCGGAGGTGTGGACCGTGACGTAGAGCTTGCTCGGATCGAGCCCGAGCGTTTTCGTGAGATACTCCCACGCCCACGCGATCGCGTCGCGTTTGTAGTAATCGCCGAACGAAAAGTTTCCGAGCATCTCGAGAAAGGTTCCGTGGCGACCCGTCCGGCCGACGTTCTCGATATCGGATTTCGCACCCGCGACGCGCAGGCAACGCTGGACGGTCACGGCGCGCGGGCCCGGGGGCGAGGCCTCGCCGAGGAACGCCGGAACGAACTGTTCCATCCCCGCGATCGTGAACAGCGTCGTCGAGAGTTCGTGCGGCACGAGCGACGCGGAAGGCGCGTGAACGTGCCCCCGAGACGCAAAAAAATCGACGAACGAACGTCGGAGTTCCTGACCCGAAAACTTCATGACGACGTCTATTTTCCGGCTATCACCGGAATGGGCCTAGTGGCGGGAGACCTCGGCGTCGCGATTCGAGCGGTTCTGCTCGGCGTAGGCGCCCCAAAAGATCACGACCGAGACGACCACGGAGAAGACCCCGAGGAGGATACCTGCTACTTGCGCACTCACGCTAGCAAGTATATCCGCCGTGCCGGACGAGTCAATGCCGAAATGGGGAGCGCGTCCCCGGGCCGCAATGTCCCGGATCGAACGCAGACGCCGTGATTTACTAAACCTATACCAACCTCGGACCGATTCTGGATACATCTCCCTCCGACCCGTAGGCGGATATCCATGAAATCGCTCACCCGTTCCGCGCTCTTGGGCGCGAGCTCCGCGATCGCCCTCGTCGGCCTCCCGCTCCTGGGCAGCTTCGTCGATGCCGCACAATCCGCCGCGCCGGAAGATCTCGCGACGCTCAATGCGGCGATCGAGCTCGAGCGTGCCGGCATCAAGGCGTACGCCGACGCGGCGGCGACCGGGCTCCTCTCGGCGCCCGTCCTCAAGATCGCGTCCGGCTTTTCGGCCGACCACGCCGCCCATCGCGACGCGTTGATCGCCGCGGTCGTCGCGGGCGGCGGCACGCCGTCGACGGCGACCGCCAAGCTCGACTATCCGAAGCTCGCGAGCGCGACGGACGTCCTCGAGTTCGCGATGGTCGTCGAGCGAAAGGCCGCCTCGACCTACCTCTCGGTGATCCCGGACCTCAAGGACCGCCGGCTCGCCGAAGTCGCGGGATCGATCCTCGGCGTCGAGACGACGCACGTCTCCACGCTCGCGGCGGCGCTCGGCGTCAAGCCGTACCCCTCCGGATTCGTCGGCTGATCCTCGCCCTCAAGCGCTGGCTCTTCCGCGGCACGTTCCTTCACCGCTTCACGATCGTCACGCTCGTCGTGTCGATCGGCGCGGCGACGGTGCTGGCGCTCGCCCTCGAGAACGCGCACCGCGACGCGGTGGAGACCGATTACGAAGTCGCCGCCCTCGGCCGGGTCAACGCGCTGCTCACGGAACCGCTCGAAAAACTCGGGACGCAACGCGACGCCACACCGGCGCAGATCGCCGAGATCGCGCACGTCGAGGGTGACGTCCGCTTCTTCCAAAACGTCACGGCCCTGCGCGTCTACCGACCCGACGGGACGAGCCTGTATCCGGCGGACGCACCGAACGAGCACGCGAACGTGGCCCGCGCGCTCGCGAGCGACGCGTTCGTGCGCGAGACCGAGAACGGCGCGACCACGGCGTACAGCCCGTTCTATACCGACCGCGAACGCGTCTACGTGCTCGCGATCGATTTCTCGCTCGGCGGCATGACCGCGAACTTACAACACGAACGCAATCGCGTTTTCGAAGCCGTCGGCGGCGTCGCGGTCGTCATCTTCCTCTCGCTCGTCGCGCTCGCGACGGGCGCGTCGCGCGAACTCGAGCGGCGCCGCCTCCAAGCCCGCGGCGGATTCATCGAAGTGCTCGCGCTCATGGCGGACACGATCGAACTACGCGATCCCTACACGGCCGGCCACTCCGCGCGCGTCGCGGCGTACAGCCGCGAACTCGCGAACGAGCTCGGACTCTGCGAGTCCGACGCCCAGGCCGTCGAGCACGCGGCATTATTGCACGACATCGGGAAGATCGCGGTCCCCGATTCCGTGCTCTTCAAGCCCGGAAAACTCGACGATCGCGAGCGGCGCATCATGAACCAGCATCCGACGATCGGCGGCGAGTTACTCCTGCGGGTCGCCTCGATGGAAGAGATCGCGCCGTGCGTCGCGCACCATCACGAGCGCATCGACGGCAAGGGGTATCCCGGAACGTTCGGCGGCGACGACATCCCGCGCGGCGCGCGCATCATCGCCGTCGCCGACACGTTCGACGCGATGACGACCGATCGGCCCTATCGGCGCGCGCTCTCCGTCGAGGTGACGCTCGCCGAACTCGATCGCGTCGCGGGGACGCAACTCGACGCGGCGATGGTCGAGGCGTTCAAGCGGATCGTGCTCCGCGGCTCGATCGCGCCGCCGAAACCGTTCGACGCGGACGACCTCGCGTTCGGTCGCAGCGCAGAACTATCGGTCTCGCGTTAGCGGCACGGGTCAACGATCGCGAACGACGACGTCGGAGGTCCGCTCGCCGCCGTCGGGCGTCCACGCGTGGAGCACGTGACGACCGGCGCGCACGCCGTCGATTCGGTACGCCTCGCCCGGACGGTCGGTCCGCACCCAGGGTCCGTCGACGACGAGGATCGTCGCGCGCATCGCGCCGTGGATGTGACAGCGGATCACGTCGACGCCGGCATTGGGGAACGCGATCACCTTCCCCGGCCCCGTGTCGTAGAAGCCGACGTCGAACGGATCGCTCTCCGACGAGCTGAAGATGCTATGGAAAAAATCGTCGTCGTTGGGAAAGCGGACGCTCGAGCCGACGGTGACGATCAGGAGATCGGGGACGAAGGCCTTCCCCGCGTTGCGCATGATCGATTCGGGCATCGCCGCGGGATCGGACCCGTCGCTCACCCAGACGACGCCGGGCTGCGGGAGCGTCCCCGACACCGTTCCGGCGAGCGCGGGGCGGGCGCCCGTCGCGGCGACGAGCGCGCCGATCGCGCATCGCGCGAGCGCCCGGCCGATTCGAACCTTCACCCATGTCGTATCGTCCCGAACGGCGGGCGACCTTACGTCGCGGGACGTTACTTGTCGCGGAGCACGTCGCGGAGTTTTTCGAGCGCTTTCTGTTGCAGCCGCGAGACGTGCATCTGCGAGACGTTGAGTCGCTTCGCGATCTCGGTCTGCGAGATCGACTCGTAAAAGCGCAGGAAGAGGATGATCCGCTCGCGCCGCGAGAGCACCTCGAAGGCGCGTTCGAGATTCGTCCGGTCCTCGAGATTCGCGAGCGACGGATCGATCTTCCCGATGTAGTCGGCGAGCGTCTGCGCGTTCTTGTCGCCGTCGCTCGTCATCTCGGTATCGAGCGAGAGCAGATTGTAGGCCTGACCGAGTTCCTGCGCCTCGAGGATGTCTTCTTCCGAAGCGTGCAGGTGTTCGGCGAGTTCGCGGACGGTCGGCGAGTGGCCGAGGTTGACGGTCAGCTTCTCGATCGCGCGATTGACCGCGAGGTTGAGTTCCTGGAGTCGGCGCGGCACCTTGACCGCCCAGCCCTTATCGCGAAAGTATCGCTTGATCTCCCCGACGACCGTCGGCGTGGCGTACGTCGTGAACTCGACGCCCCGTTCCAAATCGAAGCGATCGATCGCCTTGATCAGACCGACCGTGCCGACCTGGATGAGATCTTCGAGCGACTCGCCGCGATTGGCGAACTTGACCGCGAGGTAGCGCACGAGATTGAGATGCGCCACGACGAGATCGTCGCGCAGGTGTTCGGCGGCGACGTGATCCGAATCGCGCGCGACCGCGAGTTTACCGAAAGCGTCGCGCGTACGCGCGCGATCCCACCGCTCTTCGTCCGCGTGGGAAGTCCGATCCATAATAACGTTAGGGGCCGACGCGTTTGGTCATGATGAGTTCGGTGCCGAGATTCGCGTCGATATTGTACGTCAATTCATCCATGAGCGCTTGAATCAAAAAAATGCCGAGTCCCTCGGCCGTGACCGACGACGGCTTCGCCGCCGTCTCGCCCGCGGCGCGTAACCGATAACGATGGTCGCGCAATACCACGCGAAGGTAGGACGATGCCGCCTCGCACGTGATGTCGATCGTCTCCGATCCCACGCCGTGCTGGATGCAGATCGTGCAACCTTCGGCGATCGCGAGCTTGAGATCTTCGATCTCTTCGACGGAGAACGGAAGGCGATTGGCGATCGCCGCGACCGCGAGCCGCGCGACCGCGACCCATTCGGGCTTACTCGGGATACGGAGTTCGACGGTGCCGAGATGCTCGGAACTCGGCTCGGCCGCGTTCATCCGAGCGCCTTTTTCGCGCTCGCTTCATCGTCGTAGATACCGAAGATCTTGACGAGCCCGGTGATGTCGAAAATCTTCTTGATCTGCGGATTCGTACACACGAGGTTGACCGTTCCGCCGTGCTCGCGCACGCGCTTGAGTCCGCCGATCAAGACGCCGAGTCCGGTCGAATCGATGTAGCGCACCTTTTCGAGATTGATCACGAGATTGTAATGACCCTGATCGATCAGTTCCGTGATCGCGTCTTTGACTTTCGGCGAGGTGTAGACGTCGATTTCGCCGCCGAGTTCCACGACGTACGCGTCGTCTTCCGATTCGCGCACGTGCACTTTGATGTCCAAGAAAATCGCCTCCTATGGCGGGGTCGGGAGAGAACTTTCCGCTTTTCTGCGGAGGGCGTCGCGCATGTCCCCGGTGGGAAGCGGGACGATCAACAAGGCCACGGACGCTCCGACGAGCGCACCGATCGTCAAACCGGCAAGGCGATCCATGCCCTCAGGCATCCTCGCGACTCAGCCGTCGCTCCTGCGCCCGAAGCCGGCCCGCAAGCTCGTCACGACGTTCCCGATCTGATTCGCCGTTCGCGTGGCACCGCTCGCGACGCCCTCGAGCGACGCGACCGCGACGCCGAGCCGGGCGATCGTCGCGTCCGCGGTATCGGCGATGCCGCCGACGTGCGAGAGCGTCGTCGCGACGGGCGCGCCGACCGCGGCGATCTGGCGGTCGACTTCGTCGAGCGTCCGCCCGACGCGCGAGAGCAAGCCGGCGAGCCGGAAGCAGACGACCATGATACCGAGACCGACGAGCACGCATCCGAGCCCGAGCCCGATCGACCACCAATCGGTCGATGCACCCACGAACAACCTCCGAGTGACCGCTCTCCTAGCGGCCGGAACGTACTGTACCCACGTTCGTGGGAGCTTCACGCAACGAACGGACGGCGTCGGGGAGAAGCCCGAGCAATCGATCGATTTCGGGAGAACGCGTACGTTTTCCGAGCGAGAGACGGACCGTCCCCCTCGCGCGTTCCGCATCGAGCCCGATCGCGTCGAGCACGTGGCTCGCGACGACCGCCCCCGCCGCGCACGCGCTCCCCGCGGAGGCCGCGATCCCCGCGAGATCGAGCCGCACGAGCAGCTCGACGGCGTCGACGCCCGGAAACGAGAGGCTCGAGACGTGCGCGACGCGGGGCGCGTCGGCGGCGGCGACGCGAGCTCCCGGGATCCGCGCGACGATCTCGGATTCCATCCGCGCGCGTAAGGTCTCGAGGCGCGGGCGTTCGACGGGCTCGTCGCGAGCGGCCGCCGCGAGCGCGTGCGCGAATCCGACGATCCCGAACACGTTCTCGGTCCCGGATCGCAGACCCGACTCTTGGCCGCCGCCGGGAACGAGCGGCGCGAGCGTCACGCCCTCGCGGACGACGAGCGCTCCGACACCCTTGGGTCCGTAGAACTTGTGACTCGCGAGGCTCAGGAGATCGACGCCGAGTTCCGCGACGTCGAGCGCGAGACGACCAGGCGCCTGCACGGCATCGGTATGGAAGCGAACGCCGCGCGCGCGCGCGATCGCAGCGAGTTCCGCGATCGGCGCGATCGTCCCGATCTCGTTATTGGCGAGCATGACCGTCGCGAGCGCGGCTCCGGGCGCGAGCGCGGCGTCGAACGCCGCCGCGTCGACGCGCCCCGACGCGTCGACGGGCAGGATCTCGACGCTCCACCCCTCGCGCGCGAGCGTCTCGCAACAACGGAGCACCGCGTCGTGCTCCGTCGCGACCGTCACGATCCGACGCGCGGTCCCCTCGTAGGCGCGCGCCGTGCCGAGGATCGCGAGCGCATCCGCTTCCGACCCGCTCCCCGCGAACACGATCTCTCGCGCGCGCACCCCGAGCGTCCGCGCGACGAGCGCCCGCGCTTCGTCGACGGCGGCGCGGGCCGACCGGCCTTCGGCATGCGTCGAGCTCGCGTTGAAATCCGCGCCGAGCGCGTAGGTCCGCATCACGTCGAAGATTTCCGGGTCGATCGGCGTCGTCGCCGCGTGGTCGAAATAGCTCCGTTCCGTCACCGATTTTCCTCAGGTTTCTCTTGGGGCGGGTCGATGGTAACACCATGCGACGTTTCGAGCGTCAGGGCTTCTCGCGTCCCGAGGATCGAGTTCGGCCTTCGTGACGTTCCTCCGCAACATGCGCCTTCCCGAACTCTCGCTTCCGCTGCGTCTGGTAACGCTCGCCTCCCTACTCTGCGCGCCGATCCTGTGGTACGCCACGGGCGAGCAACACACGATCGATCGCGACGTCGCCCGCCAGGCGCGAATCGCGTACGCGATCGACTGGATCGCGATGTCGGACGATCTCATGATCGAAGCCGGCTCGATGACCGTCGCGCGCGGCCCGGGCGGGCGCGTTCGTGTCGACGACCCGTCGCGGAAACGGATCGAAGGCAAGCTCGAGGCGCTCGACGCCTACGCCCTGCGTCACGCGGGTGACGTTCCGGCGCTCCCGCTCGCGACCGGGCACATCGCGAAGGCCTGGGCGTCCGTGTTCCGCTCGCCCGACGCCGCGTCGCTCACGAATCTCGTCAACGTCACGTTCCACATGTCCAGCAACGTTTCGGACGGCTCCACGCTGTCGTTCGAGTCGAACATGCTGCTCGCCAATCTCGGCGATCTGCTCGACAACGCGTATCTGCTCGTGTACGCGCCGCTCGGCGCCGGCGGGCAGGTTCTCGAAATCGGACTCGAACGCGGCGGCGTGACGCTCGACGATCGTATCGCGATCGCGGGCTTGCTCGCGCGCGCTCGCGGCGCGGCGATCCCGGTCGGCAACGACACGAACGGGGCGCCGGGCGAACCGCTTCCGATCCCCAAACCGCTCTACGAAGCCGTCACCGCCACGATGGCGAAGGCCGAACGGTACGAGAACGCGCTCGGCGTCGCGATCCGTCGACCGGTCGTCACGCGCGACGATCGCGTCGCGCTCGCGCTCGGGCGCGCCGATACGCTCGCGGCGAGTTCGGCGCTCGTCCGATTCGTGCATCGCGACGCGATGGTCGCGTTGGGCGAGACGCGGATCGATTCCGCGAACCGTCGCGATTCCGTCTACGCGCAGGCCGCGCTCCTGATCTTGTTCGCGAGCACGCTCTCGATCCTCACCGGCATCTTCATCGTGCGGCGCGATCGCCGCGAACTCAACAACGCGCGCCACAAGGCCGACGCCCTCGCCGCCGAACTGGGACGACAGGAAGCGGAACGCCTGCAGATGATGACGGCCGCGCAATTCGACGCCGTCTTCGATCGCTCGCAGATGGGCATCGCGCTCCTCGCGCGCGACGGGACGACGATCGAGAGCAATCCCGCGCTCTGCGCGTTTCTCGGCAACGCGACGCCGTCGATCATCCCCGCCTCCGATCGCCGCTTCGCGGACCTCGTCGCCGGCCGCGAGGCGACCTACCAATTCGAGAGCGCGCTGGAAAACGCGACGGGCGGACTGCGCTGGGCGCAGATCACCGTCTCGTCGATCGACGTCGATCGCTCCGAACAGATCGTCGCGATCGCGATGATCGAGGACATCACCGAGCGTCGCGCGATCGAACAGCGTCTGCGCTACGACGCCGCGCACGATCACCTGACCGCCTTACCGAATCGGACGACGTTCCTCGCGCGCCTCGAATACGTACTCCAGACGGGCGTCGACCTCGAGCGCTTCGCCGTGCTCTTCATCGATCTCGACAAATTCAAATTCGTCAACGACACGCTCGGCCACCCGGCCGGCGATCGCGCGATCTCGATCGCGGCGCAGCGGCTCGTCGGCGCGACGCGGCCGGGCGATCTCGTGGCTCGCCTGCACGGCGACGAATTCGCCGTGTTGCTCGAGAACGTCGACGCGGCGATCCCCGGACGCGTCGTCGCCGACCGCATCACGAGCGCGTTCAAGGCGCCGATCACGCTCGACGGCACGCCGATCGTCCTGACCGCGAGCGTCGGAATCGTCGCCGGGCTCGACGCGTACCGCACCGCCGAACACGTGATGCGCGACGCCGACGTCGCGATGTACAACGCCAAAAAACTCGGCCGCTCGACCGCCGTCGTGTTCGACGGCATCATGCAGGAGCGCCTCGGCGCGCACGTGCGGATGCTCAGCGACGTGCGGCTCGCGCTCGATCGCAACGAGTTCTACCTCGTATACCAGCCGATCGTCAACCTCGTCACGGGAAAACTCTCGGGCGTCGAAGCGCTCATGCGTTGGCGCCACCCGACGATGGGCGAGATCATGCCGATCGATTTCATCCCGACGGCCGAAGAATCCGACGCGATCCAATCGCTCGGCCGACTCGCGCTCTCGGAGACGTGCCGGATGCTCGCGCGGCTCGACGCGCGCGGGCTGCCGAAGATCACCGCGAGCGTCAACCTCTCGGTCTCGCATCTCGCGAGCGGCGAGGTCGTCCGCGACGTACGCAAGGCGATCGAGAGTTCGGGAGTCGATCCCAAGCGCCTCATGCTCGAGATCACCGAGAGCGGCTTACTCGAAAACGGTTCGCAGGCCGAACGCGTGCTCGCCGATCTGAGCGCGCTCGGCGCGCGGCTGTGCATCGACGACTTCGGGACGGGCTATTCGTCGCTGCGCTACCTCCACGAATATCCGATCGACGTGATGAAGATCGATCGCTCGTTCGTCTCCGGCGACGACGGCCGGGTGGCGAACGAACCGATCGTGCAGATGCTCCTCACGCTCGCGCGCGCGCTCCGCATCGATCCGATCGCCGAGGGCATCGAGACCGAGGTGCAGCGCCAGGCGTTGCTCGACGGCGGATGTCCGCTCGCGCAGGGCTATCTCTTCTCGCGTCCGATCTCCGAAGACGAACTCGCCGCCTTCATCGAGCGGCAACTCGACGCGCACGCGGAACGGACGGTCGCGTAG
>CAZZXB010000003.1:0-11670 GCA_964658025.1 uncultured Janthinobacterium sp.
ACGATCGTTTGGCCGGTCACGAACGAGCCCGCGCGGGAGGCGAGCATGACGGCGATGCCGGTCACGTCGTCCACGACGCCGAGTCGACCGATCGGATATTGTTTGGTGACGAACTTCTCCGTCGCCGGATCGGCGTAGAGCGCCTTGGCGAAATCCGTCTTGATGACGCCGGGCGCGATCGCGTTGACGCGGATGTCGTGCGGGCCGAGTTCGACCGCGAGATTGCGCGCGAGTTGCGCGTCGGCGGCCTTCGAGATGCCGTAGGCGCCCAGGAGACGCGACCCCTTGAGCCCCGCGATGCTCGACACGATCACGATCGCACCGCCGCCGTGCTTCGCCATGACCGGTTGCACCATGTTGCAGAGCCAGACGTTCGAGCGGACGTTGGAGTTCATGATCTTGTCGAACGCCTCGTCCGAGATCCCCGAGAGCGGGCCGAAATACGGATTGACGGCCGCATTGCAGACGAGCACGTCGATCGTGCCGTACGCTTCGAGGGTCGCATCGACGAGCGCGCGCAACTGCGCCTTGTCGCCGATGTTGCACGGCACGGCGATCGCCTCGCCGCCCGCGTCGACGATCGACGCGCGCGCGGCTTCGCAGGCGTCGGCCTTCCGACTCGAGACGACGACGCGCGCGCCGCGCGACGCGTACGCCCGTGCGATGCCGAGGCCGATGCCGCGCGTCGAACCCGTGACGATCGCGACCTTGCCGCGCAGGCCGAAGAGTTCGTCGTCGGCGATCGACGCCGCGACGCTCAACGCGACGCGAACGCGGGCTTGCGCTTTTCGAGAAACGAACGCACGCCTTCGAGCAGATCGGGCCCGCTCGCGGCCTCTTCTTGAAGCACCGCTTCTTCTTCCAACCACGCGGCGAACTCGGGGATCGCCGCGCGATTGAACGCGCGCTTCGTGAGCCCGAGCGCGATCGGCGACATCTCGGCGAAGCGCGCCGCGTACGCCTCCGTCTCCTCGACGAGCGATTCCGTGGGGACGACGCGATTGACGAGCCCGAGCGCGAAGGCCTGATGCGCCCCGACGCGATCGCTCGTCCACGCGAGTTCGAGCGCGCGGCCGAAGCCGACGAGCGCCGGAAGCATCATACTCCCGCCGCCGTCGGGGATCAGTCCGATCTTCGAAAACCCGAGCGTGAGGTGCGTGTCTTCCGCCGCGATCCGCAGATCGCAGCAGAGCGCGATCGAGAGCCCGACGCCCGCGGCGACGCCGTTGAGCGACGCGACGAACGGCTTCTCGATCTCTCGGATCCGGCGCGCGATCACGTTGTAACCGTGCCGGAGATGGTCGGCGACCGAGACGGGCGTCGGCGCGTGCTTCATCTTCACGAACGCCTCGAGATCCTGACCCGCGGAGAAGCCGCGCCCGGTGCCCGACAGCACGACGACGCGCACGCTCGCGTCGGTCGCGGCGGATTCGATGCCCGCGATCAGGGCCGCGGTCATCTCGTCGTTGAGGGCGTTGAGTTTTTCGGGGCGGTTGAGGCGCAACGTGAGAACGGCGCCCGACCGAGAGTGCGTCACGAGATCGCTCATCCGGCGCCGTTCGTCACGACGGGCCTAGAACCACCCGCGCGCGCGGAAAAAGACGACGAGCGCCACCACCGCGACGACCTCGCTTCCGATGCCGAGATACCAGAAGCTCGCCTCCGTCTTGATGGCGTCGACCATGAACGCGAAATTCTGACCGAAGAAACCCGTCACGAACGTGAGCGGCAAGAAGATCGTCGCGATGATCGTGAGTTGTTTCGCGACCTCGTTCTGCCGGTTCGTCTGGATCGAGAGATGCGTGTCGAGCACGTTATCGATGAGCGCGCGCGTGGACTCGATCCGGTCGATCGCGAGCAAGACGTGATCGTGGACGTCGCGGAAATACGCGAAGTCGTCGGGTCGGAAAAAGCGCTGTTCGCCGCGCAACGGAAACGCGACGATCTCGCGCATCGGCAAGACCGCCCGCCGAAAACGGCCGAGATTGCGCTTCATCGCCGACGTTTCGAGCAGGTCGCGCGACGCGATGCGACCCTCTCGGAAGAAGCGCGTTTCGAGCTTGTCGATACGACGCTCGAAATCCGCGACGATCGGGTCGTAGTCGTCGACGATCGTATCGAGGATCGAGTAGAGGAGCGATGCGCCGTCGTTACGATCGTCGTGACGGCCCGCGTGCCAACGCTCCCGCACTTCGGCGAACGAATACGCGGGCGCGGCGCGGACGCTCACGACGAAGCGGTGCCCGACGAACAGGGCGATCTCGTGCACGCTCACGACGTCGCCGTCGAGCGTCACACCGTGCGTGACGATGAACAGGTAATCGCGGTACGTTTCGATCTTCGAACGTTCGTGGGCGCGGACGGCGTCCTCGATCGCGAGGGGATGGAGATCGAACTCGCGTTGGATCGTCGCGAGGTCTTCCGCCTTCGGGGCGATCACGTCGTACCAGACGAGCGCGTCGGCATCCTCGATCACCTCCGAGATGGCGTCGAGATCGTGGATCGGCCGCCCCTCGCGGGAGCCGTGGTACATGAGACAACGCGGGGACGAGTCGATCACGCATGCTCCGATCGGGTGATCGCCGTTTCTTCCCGTCGAACCCACCCTCCCCGCTCGAAACGTACGCGCGCCGACATCGGCCGGAGCGTCTGCTACGTTATGCTACCGACATGGGTAGGATGACGCGTATGAAGATGATCGGTGGACTGTGCGCCATGGCGGCGAGCCTCGGGATCCCGAGCAAGCCGGCGGACGCGTCGGAGGGACATTTCGAAGTGGTCCGCTCGGACGACGAGTGGCGGAAACGGCTCTCCCCGGAGGCCTACAACGTGCTCCGCAAGCACGGGACGGAGATGGCCGGAACGAGCCCCCTCGACCACGAGACCGAGCCCGGCACCTATTTCTGCGCCGGTTGCGAGCTCGCGCTCTTCGATGCGAAGACGAAGTTCGACAGCGGCACCGGCTGGCCGAGCTTTTACGAACCGCTCAAGGACGCGGTAGAGACGTCGACGGACCGGTCGATGTTCGTCGAGCGCACCGAGGTCCATTGCCGCCGCTGCGGCGGCCATCTCGGTCACGTGTTCGACGACGGACCCAAACCGACGGGATTGCGCTTCTGCATGAACGGCGTCTCGCTCGACTTCAAAAAGAAAACGGCGTAGCCGAGACGGGGTTCGCGAGCGGGCCCCGATGAACGATTCGCGCGCGCGGCGAACGTCGTCGCGTGCAATCGATCGACGGAACGCTCGTCCATTCGGCATCGGACCTCAACGACTTCGGCGAATGCCTCCATCTGACGGCGCTCGAACGCGCGGTCGCGGAACGGACGCGGGTACGGCCGACGCGCGAAGACCCGACGGCTGATCTCTTACGTCGTAAGGGCGACGAACACGAGCGCCGCCATCTGGAGCAATTACGGGCGATTTACGGCGAGCGACTCGTCGCGTTCGAAGCGCGGCCGCACAACTCGCTTGCGGGCTATCGTGCGGCCGAGGCGGAGAGCGTCGCCGCTATGGCCGCCGGCGCCGAGGTGATCTTCCAGGCGACGTTTTTCGACGGAACGTTTCTCGGGCGCGCGGATTTCTTACGCAAGGTCGCGAGCCCGTCGCGTTTCGGCGATTTCGGCTACGAGGTCGTCGATACGAAGCTCGCGCTCTCTCCGAAGCCGTATTTTCTCGTCCAACTCTGTAATTACAGCGAGCATCTCGAACGCATCCAGGGCGTCGCGCCGCGCGACGCGGAGATCGTACTCGGAAAGGGCGTCGAGCGACGGTTTCGAGTCGACCAATTCTCGGCATATTATCGCGCGCTCAAGCGCGCCTATCTCGCGAGCGTGGCGAGCGGGGCGGATGCGTACCCATTCGAATGCGCGCACTGCGATCTCTGCGCGTGGCGCGATCTCTGTGCGAAACGGCGCGACGACGACGACCATCTCAGCATCGTCGCGAATATCCGCCGCGATCAGGTCGCCAAACTCGAGAAGGCGTCGCTGCCGACCGTCGCCGCGCTCGCATCCGCGAGCGACGCCGCCTGCCCGCGCGATCTCAATGCGGAGACCTTCGCGAGACTGCGCGCGCAAGCCGCCGAGCAAGATCGATACCGGAGCGCGCGACCGGATGCCGAGCACACGTATTCGTTCCGCGAGGCGGGCGTGCCGAGCGACGCGGAGGCGGCAAAGACGTTCGGTTTCGCGCGCTTGCCGGAGCCGGCGCCGGGCGACGTTTTCTTCGACATGGAAGGCGATCCGATGTTCGCGCCCGGCAGGGCGCTCGAATATCTCTTCGGCGTGTACACGAGCGACGACGACGCGTACGTTCCGTTTTGGGGGTGCGATCCGGCGCAGGAGCGCGTCGCCTTCGAGCGCTTCGTCGATTTCGTGACCGAGCGGCGCACGCGCTATCCGAACCTCCACGTGTACCACTACGCACCGTACGAGACGAGCGCGCTCAAACGCCTCATGGGCCGTTTCGGATCGCGCGAGAACGAGATCGACGCGTTCCTGCGCGCCGGCACGTTCGTGGATCTCTATCCGATCGTCACGCAGAGCGTCGTGATCTCCCAGCCGTCGTATTCGATCAAAAAACTGGAGGCGCTCTACGGCTTCACGCGCTCCACCACGACGCGTGCGGGCGACGATTCGATCGTGATGTTCGAGAGCTGGCTCGAAAACGGCGACGACGCGACGCTCGAGGACATCCGCGCCTACAACGAAGACGATTGTCGATCGACCTACGCGCTACGCCAGTGGCTCCTCCGCGTACGCGACGAACGCAACGCCACGCTCGCGACGCCGATTCCGTGGCGCGCGGCGATTCTGAGCGATCCCGCCGACGATCGGATCGAACGGGGCGACCTCGAAGCGCGCCTGCTGGCGGGGATCTCGCCGCCCGGCTCGCTCGAGGAGTTGCGGGAATTCTCGGACGATCGGCGCACGCGTTGGCTCCTCGGCAACCTCGTGCAGTACCATCGTCGCGCGCAAAAGCCCGAATGGTGGGAGCATTTCCACCGCATCGAAAACGCGAGCGAACTCATCGACGAGGATCGCAAGGCGCTCGGCGGCCTCGAGATCCTACGCGACGTTTTGCCGTATAAGCTAAAAGAGCGCGACCTATCGCACGTACATGCGTACCGCTATCCCGAACAAGAACACGACATGAGCGTCGGAGACAAACCGCTCGACGTCTTGACGAAAAAGGCATCCGAGATCGTGTCGCTCGACGAGGCGTCGTTCACGATCCGACTCAAAGTCTCGGATAAGAACGACGAAGCCGCGATTCGCGATCTCATCCCGACGACGCCGTTCGGTATTAAGGACCAGCAAGAGGCGCTCGAATACATCGCGCGCGCGTACGACGAGCGCCGCCTCGACGAGTTGCATCCGGCGACCCTCGCACTCGTCGAGCGACGGCTTCCGCGATTGGACGACCGTCGGCTCGGCGCGACGATCCAGCCGGGCGACGTCTCGCCCGAAGCCTTATCGCGCGTCGTGCGCGCGCTCGACGGGAGTTATCTCGTCGTGCAGGGGCCGCCCGGGAGCGGCAAGAGTACGAAGGGCGCGCACGTCATCGTCGATCTGCTCGAAGCGGGCAAACGCGTCGCGCTCGCGGCGAACAGCCATAAGGCGCTTCACGGGTTGCTACACAAGATCGAGGAAAACGCGACGAAGCGCGGCGTCGTTTTCAGCGGATGCCACAAGTCGTCGAACACGAACGTCGACTCGCCGTACGAGTCGAAGTGCGGCACGCCGCTCGTCGAAGATGCGTCCGAATGGAGCGGCGGCGCCGCCTGCAACCTCGTCTCCGCGACGAATTACTCTTGGGCGAGGGCGAAGGCGGCGCATCGCGGCGCGTTCGACGTCGTCGTCGTCGACGAAGCGGGTCAGGTCTCGCTCGCCGACGCCTTGATCGTGTCGCTCGTCGCGCGGAACGTCGTGCTCCTCGGCGATCCGCAACAATTGCCGCAGGTCGCGCAAGGCTCGCATCCGATCGGCACCGATCGCTCCATCCTCGAGCATCTTCTCGACGACGCCGCGACGGTACCGCCCGAGCGCGGCGTGTTCCTCGACGTCTCATACCGCATGCATCCGACGATCGACCGTTTCGTCTCCGATGCCTTTTACGACGGACGCCTCGAAGCCGATCCCGCGAACGCGCGCAGCGCGATCGACGGGACGCCGCTCGCGGGCGCGGGCTTGCGCTTCGTACCCGTCGCCCACGACGGCCACCGCCGCCGCTCGCGCGAGGAAGCCGAGACGATCGCCGTCGCGATCGAGGCGCTCTTACGCGGCGGACGCGTCACGGTGCGCGACGAGCGGGAGCGTCCCATAACGGCGCGCGACGTCCTCGTCGTCGCGCCGTACAACCAACAACGCCGCGAGATCGCCGAGCGCCTGCACGCGCGCGGCATCGACGACGTCGCCGTCGGCACGGTCGACAAGTTTCAAGGCCAGGAAGCGCCGGTCGTCTTTTACTCGCTCGCGACCTCGCGGGCGGAGCTGGCACCGCGGGGTCTCGATTTTCTCCTCGATCCCAATCGCTTCAACGTCGCCGTCTCGCGCGCGCAAGCGCTCGCCGTCGTCGTTGCGAGCCCGCACTTACTCGCCTCGCGCGCGACGACGATCGACCAGATGCGACAACTCAATCTGCTGTGTGCCTACGCGGAGCGCGCGGCGACGCCCCTCCCGCTATAGATCCGCCGCGTCGGGCGCGGCGTGGGCGTCCGGGGTGCGCGTACGGCGCACGACCCGTCGCCGCGTTCGCGTGGGGTTGAGCGAGGAAGGGCTCGGGTACGACCTTCGCGATGTCCGTGTCACACGCTCACGACATGCCGTTCGGCGCGCGCTTCGCCGACGGTCATGTTCGCTTTCGCATTTATGCGCCCGCCGCGACGCACGCCGACGTCGTCTACGGCGATCTCGAACGTGCCCCCGTGCGCGCGCGCCTGACGGCGCTTCCCGACGGATGGTTCGAATCGGAACGCGTCGCCGTCGCCGTCGGGACGCACTACGCGTTCGTCCTCGACGACGCCGACCTCCGCATCCCCGATCCCGCGTCGCGCTTTCAGCCGCTCGGCGTGCACGGTCCGAGCGAGATCGTCGATCCGCGCGCGTTCGCGTGGCCCGACGACGGCTGGCGCGGGTTGCCGTGGAACGAACACGTCTTCTACGAGATGCACGTCGGCACGTTCACGCCCGAAGGCACGTACGCGGCCGCCGCGTCGAAACTCGACCACCTCGTCGCGCTCGGGATCACGGCCGTGGAACTGTTGCCGATCGCCGAATTTCCGGGGACGCGGAATTGGGGCTACGACGGCGTGTTGCCGTTCTCGCCGACGCACAACTACGGCACGCCGGACGATCTCAAACGCTTCATCGTCGCCGCGCACGCGCGCGGTCTCGCGGTCTACCTCGACGTCGTCTACAATCACTTCGGGCCCGAAGGGAACTACCTCCACGGCTACGCGCCGACGTTCTATACGGAACGCCATAAGACGCCGTGGGGCGCGGCGATCGACGTGGAGGGCGCGAAGCGCGATACCGTGCGCGCCTTCTTCATCGAGAACGCACGGTATTGGACGCGCGAGTACCGCTTCGACGGCCTACGCCTCGATGCGGTCCACGCGATCTACGACGGCGCGGATCGCCATTTTCTCCGAGAGCTCGCCGCGAAGGTCGTCGAGGGCGTCGATCGCCCGATCCACCTCGTGCTCGAGAACGAGGGCAACGAGGCGCCGTTACTCGAGAGCGGGTTCCGCGCGCAATGGGACGACGACGAGCATCACGCGCTCCACGTCCTCGCCACGGGCGAAACCGACGGCTACTACCACGATTATGCGCGACGCCCGATCGAACACCTCGGCCGCACGCTGACGCAGGGATTCGATTTCCAAGGCCAGTTCTCCGAACACAAAGGCGACGTGCGCGGCACGCCGAGCGCGCATCTCCCGCTCGCGTCGTTCGTCGTGTTCGCGCAGAACCACGATCAGATCGGAAACCGACCCTTCGGCGATCGGCTCACGGCGACGGCCTCGGATGCCGCGGTCCGCGCGGTCGCCGCGATCTACCTCCTCGCGCCCTCCGTGCCGATGCTCTTCATGGGCGAGGAGTGGGCGGCCGACGCGCCCTTCCAATTCTTTTGCGATTTCGAACCCGATCTCGCGCGGCTCGTCACCGAGGGCCGACGCGACGAGTTCAAAGCGTTCGCCGCCTTTTCCGATCCGACGAAGCGCGATACGATCCCCGATCCCGGCGACGTCGCGACCTTCGAGCGTAGTAAGCTCGATTGGAACGAACTCGCGACCGACGCGCACGCGTCGTGGCTCGCCTATTATCGGCGACTGCTCGCCGTGCGGCGCGACGAGATCGCACCGCGCATCGCGGGCGTGCGCGGAACCGACGCCGCATTCGACGCGCTCGGCGATCGCGCGCTCCACGCGCGTTTCCGTTTGAGCGACGGATCGACGCTCGCGCTCGACGCGAATCTCGGTCCCGAGCCCGCGCGCGGATTCGACACGCCGCCGCACGGTCTCGTGCTCTTCTGCACGCACGATCCGACGTATCCGAATTCGGAGGCGCCGCCGTGGAGCGTCCGCTGGACGCTCGCGTGACCGCACCGAACGCGACCCGCGCGATCTCCGCGACGCCGCTCTCGACGTATCGCCTGCAGTTCACGCCGAAGTTTCGCTTCGACGACGCGCGCGCGATCGTGCCGTATCTCGCGGAACTCGGGATCGACTACCTCTACGCATCGCCGTATCTCAAGGCCCGGCCCGGCAGCGAGCACGGGTACGACGTCGTCGATCCGAACCGGCTCAATCCCGAGATCGGGACGTTCTACGAATACGCGGCGCTGATCGAGGCGGCACGCGATGCGGGCCTCGGCCATCTCCTGGATTTCGTGCCCAACCACATGGGCATCGGCGTCGAGAATCCGTGGTGGCAGGACGTCCTCGAATGGGGCCGGTCGTCGCCCTACGCGGAGTACTTCGACATCAATTGGCAGCCGCTGCGACCCGAGATGCGCGGACGCGTGTTGCTGCCCTCGCTCGGCGATTACTACGGGCGCGTGCTCGAACGCGGCGAGCTCAAGCTCGTATTCGATCCGGCGACGGGGACGTTCTCGGTCGCCTACTTCGACAATCGCTTCCCCCTCGCCACGAAGTCGTACGGCGCGGTGCTCGCGCTCGCGATCGAACGTCGCGAGGGCGAGGCCTGGGCGCTTCGCGCCCTCGCCGCGGAATTCGCGGGAGCGTCGCGCGAACGCGCGATCGCGCTCAAAACCCAGCTCTCGACCGTCGCGCGCGACGCGGGCGATCTCGCCGCGATCGAAGCCGCGCTCGCGTCGTTCGATCCGGGGACCGACGGAAGCGCGGGCGATCGGCTCGACGCGCTCCTCGCCGAACAGGCGTATCGCCTCGCCTACTGGCGCGTCTCGGCCGACGAGATCAACTACCGCCGTTTCTTCGACATCAACGATCTCGCGGGCGTGCGCGTGGAAGATGCCGAGGTCCTCGGGCAGACGCATCGCTTCGTCTTCCAACTCATCGAATCGGGAAAAGTTCAGGGCTTACGGATCGATCACGTCGACGGGCTCTACAATCCCGGCGGCTACTGCGAGCTCTTACAGGATCGCGCGGGCGCCCTCGGCCATCCGCAATATCTCGTCGTCGAAAAGATCCTCGCGCGCAACGAGCGCCTCCGCGATACGTGGAACATCGCGGGGACGACGGGCTACGACTTCATGAACTTCGTGCTCGGGCTCTTCGTCGACGCCGGCGCCGAAGGCGCGTTCGACACGCTCTATCGTCGCTTCGCCGGCATCTCCGGCACGTTCGAGCAGTTCGCCTACCGTGCGAAAAAAGACATCATGCGCAGTTCGCTCGCGAGCGAACTCGAGGTTCTCGCGACGATGCTCGACGGGCTCGCGAAGCTCGATCGCCGTTCGAACGACTTCACGTTCAACGTGTTACGCGACGCGCTCGTGGAGACCGTCGCGTCGTTTCCCGTCTATCGCACGTACGTCACGAGCGAGGAGATCGAACCCGACGACCGCCGCTTCATCGATCTCGCGCTCGCGGGCGCCCGCCGTCGCAGCGATCTCGGCGACGATCGCGTCTTCTCGTTCATCGAGTCGCTCCTCACCATGCGCGCGCCGGAGATCTCGGAGAACTACGAGCGGCGCGACGTCTTGCGCTTCGCGATGAAATTCCAACAGTACACGAGCCCCGTCATGGCCAAGGCCGTGGAGGACACGGCCTTCTATCGCTACGTGCGACTCGTCGCGCTCAACGAAGTCGGCGGCGACCCGCGCCGGTTCGGTACGTCGGTCGCGGAGTTCCATCGCACGAATCTCGGCCGCGCGCGGCGCCACCCACACGCCATGCTCGCGACGGCGACCCACGATCACAAGCGCGGCGAGGATACGCGCTTACGGATCGCGGCGCTCTCGGAGATGCCGGCGCTCTGGGATCGCATGCTGCGCCGGTGGAGCCGCGAGAACGCCGACTGCAAGACCGACGTCGACGGCGCGTCCTCGCCGACCGATAACGACGAGTATTTCATCTACCAGATCCTCATCGGCACCTGGCCCGCCGCGTGGCTCGATCGAACGACCTTCGACGAAGCCGAGCGACGGACGTATCTCGATCGGCTCGACGAATATCTGCGCAAGGCGCTCCGCGAGGCGAAGTTCCGCACGAGTTGGACGAATCCGAACGAACCGTACGAAGAGGCCGTCTTCACGTTCGTCCGCACGATCCTCGACGACGCGCGTCCGCGTTTCGTCGGCGAACTCCGCGCCTTCGCGAAAACGTGCGCGCGCGTCGGCGCGATCTCGAGCCTCGCGCAAGCGACGCTGAAGTTCATGTCGCCGGGCGTCCCCGACGTCTATCAGGGTTGCGAGTTCTGGGACTTCTCGCTCGTCGATCCCGATAACCGGCGCGCCGTCGATTACGGCGTCCGTCACGAAGCGATCGTCGCGATGCGTGCGCGCGAGGAAGCGGGCGACCTCGAAGCGCTCGCGGGCGAACTCGCGAACGGCTGGACCGACGGTCGGATCAAGCTCTACGTCACGTGGCGTCTCCTCCATCTCCGACAGCAGTATCCCGAGACGTTTTCGGGTCCGTCGTATTCTCCGCTCGGGACCTCGGGTCGCCGCGGCTCCGAACTCGTCGCGTTCTCGCGCGACGGCATCGTCGTCGTCACGCCGCGCCTCGCGCACGGAGCCCTCGATCGCGACGAGTCGACGCTCCGCGTCCGCTACGAAGACGAGCGCGTCGCGCTCGCACCCGACGCTCCGACGCAGTACGTCGACCGCTTCACCGGACGATCGCTCGCGACGCATCGGGACGGATCGGACCACTATCTCGCGGTCGCGGATCTGCTCTCCGGATTTCCCGTAGCGGTGCTCGTCCCCGCGCGCTGACGCGCGGTCGTCCGACGCGGCACGATCACGTCGTCGAGGCGAGCGGCGGGGCGATCTCCTCGAGCGATTTACCCGCGGCTTCGACGCCGTAGCGCAGTTGGATCGCGGCCGCACCGAGCATCGCCGCCGCGGCGACCGCGTACCCGAGCAGGATCGCCGACGGCTTCTTCGTCGCGATGAGCGCGCCGAAAAACGCGGGCGCCGCCGCACCGCCCGCGAACGTGCCGACGCTATAGACGAGCGCGATGG
>CAZZXB010000003.1:11680-51608 GCA_964658025.1 uncultured Janthinobacterium sp.
CGCGCGGATCTCGAGCGGAAACGTCTCGCTCACCGTGAGATAGGCCGAGCTCGCGCCCGCCGACGCGAAGAAAAAGATCACCGACCACGCGAGCGCGATCGTCGTCGCATCGAGCGCGCCGCGCACGAAGAGCACGCCCGTGCCGAGTAAGAGGACCCCCGAGATCGCGTAGGTCCCCGCGATCATCGGCTTGCGGCCGACGACGTCGAAGAGCCGTCCGAGCACGAGCGGTCCGAGCAGATTACCGAGCGCGAACGGAAAGATATAGTACCCGACCTTCTCCGCCGGCACGCCGAAGAACGTGCCGAGCACGAGCGACTCCGTGAAGAAGATCGCGTTGTAGAGAAACGCCTGCGCGATCATGAGCGAGAGCGCGACGGCCGTTCGCGTGGGATACGTCCGCACCATCGCGATCGCGACGTCGCGCAAGCCGTGGCGGCGGCCGAGATCGATCCGCATCGTACCGCGCGGCGGCGCGAACGGCGCGCCCGGATGCGAGCGCGCGACCTCCGCTTCGATGGCCTCGACCGTCGCGCGCGCGCCCGCTTCGTCACCGTGCGTGAGCGACCAACGCGGGCTCTCCGGAATCGTCCGCCGCAAGAACACGATCGCGAGCGCGAGGACCGCGCCCATCGCGAACGCGATCCGCCAGCCGTAGCGTTGATCGACGAGATGCGGATCGAGCAAGAAGATGCTCGCGCCGCTTCCGAGCATCGCGCCGAACCAATACGTCCCGTTGATCGCGAGATCGACCCAACCCCGATGGGCCGACGGGATGAGCTCGTCGATCGTGGAGTTGATCGCCGAATACTCGCCGCCGATCGCGAGCCCCGTCGCGAAGCGGCAGATGGTAAAGCTCCAGACGTCCCACGAGAACGCCGTCGCGAGCGTCGCCGCGACGTAACACCCGAGCGTGATGAGGAAGAGCTTCTTGCGCCCGAAGCGGTCCGTGAGATAACCGAATCCGAGCGCGCCCGCGACGGCGCCGAGGATGTACGACGATCCGGCGAATCCGACTTGCTCCGCCGAAAGCCCCAGCGTCGTCGCGTCCTGCAGGCGCGAGCCGATCGAGCCGACGATCGTCACCTCGAGCCCGTCGAGGATCCAGGTGATGCCGAGGCCGATCACCACGACCCAGTGCCAGCGACTCCACGGCAGACGATCGATCCGCTGCGGTACATCCGTCGTTACGACGCTCATGGGCGAGCCGTTCCCAAAAAGAAAACGGACGGCGCGCGTGCGCCGTCCGTCCAAAGCGAAGCCGTCGCGCCTCAGTGCGCGGCCGGGGCCTTCCCGTTGCTGAACTGTGCCGCTTCGGTCGAACCGCCGAGCGCCGTCGTCGACGACTTCCCTTCGGAGACGACCTGCGCGATCTCGTCGAAATAGCCCGTTCCGACTTCGCGCTGGTGACGCGTCGCCGTGTAGCCGTCCTTCTCGGCCGCGAACTCTTCTTGCTGGAGCTCCGAGTACGCCGCCATCCCGCGCGTTTTGTAATCGAGCGCGAGCTGGAAGAAGCTGTGGTTGATCGCGTGGAAGCCGGCGAGCGTGATGAACTGGAACTTGTAGCCCATCGCGCCGAGCTTCTGTTGGAAGGTCGCGATCTCGTCCTCGGAGAGCTTGAGCTTCCAGTTGAACGACGGCGAGCAGTTGTACGCGAGCCACTTGCCCGGGAACTTCGCGTGCACGGCGTCGGCGAATTTTTGCGCGTCGGCGAGCGAGGGATGGCTCGTCTCGCACCAGATGAGATCCGCGTACGGCGCGTAGGAGAGCGCGCGCGCGATCGCGGCATCGATGCCGCTGCGGACGTTGAAGAAGCCCTCGTCCGTGCGCTCGCCCGTGATGAACGGTTTGTCGGCCGGATCGACGTCGCTCGTGATCAGCGTCGCCGCGTCGGCGTCGGTGCGGGCGACGATGAGCGTCGGCACGCCGAGGAGGTCGGCCGCGAGACGCGCGGAGACGAGATTACGGATCGCGGTCTTCGTGGGGATGAGAACTTTACCGCCTAAGTGTCCGCACTTCTTTTCAGCCGCGAGTTGGTCTTCGAAGTGGACGCCCGCAGCGCCGGCCTCGATGAACGCCTTCATGATCTCGTGCACGTTGAGCGCGCCGCCGAATCCGGCTTCCGCGTCCGCGACGATCGGCAGGTAGTACTCGATGTCGCCCTGGCCTTCGCTCGTCTGGATCTGGTCCGCACGCTGGAGCGCGTTATTGAGCCGCTTCACGAGCGCGGGCGCCGAGTTCGCCGGATAGAGGCTCTGGTCGGGATACGTCTGGCTCGCGACGTTTCCGTCGGCCGCGACTTGCCAACCCGAGAGGTAGATCGCCTTGAGGCCGGCCTTCGCCGCTTGGACGGCTTGGCCGCCCGTCAGCGTGCCGAGCGCCGCGACGTAATTCTCGCTCGAGAGCGACTTCCAGAGGCGTTCCGCCCCGATGCGCGCGAGCGTGTAGTCGATGTGGACCGACCCGCGAAGCCGGACGACGTCGGCGCCGCTATAGGGACGCTTGATCCCCGACCAGCGCGGATCGGATTCCCACATGAGCTCGAGTTGCTTGGCATCGCTAAAGTCTGGCACGACGGATGTACGTCCTCTCGGATATGCGGCGGGCGGCGGGAGCCGCGGCATTTGGGTGGGTCAGCGAGAATCGCTGGCCTGGTGGTTTCCGCATATAGCCCGGCGCTTCCCGTAACGCGAGTTCCTACGAAGGTATCAAAATGCAAAAATATTTATCGCGCCACGGGAGACGCTTCGAGTAAGCCCGCGTAGCGTTCGCGGAGTTCGCGTTTGAAGAACTTTCCGACGCCCGTTCTCGGGACCGCGTCGACGAACACCACGCGATCGGGGAGCCACCAGCGCGCCACGCGCTGCGAGAGCCACGACGTGAGCTCGCCTTCGCCGAGTTCGCGGCCCTCGCGGAGCGCGACGACCGCGACGGGACGCTCGATCCACTTCGGATGCGCGAGCCCGATGACGGCCGCTTCGCGGACGGCGGGATGCCCCATGATCGCGTTCTCGAGGTCGACGCTCGAGATCCACTCCCCGCCGGATTTCACGAGATCTTTCGTGCGATCGACGATCCGCATGTATCCGTAGCGATCGATCGTGCAGACGTCGCCCGTGTTGAAGTACCCGTCGGCGAAGCACGGCAGCGCCTCGTCCACGCGGTAGTATCCGCTCGCGATCGAAAATCCGCGAACCCAGAGCGAGCCCGGCGTCGCGCCGTCGCGCGGGACCTCCGCACCGTCGTCGTCGAGCACCCTCCACGCGACGATCGGCGAGAAGCGACCCTGCGTGAGGAGGTGCTCGCGCGCGACCTCGGGCGTCGCGTCCGCGAGCTGCGCGACGAGCTTGCACGTCGTGCCGATCGGGCTCATCTCGGTCATGCCCCACGCGTGGATGATCTGGATCCCGCGCGCGAGGAGATCGTCGTAGAGCGAGGGCGGACACGCCGAGCCGCCGATCACGAGCCGCGCGAGCGTCGGCAGCGTGCCGTCGCGACGTGCGAGTTCGTCGCGCACCGCGAGCCACACCGTCGGCACGCCGAGCGAGACGGTGACGCCCTCGCGTTCGACGATGTCGATCACGCTCGTCGGATCGAGTTTGGGCCCGGGAAGGACGAGCTTCGCGCCGACCATCGGCGCGACGTACGGAATGCCCCACGCGTTGACGTGGAACATCGGCACGATCGGGAGGACGGCGTCGCCCTGCGCGATCGCGAGCGACTCGGTGAGCCCCGCGGCGAACGCGTGCAAGACGGTCGAGCGATGCGTGAACACGACGCCCTTGGGATCGCCCGTCGTCGCCGAGGTGTAACAGAGGATCGCCGCATCGCGCTCGTCGAGTTCGGGCCACGCGAACGTCTCCGCTTCCGCCGCGATCAGCGTCTCGTAATCGCGCGCGGCCGGAAACGCTTCGGACGTCCCGCCCATGAGCACGACGGGCGGGATCGAGGCGAGATCGCCCGCCGCGGCGGCGGCGAGCGCCGGCGCGAGCGTCGCGTCGGCGAAGACGAATCGGTCGCGCGCGTGATCGAAGATCCACGCGAGTTGTTCGGGAAAGAGCCGCACGTTCGTCGTGTGCAGGACGGCGCCGATCATCGGCACCGCATAATAGAGTTCGAGGTGGCGCCGGTCGTTCCACGCGAAGCTCGCCACGCGATCGCCCGGACCGACGCCGAGCCGCACGAGCGCGTTCGCGAGACGCGCGACGCGACGTCCGAAATCCGCGTACGTATAGCGCTCGAGCGCGCCGTCGGCCTCGCGCCACACGACCTCACGATCGCCGTGGTTGCGGAGCGCGTGCTCGTAGATCCAGCGGATCGTGAGCGGGACGTCCATCATCGTTCCGGAGATCGCGTCGCTCAATCGTCGCCCTCGTGGAGATGGAGATGCGTCCCCTCCTCGGCGTCGTCGAGCACCTCGCGCGCCTCCGCGAGAACCGTCGACGAGAGCTCGCCGCCGTCGCCGATCGAGCCGTCCTCGCCGAGAAAATCGGTCTCGGCCCAATCTTCCCACGTCTCGAGCGGCTCGCCGTCCACCTCGGCGGGGAAACGGACGCAGTAGCCCTGCTCGATGTGCAGTCCCGTGACCGTCACCCGCGTGCCGCGCGCGAAGTAGGTTCCGTCTTTCCAGAGCGTGCCGTAGGTCGTTTGGTAGTTCTGTCCGATCCGTAGCGCTTCGATGATCAGTCGGCCCCTTTTTTCGATTTCGTCCAAACTTGGCCGCCGGGCGGCTTGAGTCTTTGCGCGCCGGGGGCGTAGACTCGGACGTGTGAAGACGGGCGACCCGGGCGGCTGGAAGGTCGTCGATTCCGCGATCGTGATCGAGACGCCGCATCTGCGTTTGCGCCGCGACGAGATCGAACTGCCGAGCGGGACGCGCGTCGGTCCGTATTACGTCCGCGAATCGCGCGGCTTCGCGGTCGTTTTCGCGCTGACTGCGGACGACCGCGTCGTGCTCGTCCGCCAGTACAAGCACGGCATCGGACGCGTCCTTCTCGAGCTCCCGGCCGGCGGGATCGATCCGGACGAGACGCCGGAGCGCTGCGCCGAACGCGAACTCCGCGAGGAGACGGGGTACGCGGGCGCGCTGGAACGGATCGGCGCGTACGTCTTCGATCCGACGTCTTCGACGACGGTCTATCATCTCTATCTCGCGCGCGACGCGCGTCCCGTCGGCGCGACGTCGTTCGACGAAACCGAGGCGATCGAAACGATCCTCGCCGCGCCGGAGGACGTCCGCCGTTTCGCGCGTGACGGAACGATCGAAGTCGGGATCCACATCGCCTCGATCTATACGGTCTTGGATCATTTGGGCCGACTCTGAGAGAGATGGGAAATCGGAATCGGTCGTCGTCGGGCGCGATCGCGACGGTCGTGCTGGCGCTCGCATTCGGTGCGTCGGCCCTGGGGATCGCACCCGCGACGATGCTCGCGCGCGCTATGGAAACGGCGCGCGGTTCGACGGCGGGCACGGAATCGGTGCGCGGTTCCGGCTCCGGCGCGACGGATTCGGCACGTGGTTCGGCCGGCGGCGCGACGGCGGCGGCGGCGCGCGACACGACGGACGATCGCGCGAAGCCGCGGAGCTCGGCGGGCGAAAGCGGCGACGGGTGTCCGCACTATCGCTCCAATCCGATGTGTCGCCCGCTCCCGAAGCATCCGCATCTGAGCGCGCACGACCGCGCGTGGGCCGCGTTACTGTTCCAACCGACGCGCGATTATCTGCCGGGCTTCAACGCGGGCGTGGGGTTGGCGCGAAGCCATCCGTTCTCCGACCGTCGCGACGGCTCCGATCCGCCGCTCGCCCACGCGTCGCGCGAGACGATGGTGCCGCAGGTCGTCGCGTGCGATCGCGTGCCGTGGGGAGCGTGGTCGTGCGGGCGAGCGCATCTCGACGGCGCGACCGTCGACTTCCCCGCGGACACCGAACCCGCGGGCAACACCGACCACCATCTCGCCTGGACCGATCCCGCGCGCCGCGGAAATTTCAACTGCTGGCTCTGCGTTCCGCCGGGTCCGCCGCACGCGACGATCCACATCGGAACGCTCGGCTTCTGTTCGTGGGACGGCGCGCGTCGCGGCGACGACCGCGGGACGGGGACGGGTTGCTCGGGCGCGACGGCGACCGACATCGAGAACACGATCGGCAGCATCACCGCGGCCGACTTCGCGCGCGCGGAGCGCGATCGCGAACACGGCACGTTCGGCCACGCGCTCTCCGTCGCGGCGCTCTGCGCCGATCCGAGTTTCGTCTATCCCGCGACCGCGTCGGACGGCAAGAACACGGACGCGAGCTCCGCATGCGCGGGACACCTGGGCGCGGGCGATCGTCCGCCGGAAGGGACGCGGATATTTCTCGATCGGAGCGACGCCGAGATCGACGCGCTCGCGTTACCGCAATACAATAAAGCGTGGCTACGGACGCTCGATCGCGAGCACTACGGCGCGACGATCGTCGATACGAATTGGCAGGGCGCGCCCGGGATCTCCGCCGCGTACCAACGCGACGATTTTTCCGCGCAGGCGCGCGAGGCGGGGATCGTGCCGTCGTCCTACGCGGCGATCCCGCTCGCGCTCGATACGCTCGAACTCGTGCGGGACGTGCGTTTCTGCGCGAGCGGCGATTGCCGTTAAGCCGTCCGCGCCGCCCTCGCGGAGCCGGGCGGGGCGGCTCGCGTCGTATCGCGCGCCGCGGAAATCGGACCCGGTTCGGCGAGTAAGCGCACGACCCGCGGAGCCGGGCGAACGGCGGTAAATAGCTACATAGCTATTTGGACGTCGGGCGAGAATACTTGAAGGCACCCTGCGTTTTCGTGCAGAAAATTTCTTCCGAAGCATCCTCCTATTCGAGGTGGTATACGATGTCGGAATTTTCCTATGGTTCGGTCGACGAGAAATCGGTCGGCGCTCGCTCGACGGTCGCGAAAACGGCCGCGGCGTTGTCGACGATCGTGACGATCGCGTGTCTCGCGGTGTTCTTCATCTTCCTCGGCGACACGCGTGCCGCCGGGACGGAAGAGCATAGTCTCCAGATCACCGACACGACGTTCCGGTGTATCTCGAAGATGACGCCCGTACGCGACTTCTTCGTCGATAACCTGACCGGAAATCTGCAGGGCACGCTCGCGGTCGCCCGAGCCGGTCACGGCCGATATCCCGAAGGTACGGTCCTGCAGTTGATCCCGAACGAAGCGATGATCAAGCAACAGCCGGGCTATAGCCCCAAGACGAACGACTGGGAATTTTTCGCGCTCAAGTCGAGCAAGGACGGCACCAAGATCGTCAGCCGCGGGCGCACGGAAGTGAATAACTTTCTCGGGCTCAATTGCTTCGCTTGCCACAAAGCGGCGCGGTCGGAGTTCGATCTCGTCTGCCAACAGAACCACGGTTGCACCCCGCTCCCACTCACGGAAGCGATGTTCCACGCCGTGCAAGATACCGATCCGCGGTGCCGGCCCGCGAAACCGGTGACCGCCGAGGACACCGCCGCCCTCAAAGCGCTCGGACCTGCGATCAAGAAGATGCTCAAGAACGAGGCCGCGGTCAACAAGAAAACCGGCTGACCGCTCCGTCCGGCGCGACGGCGCGGCGCGCCGATCGATCCGCCCTCGCCCCGGAACCGCGACGGAGGCTTCGTCTATCGCCGTTCCGTACTCGCCCACGATGCCGCACCGCCGGGCTCCCGCGATCGCGCATCTCACGCTGATCCTGCTGTGCGCTTCGCTCTGCGCGTGCTCGCGACACGCGGCGGCGAACGGCGGCTTCGAGCTCGGCATGGTCACGGACGTCGGCGGCCTCGGCGACAGATCGTTCAACGATTCGGCGTACGCCGGTCTCGTCGAAGCGAAACGACGCTTGGGCGCGGGCGTCCAGGTTCTCGAATCCAAATCGGCGGCCGACTATCAGCCCAACCTCACGGCGCTCGCGGATCAAGGCTTCGACGACGTCTTCGCGATCGGATTTCTCATGAGAGACGACGTGTCGCTCGTCGCGCACGATTATCCGCAGCGTCGTTTCGCGATCGTCGATGCGGTCGTCGCGGCACCGAACGTCTCGTCGATCACCTTTCGCGAACAGGAGAGTTCGTTTCTCGCGGGCGCGCTCGCCGCGATGATGTCCCGGACGCACCGGATCGGTTTTCTCGGCGGCGTCGACGTCCCGCTCTTGCGCAAATTCGAAGCGGGATACGTCGCGGGCGCGCGCGAGATCGATCCGCACATCGACGTCGCGATCAAATACGTCGGCTCGTTCCAGGACGTCGCCTCGGGGAAGGAACTCGCGGGCGTGATCTACGGCGGCGGTTCGGACGTGTTGTTCGTCGCCGCCGGAAAGTCGGGGCTCGGCGCGATCGACGAAACGCGCGCGCGCAGCGGCGTCTACGCGATCGGCGTCGATGCGGATCAGGACGGCCTGGCGCCCGGCAAGATCCTCACGAGCGTCCTCAAGCACGTCGACGTCGCCGTCTTCCACATCGCGCAACGCGTGCGCGCCGGGACGTTTCCGTCGGGCGCGGTCGAGTTCGGGCTCGCGAGTAACGGCGTCGGGCTGACGGATTTTCGCTATACGCGAGCGGCGATCGGCGCCGCGCGGATCGCGCGCATCGCGGCGCTCCGCGACGCGATCGTCGCCCGACGCATCGTCCCGCCGTCCACGCGCGAGGGGCTCGCCGCGTTCCGGCCCGTGAAGATCTGAGCGTCCGCGCCGGAATCGCGCTCGAACTGCGCGACGTCGTGAAGGTCTTTCCGAGCGGCCTCCGCGCGCTCGACCGGGTGACGCTCGATCTCGCCTCGGGCGAACTGCACGCGCTCTGCGGCGAGAACGGCGCCGGCAAATCGACGCTCGCGCGCATCGCCGCGGGTACGCTCGCACCGACGAGCGGGAGCGTGACGTCGCGCGGACCCGTCGGTTTCGTCCGTCAGCACGTCGAACTCGTCGGTCCGCTCCGCGTCTGGGAGAACGTCGCGCTCGGAAACGAACCGCGCCGGGGCCCGCGCATCGACCGCGACGCCGCGTGCGAACGCGTTCGCGAACTCGGCGCGCGCTGCGGTCTCACGGTCGATCCCGACGCGATCGTCGCGTCGCTTCCGATCGGGATCGCGCAACGCGTGGAGATCCTGCGCGCGCTCGCGCGCGAACCCGAGACGCTCGTGCTCGACGAACCGACGGCCGTGCTCGCACCCGCCGAGATCGAGACGCTCTTCGCCGCGCTCCGGCGACTCGCGGCGGGCGGCACGGCCGTCCTCGTCATCACGCACAAACTCGCCGAGGCGATCGCGTACGCGACGCGCGTCACGGTGTTGCGCGCGGGTCGCGTCGTCTTACGCACGACGACCGAGGCGACGTCGAGCGACGCGATCGCGCGCGCGATGATCGGTGGCGACGTCGCCCGCGTCGCCGCTCGCGAACCGATCGCGCGGACGACGATGCTCGCGGTTCGCGATCTCGCCGCCGGTCGCGGCGCGCACGCGCTCCGCGGCGTCAGCTTCGACGTGCGCGGCGGCGAAATCGTCGGCATCGTCGGCGTCGAGGGGAACGGTCAGACGGCGCTCTGCGACGCCATCGCGGGGAGGCTCGCGCATCGCGGCACGATCTCGCTCGCGGGCGCGACGTTGCGCCCGCTCGACGTCGGCGCGCGCGCCGCGGCGGGCGCGCGAATCGTGCCGCAAGACCGCGATCGCGAAGGGCTCGTCACGACGTGGAACGTCGTCGACAACGCGATCCTCGGCGATCACGCGCGGCCGGAGTTCCGTCGCGGCGCGACGATCGACCGCCGCGCCGCGACGGCGTTCGCGGCGACCGTCGTGCGCGACTACGACATCCGCACGTCCTCGCTCGCGACGCCCGTCGCGCAACTCTCCGGAGGCAACCGACAGAAGCTCGTCGTCGGTCGCGCGCTCGCGCACGCGCCGCGTTTCGTCCTCGCGTACCAGCCGACGCGCGGGATCGACGTCGGTGCGGCAGCGCTCGTGCGCTCGCGACTCGTCGGAGCGCGTAACGCGGGCGTCGCCGTGCTCTTGGTGAGCTTCGAACTCGACGAGGTGCTCGCGCTCGCCGACCGCATCGTCGTGCTCTTCCGCGGAAGCGCGGTCGCCGAATTCGACTCCGACCGCTTCGACCGCGCGCGCATCGGCGCGGCGATGGCCGGTGCCTGAAGTGCGAGGCTCCAAACGCGTGCTCGTCGGGACCGCGGTCCTGATCGCGCTCGCCGCCGGTGCGACGGCGCTCGCCGGAGCGAATCCGCTCGACGCGATCTCCGCGGTCGTGCGCGGGGCGCTCGGCGGCCCGCGCCAGCTCGCCGAGACGCTCGTGCAGACGACGTCGCTACTCTTTCCCGCGCTCGCCGTCGCATTCGCCTTTCGCGCCGGCTTCTTCAACATCGGCGCCGAGGGGCAACTCGTCCTCGGCGGTCTCGGAGCCGGTCTCGTCGGCGGCGCGCTCGCGGCGCCCGGGTTCGTCGCGATACCGACGATCCTCGCCACGGGTGCCCTCTGCGGCGGCGCGTGGGGTGCGATCGCGGGCTACCTGCGCGCGCGATTCGGCGGGAGCGAAGTGATCGCGACGCTCATGCTCAACGTGGTCGCCACGCTGCTCGCGACGTATCTCGTGACGGGTCCGCTCGCCGTGCCGAACGCGCAAGCCGCCGAGACCGCGACCTTGCCGACGAGTTCGTGGTTACCGACGCTCGTTCCGGAGACGCGCCTGAGCCTCGCGTTACCGATCGGGCTCGCCCTCGCGGTCGCGCTCGCGTTCGTCTTCGCGCGAACGGTGTTCGGCTACGAATTACGCGCCGTCGGCGCCGCCCCCGAAGCCGCCGCGCGCGCGGGCATCGATCTCGGTCGGTCCGCGTTCGTCGCGATGACGATCTCGGGCGCGATCGCCGGCCTCGGCGGCGCGACGATCGTCGCGGGCGTCCTCCATCGATTCAACGTCGAACTCTCGCCCGGCTACGGATTCATCGCGATCGCCGTCGCACTCGTCGGAGGGCTCGACCCGCTCCGCATCGTCGTCGCGTCGTTCGCGTTCGGCATCCTGCAGAACGGAAGCCTGACGATGCAGGCGCTCGCGCACGTGCCGGCGGACACCGTGTCGCTCGTGGAAGGTCTCGCGATCCTCGCGCTCGCGACGCGACGCGTCGTCCGAGCGGTCGCGCGTTGAGCGGCATCCTCGCGTTTTTCGGACTCACGCTCGTGAAGGCGACGCCGCTCGTGTTCGCCGCGCTCGCGGGCGTCGTTTGCGAGCGTGCGGGCATCTTGAACATCGCGCTCGAGGGCGCGCTCGCCGTCGGCGCGTTCGCGGCCGTGGCGGTTTCCGCCGCGACCGGGAATCCGCTCGTCGGGGCGCTTGCGGGCGTGCTCGCGGGCGTCGCGTTCTGCGGCATGCTCGGCTTCGCCGCGACGCGCGCGGCCGTCGACCAGATCGTCGCCGGAACCGGACTCAATCTCGCCGCGCTCGCGGGGTGCGCGTTCTCACTCGTCGTGATCTTCGGTCAGCCGGGCGCCTCGCCCGAGGTTCCCGCGTTCGGCCGATCGGGCGTCGTCGCGTTCGTGTCGCTCGCCGCGTTCTGCGCGTTCGCGCTCCACGTCGCGCTGGCGCGAACGCCGTGGGGACTCCGCGTCCGCGCGGCCGGCGAAAATCCGCACGCCGTGCTCGCGGTCGGCGTCGATCCGCGGAACGTACGACTCGTCGCGACGCTCGTCGGCGGCGCGCTCGCCGGGCTCGGCGGCGTTTTCCTCTCGCTCTGCGAACTCGATCTCTACTCGGACGGGATGACGGCCGGTCGCGGCTTCATCGCCCTCGCCGCCGTGATCTTCGGACGATGGACGCCGCTCGGTTCCGCCGCGACCGCCGTCGCGTTCGGCGCGCTCTCCGCGGCGCAATTCGGCCTGCAACGCACCGGCGTTCCGAGCGAACTGCTCCAGGCGCTTCCCTACCTCGCCGCGCTCTGCGCGCTAACGGGCATCGCCGGCCGCGCCCGAGCCCCGGCCGCCGACGGCGTTCCGTTCGAACCGGAATGAATTAGCGGCCTTCGGTCCGCTACGGATCGCCGCGTAGCCGTCTGCGATAGAAGCGTGGCGACGTCGTGCGCGGCGGGTTCGTCCGACGGCGGAGTTGCACGCGCAGCGCTTCGAGCGAACCGAACGGAAAGACGCGGTCGGCGGTTGCGGCGACGACGTGGGCGTCGCCGCGACGCACGGACCACGCACCGAGCACGGCGGCGAAGTCTTCGGAGCAACAATCGAGTCCGGGAGAATACGGCGTCATCGCCGGAACGACGACGAGCGCTTCGCTCGCGACGAAGGCCGGGATCGTCTTGCCGCCGCCGAGATGCAGGCTCGGATGGAGATGACCGATGATCGCGCGTCGACCGAGTGCGGGCGGTCCGTCTCCGTGCACGAGTAACCAGCCGCCGCGCTCGCATGCCTCGAACGTCTCGCCGAGAACGGCGAAGGCGCGCGAGCGTCCTTCGTGATTTCCCGCGACGAGCGTGACGCGGCGACGTTCGCGCAAGAGATCGAGCGCCGCGCGCACCGTGCGGAGCGCCCCTTCGCTCATCCGCGGACCGTGCACGATGTCGCCGAGGAAGACGATCTCGCGCGCGCCCATCCGCTCCGCGACGAGCCCGATCGTCGCGACCGTCTCGGTCGTGCTCCAGAGCGGGAGCGCACCGCCGACGACGTCCTCGTAGGCGAAGTGCGCGTCCGCGACGAGGAGCGTCGCGACGTCGTCGAGCCACGCGAGTCCGGGCGCGAGCGCCGTGACCCCGCGTGCGAGCGGATACGTTTCCTCCGCGCGCGCGGGATACTTCATGCGGTCGTCACGACCGCGATCGTTTCGAGGACGCGCTAGCACGTCCCGTTCGTGCAGAATTTGAGCGCCGAACCGAGATCGATGCCGTTCGTCGTCATCGGCAACGTGACGTGATCGCCGAAGACGTTCGCCGCGTGCGCGATCGCGCTCCAGCCGCCGCGCATCGACGCGAACGCGAGCCCGGGCGCGCCCGACCAATTCGTATCGGTGATCGTGCCGCCGTAGTGCTCGCGATCGAGCGTGCGCAGGACGACCTTGACGTACGCCGCGTTCGGCGTCGCGTCGATCTGCGCGTCGCTGAGATCGAGGAAATAACGGGAGCCCTCCGGCGGACGCCCGCCCGGATACGTCCGACCGGCGCAGGCCGCGTAGCCGTCGGTGTTCCGGCCGTCGGAGGCCGCCGCGGGATAGACGAAGGCGTGGTCGGCGCAGAGCGCCGTCGTCGAGATCGCGTAGGGCAGCGAGCCGTGCGGATCGGATTCCGCCGCGGCGACGAGCGTCGGATCGATCGCGCCGAGCGACGTCGCGATCTGCGTCGCGGTGCTCTGACTGCATCCCGTTCCGTCGCCGTCGTACGAACACTGACCCGCCGTGCCGACGGTCAGCACGGAACCGTTCACCGCGTTCGGCATCCCCGCGACCCACATGTCGATCTCGCGCCGGTTCGCGTCGTCGTCGATCGAGAGGTGGTGGTCGCTCGAACCTTCGGGATACGCGCCCGCCGGGACGCGGACGGTCGCGCCCGAGAGATGGGACGAGCCGCACGACCACGCGCTCCACGAGAATCCGCCGCACGCGAGTTTGTGCGCGATCCCCGAGCCCGCCGGTAGGACGTACGTCGGCTCCGAATAATCGTGCGCGTCGTTCGGCGACGGCGTTAGCGTGATCTGGAAGTCGACGAAATTCGTTCTACCGCCGGGCTGATGCTGTTCGCTCGCCCATAACGCCGAAGAACCGCTAACGGACGGTGCGGCGGGCAGGCGCGCGCACATCGGATTGCGCCGGAAATGCGTGCACCCCAACCCGAACGCTTCGCGCGGAGCGCCCGGAACCGACGTCGGCGTCGCGGTCGGAGCGACGGTCGGCACGGACGTCGGAGCGGTGGTCGGCGCGGACGTCGGGAACGTCGTCGGTTGCGCGGTCGGGGCGATCGACGGCGTCCCGGTCGGCGCGACCGAGGGCCGGGCGGTAGGCGTGGCGGTCGGTTGCGGACTCGTCGTGTGGATCGGGAACGGCGTCGGCGTGGCGCTACGGATGGGACCGCCCGTCGGCAGCGGGACGCCGAACGACGGGGCGATCGTCGCCGCGACGCGGACGTTCTCGGAGAGCGGGGCCGCGGGTAACGACGTCGTTCCGCCGCCGCCGGAGCAGGCGGCGAACAGCGGGAGGGAAGCGGCAATAACGCCCGTCTTTAGAAGCGATCGCATCTCGTGGTCCTCGGAAATTCATGTCAAGAACGCGTAAACGTGGTCCCTTCATGTCATCGGAGGATCAGCGATCGCGAACCACGTCCTCGGGGTCGGTGTGACGCTTCGGAACGTCGAACAATAACGGTGCCGTCTCGCGCGTGTCGGGCGTCACGGGACCTTCTCCCAACACGCCCAGCACGCGCTCGTGCAGGGCCTCGACCATCGTCGTACGATCGTCGAGCACCACGCTATCGCCGAAGCTCGACGTGACGATCCCGAACGTGAACGGCGACGCCGCGAGCGGATGCACGACGCGCGGCTCCGCCGGGAGCGCCTCGAGAAACGCGCGCGCGGCCGGACCGTCGAGGAGATCGCGCGTGACGACGCGGATCGTCTCGCGCAATAACGGGAAGTCGGGATCGGCCGCGAGCAGTCGTTCGAATATTTTATCGCTGTTCCATCGCAGGCCGCTGCGGCGAACGGAACGCCCGCCCGCACGGCGCAATACGAGGAGCCCCGTGTTCGCGACGTACCGAAAATGCGCGCGCAACAGATGCGAGCCGCGCAGACCCTCGAGCAGATCGCGATCGAAATCGCGCGCGTGCAAGAGCCCGGCCCACAGCGCGTCGGGTAGCGTTTTTCCCGCGGGCAGCGTGATGAGAAAGCCGTTGTCGTCGGTCGTGATCTGCGTGTTGACGCGCGCCTCGCGATGGAGGCGCGCGCCGACGATCCGCGCGAGCGCTTCGTTCGTCCGGCGACCGGCGCAGGTATGGAAGACGGCGGTCTGCTTTTTGTCCATCCGGTAGATCTCGACGAGCGCCTCGCCCGGCGGCGCGACGGCGGAGATCGCCATCTGTTGGGCGATGTAGCGGACCGCGTGCTGCGCTTCCGCGCCGCGTAGCGCGTAGCGTCGATCGAGCCAGCGCAGCGTCTTCGCGGCGCCCTCCGATTCGAGGCGGCGCGCGAGCTCGAAACGGAGCGTCGCCGTCTCGCGCGCGAGCAGGCTCGGCACGCCTTTGATGTGGGAACTCCACTGCGGCACGTTCGGACGTCCGGCGAAGGGCTCGACGGCGATCCCGCCGCCGCGCACCTCGCGCACCTTGAACGTCTTGCCCGAGAGCAGGACGACGTCGCCGACCTGCAAGCTCGATGCATAACTCTCGTCGACCTTGCCGATCGCGCCCGCGCCGCGCGCCACGACCGCGATCTGCGACTCGTCGGGGATGGTCCCCACGTTTTCGAAGAACGCGCTGCAGACTTCGCGACCGAGCCCGAAGATCGCGACGCCGTCGGTGCCGAGACGTCGGACGTGCGCTTCGTCGGGACCGACGCCGCCGCCCGAGAGATACGCGACGCACGCGCGCAGATCGGCCTCGGCGAGATCGCGGTACGGTTCCGCGCGGCGCGCGCGGGCGAGCGCGTCGTCGATGGTCACGCGGCGGTCGTAACAGACGCACGAGACGAGCCACTGCGCGAGCACGTCGAGCGGGGCCTCGGGGATCGCGATCTCCTCGATCCGACCGTCCGCGATACAGCGTTTCGTCGCCGCGGCTTCGAGGATGTCGTCGCGATCCTGCGCGACGACGACGCCGTCCGCGACGGCGCCCGGTCGATGCCCCGACCGTCCGACGCGTTGCAACGTCGACGCGACGCCGCGCGCGCCGCCGACGATGCACACGCGGTCGACGTAGCCGATGTCGACGCCGAGTTCGAGACTCGAACTGCAGACGACCGTGTGCAGGTCTCCGCGGCGCAAGCCCGCTTCGGTTTTGTGACGGACGCTCCGTTCGAGCGCGCTGTGATGGATGCCGATCTTCGCATCCGTGCGCGGGCGCGGTACGGCATCGGGGCTCGCGACGACGATCCCGGCCGACGTTTCGTCTCGCGACGCGACGAGTTGCGCCATCTCGTGCGCGACGCGCTCGGCTTGACTGCGCACGTTCGTGAACACGAGTTGCGTCCGCACGTCCGCGCCGAGTTCGACGCAACGTTCCGCGATGCGCGCCATCGGCGCCATCGCCCCGGAGAACGGCGCGTCGATCGCGAGCCGCACGCTACGCAAGCGCCGCTCGTCGACGATCTCGCACGGCCGATCGCCGCCCGCGACGAAACGCGCGATCCGCTCGAGCGGGGCGATCGTCGCCGAGAGTCCCACGCGCACGAGCGGGTGCGCGACGAGTTCCTCGAGAGTCTCGAGACAGAGCGCGAGATACGAGCCGCGCTTGTTTCCCGCGAGCGCGTGCACCTCGTCGACGATGACCGTGTCGACCGCGCGCAGATGCTTGCGATACGTCTCCATCGCGAGCATGAGCGCGAGCGATTCGGGCGTCGTGAGCAAGATGTGCGGCGGCCGCGACATCATGAGTCGCCGTTCGTCCTGCGGCGTGTCGCTCGTGCGGACGCCCGTGCGGATCGACGTCTCGCGGATCCGCCCGCGCCGCAACGCCGCGCGTTCGGAATTGGGCCGCTCGAGTAAGCCCATCTCGCGGAGGGGTCGCCGCACGTTGTGTTCGACGTCGTATCCGAGCGCGCGGAGCGGCGAGATATACAAGACGTACGGTCGCGGATAGAGTTCGTCGCGATCGCGGGCGTCCGCGAGTCGGCTGATGACCGGGAGAAACGCGGCGAGCGTTTTCCCCGTTCCCGTCGGCGAACAGATGAGGTGCGTCCGACGCTCGAGACCGAGCGGAATGGCGCCGCGTTGCGGCGGCGTCGGCGTCGCGAGTTCGCTCGCACACCACGCCCCCACCGCCGGATGGAGACGCTCGAAAATAGCTTCCACGCGTTCGCTTTCGTTACGACGAGAAGGTTCGCGCGCGACGCAGTGGGTACATTTTCGCGATGTCCTCCGTGCTCGCCCAGATGCTCCGCAAGGCGACGTCGACGTACAACGACCGCTGGATCGAACAGAGCAAGACCGAATACAAAACGACGCCCCGCCCGGAAGTTCTCCAAGAGCACGTCCGTTATTGGGATGCCATCGTGCGCGCCGTGGAGACCTCGGAGTTCGAGGAAATCCTCGAACACGCGCGCGCGGCCGGGCGGCTCCAGGCCGCGAACGGTCTCGATCTGAGCGAGGCGATCGGACGGACGATCGAGGCGACCAATCTCATCGAGATCGCGCTCCTGGAGAGCAACGATGCGGACGTCCCGCCGATCGACATCATCAACGAGATCGCGGAACTCCGCTCGATGATCGCGATGGCCGTCGCCGGCGGTTACAAGATCGAACAGGAACTGCAGAACGCGGGCGCCTCGCGCGACGGCGCGGTCGCGAAAGAACAGCTCCGCGAGATCATGCTCCGCAAGGCCGCATCGTTCGAGCAATCCACGCTCGCCACGGGCGACGAGATCGCGCCGCTCTACGCGGGCGGGATGCGATTCCACTTCGTCGACTACGGAAAACTGCGGCTCTACAATCTCTTGCCGAACGGCCGCTGCATCACGATCTCGATCCTCGGACCGGGCGACGTCTTCTTGCAATGGGCCGCGGAATCGCAGAGTCTCTCGTGCCTCTGCGCGGAAGCGATGCAACCCTCGCACGTGATCTCCGCGAGCGAACGCGACATGGCGACGATCGTCTCCGCGCAACCCGAAGCCGCGATCGACGTGATGGGCTCGTTCGCACGCCGCCTCACCGAATCGCAAGTCCTCATCGAAGACCTCCTCAACAACAGCGTCAACCTCCGCCTCTATCGCACGCTCTTGCAACTCGCGAACCAATTCGGACGCATCGAGGGCCCGCTCACCGTCATCGATTATCCGCTCACGCATCAGCGGCTCGCCGACATGATCGGATCCAATCGCGTCACCGTCACGCGAAAGCTCCACGAGCTGCAGGGGCGCGGGATCGTCGAGACGCGCAAGAACGCCACGATCGCGCTACGCGACCTCAACGCGCTCGCCGGGCTCGCCGATCACGCCTGACGCGCCCGAGGCGTCGGGACGCGCGGGAGCGGCTCCCGACGATCGAGACCACGTGATAGCCGTCACCGCTCGGAGGGTCGGCGCCGCGTAAGGTGGGGTCAACCAAGAGAGGACGTTGCGATGATCGCTTCCGCCCCCCGTACCGCGACCGGCACCCCGAAACTCGCCCCGGCACCCGCGCTTTTCGATTCGAAAGGCCCGTCGGAAACGGGCGCCCGCGTCCGGAGTTACTTCGAGAACTCCGGATTCTCGCGTTGGACGGCGATCTACGGAAGCGGCGACATCCCGCCCGTTTGGAAGGTCATCCGCGACGGCCACGCGCGCGCGCTCGAGACCGTCGTCCGCTGGGCGACGTCGACGAAGAGCCGCACGGTCCTCGACGCCGGTTGCGGCACGGGGAACCTCTCGATCGAGCTCGCGCACCACGGCTTCGAAGTCGACGCGTTCGACGTCTCGGCACCGATGATCCACTTCGCGAAATACATCAACGCCGGTCGCACGAAGGGGATCGCGCCGCACTTCCAGGTCGGCGACATCGCCGCACTGGCGGGCGAAGGCCGCAGCTACGACGTCGTGTGCTGTCTCGACGTGCTGTTCCACTATCCGTACGACGAAGTCGCCGACATGCTCCGACGCCTCGCCGCGCTCGCCGAACACAAGATCATCGGCTCGTTCGCGCTCCGTACGCCGATGAACGACTTCTGGATGAAAGTCGGTCAGCGCTTCCACGCCAAGAACCGGATGACGAAGCTCCACATGTTCACCTACGACGAAGTCGAGCAAGTGCTGTACCGTGCCGGCTTCCGCATGGCGCGCAAGGAGCGCATCAAGTTCTTCTTCTACGATTCGTTCGTCTTCGAAGCGGTTCGGATGCCCGCCGTCGCCCGATGACCGTCGCGGCTCCGAGCGCACCCAAAAAAAAGACGCTGCTCGCGCCGCGGCTCTATCGGACCGATATCGACATCCTCAACTCGCTTTCGATCGATTGGTGTCGGGACGAATTCGAGGCGCTCCGTCTCGACTTCGAGACCGACTACAATCGCGCGCACTTCAAGTGGGGCACCGAAGTCAACGGCCACGATTATTCGGCCGTCTGGGACGAGTTCTACGAGTTCCTCCACCGCAGTTCGATCGGCGAGTTCTCGGGCTGTCTCCTCTATAGCGACGTCCAGAAGAAACTGACCGATCCGACGCTCCGCGCGATCTATCGGTGCATGGGTCGCGACGAAGGCCGTCACTCGTCGTTCCTCAACTGGGTGATGCGACACATGGGTCGGCCCTTCGACCTCGCGAATCTGCCGAAGGTCGACGGGATGCAGTTCATGCATCCCAAGTGGATCTTCGTCACGACGTATCTCTCGGAGATCGTCGGCTTCTATCGCTATCAGAACATCAGCGATCACCTCAAGATCCATCCGGAATTCAACTTTCATCCGATCTTCTCGTATTTCGACGAGTGGTGTAAGGACGAGCGCCGCCACAGTCGGTTCTTCGCGCTCATGATGCGCTCGCAGCCCGAATACTATCGCGGCTTCCGCAACCTGTTCGGCGTGAAGTTCTTCACGCTCGCGGTCTACATCACGATGTACCTGCGCGACGCCGAGTCGACCGTCTACGCGAAGCTCGGGATCGATTGGGAAGCGTACGATTTCAAGGTGATCGACGAAACCGAGGACGCGGCGCACGGCGTTTGGGGTCTGGGCATCCGCACCCGCTCGCGCTTCTTCCGCTCGACCCTGCGCAAGATGGCCGAAAACAATCGGCGCAACAAGGCCGGTCGCGCGGCCGCGGGCTGGAAGAAGCCGTTCGCCGTCGCGATGCGCTACGTGCGGTGGGCCGACCAGATCGTGCAGTACGCGAAGCTCATGGCGCAGCCGCACGAATGGTTCGAACCGCTCGCGCGCTCCGAGTGGACGAAGACGTGTTGCGATCCGGGCGACGCGAGCGTCCTCGCCCTGCGCGGCGCGATCCCGCCGCCGCCGCAACCGATCCGCGAAGCGACGCCGGCCTAGCGGGCCGCGCGTCGCGTCCGCGTGCGCGACCCGTCACCGCTAACGCCGCATCGGCTCCCGTCGACGGCGGTCCCGCCGGCGAGACGTCGCTTCGCGCGCGGTCGCGCGTCCGTCGCGGGAGAACGGGGCGACCATATCGCGTCGCGAACGAACGTCCATGGCTTCTCCGGCACGCGCCGCATACGCGCCGTATCCGTTTTCCGCGATCGTCGGACAGGACGAACCGAAGCTCGCGTTGATCCTCGCGGCGATCAATCCGCGCGTCGGCGGCGTGCTCTTCTCGGGACCGAAGGGGACCGGCAAGACGACGCTCGTCCGCGCGGTCGCGGAACTGCTCCCGTCGCTCGCGCGCGCGCGCTGTCCGTACGGGTGCGACCCGCTCGGGACGAGCCTCTGCCCGACGTGCGCGGCGACGCGCGAACGCGGCGAGACGATCGCGAGCGATCGGACGCCGGGCGAGATCGTGGAACTGCCGACGAACGCGCAGCTCGACGACGTCGTCGGCGCGATCGATCTACGCGCGGCCCTGGAGCGCAGCGAGGTCGAATTCCGCCCGGGCTTGCTCGCGCGCGCGAATCGGAACCTGCTCTACGTCGACGAGATCAATCTGCTCTCCGATCTCGTCGTCGATGCCTTACTCGACGCGGCGGCGCAAGGCGTCGTGCACGTCAAACGCGGCCAGCACGCGATCGACTATCCGTCGCGTTTCACGCTCGTCGGAACGATGAACCCCGAAGAGGGCGAACTGCGGCCGCAGATCACCGATCGGATCGGGCTCCGCGTCTTCGTCCGCGCGGAAGCGGCGTTCGAGGAACGACGCGAGATCTATCGCCGAAACGCCGCCTTCGCCCGCGATCCGCGCGGTTTCGCCGCGGCGCGCTCCGCCGAAACGGAGGCGCTCCGCCGCCGCTTCGAACGCGCGACCGAGCGGATCGACGACGTGACGATCGACGACGCGGCCGAGGCCGCGGCTATCGAAGCGACGGCGCGTCTCGGCATCGAGAGCCACCGCACGGAGTTCGTCGCGCTCGAAGCCGCGGCGGCGCTCGCCGCTTGGGAAGATCGCGACGTCGCGACCCCCGCCGACGTCGCGCGCGTCTTTCCGCTCGCCGCGCGTCTGCGCCGCAGTCGACTCCGCGTCGAAGCGCAGTCCGAACATCTCGCCGAAGACGCCGCGATCGCGGCCGCGCTCGAAGCGACGCTCGGCGATTCCGACGCGGGCGACGACGGCGCCGAAGACGAGCGCGAACGCGCGCCGCGGATCGTCGTCGCACCCGAACTCACCGCGAAGAAGCCGCTCCCCGATCGCCCCGATCGCGCGCGCGACGGTCAACCGATGGGATCGCAGGCGTTCGCGCCGGGCGGAAAGCTCGACGTCGTCGCGACGCTCGTCGATCGGAGCGCCGCATCGCGCGCCGGACTCGCACCCGAAGCGCGCGAGTCGGTCGACGTCGCCCCGTCGCCCCGGCTCTCCATCCTCATCGTCGACGCGTCGCTCTCGACGAGCAAGACCTCCGAACTCGTACGCGCCGCGGCGCGCGAGTTGCTCCGGCCGCTCTATACGGAACGCGAACGCGCGGCGCTCATCTCGTGCTGGGGCGCGCGCGCCGAACTCGTCGTCGACGAGAACACGGGCCGCAACATCGATCTCGTCGCCGCTCGGCTCGACGAACTCGAAAACGGAACCGTCCGCGCGCTGACGCCGCTCGCCGAGGCGCTCGAACGCGCGCGCGCCGTCGCCGAACGGTTCCGCCGCGCGAATCCCGCAGCCGAGATCGACGTCGCGATCTTCAGCGACGGCCGCGCGAACGTGCCGCTCGGCATGCACGACGCGCTCGCGTCCGCACTCGATCGGGACGAAGCGCGCGAACTCGCCGAGCTCAGCTGCGAGCAGTGCCGGCAGATCGCGGCCCAACTCGCCGGTCGCGCGAACGTGATATGCGTCAATCTGGACGAGTACGAAACGCATCCGCTCATGTCGGAGATCGCGACGTTATCGCACGGCAGATACTATCCGCTGTCGTCGGTTGTTGCAAAAATCCTCTAAGTAAGATATAACATTGGTAATCTCCCTGACGATGTTGGACCGACCGTCGTCAGACGGCGGTTCGCAGAAAGGTGACTACCTAAATAATGGCAGTCAAAAAGACCGCGACCCGTAAGAAAACGAGCGCGAAGAAAAAGACGACCGCGAAGAAATCGGCCGTCAAGAAGACCGTAGGCCGCAAGAAGTCGGCGGCCAAGAAGACCACGGCGAAAAAGACGACCCGCAAGAAAACCGCGAAGAAGTCCGCCGCCAAGAAGACGACCGCCAAAAAAGCCACGGCGAAGAAAAAGACCGCCGGTCGCAAGAAGACGGTCCGCAAGGCGGCCGTCCGCAAGAAGACGACCCGCAAGAAGACCGCTCGCAAGGTCGCGAAAAAAGCCTGACGCGCTCGCGGCGACGAGCGAGACGAACCGCCGACGCGCGGTTCGTTTTTTTTACGGGCCGACGAGCGCCGCGAAGCGCGCGAGATCGTCGTCGTGCCGGACGCGCAACCGCGGGAGCGCGAGGGGTTCGCGGAGATCGCGGACGTCGCCCGGGATCTCGGTAAACGCCGCGCGGATCGCGAGCGAGCGCATCACGTCGAACGTGGTCGTATCGTATTTTCCGGCCGGGTACGCGTACGTGACGGGCGGCTCGCCGCCGAGATAACGCGCGAATCGCTTCATGCAGCCGGCCGCTTCCCGCGTCTGATCCGCGCGATCGAGCGTCGAGAGATCGAGATGCAACGTGCCGTGACAGGCGACTTCCATCCCCGCGTCGCGCATCGCGCGCATCTCCCGCCACGTGAGATGGCGCGGCGTACCGACGAAACCGCTCGAGACGTAGAACGTTCCGCGGGCGGCATATTTGCGCATGATCGGAACCGCGGTCGTCGCCGCATCCTCGTACCCGTCGTCGAAGGTCAGCACGACCGCGCGCGCCGGGCGCTCGCCGCGCGAGAGATCCTCCGCCAACTCCGCGGCCGTCAACGTCGCGATGCGATGGTCGCGCAAGTATCGGAGCTGGGCCTCGAACGCCGCGGGTTCGACCGTGAGATCGCGACCGACCGCGTCGCGCGGAACGTCGGCGTCGACGCGGTGATACATGAGCACGGGCACGCCGGCCCACGACGATGCCGACGCGGGCGCGGCGGACGGACCGCACGACGGCGCGACGAACGCGAGCGCTCCGAGCGTCGATGCGACGCGTGCGCGGAGGCGTCTCACGGCGTCCCCGCGACCACGACCGACGGTCGCGCGAACGAGATCGTTCCGGCGACGGCGGCGGCCGTCGTTCCGCCGAGCGACGGGACCGCGTACAACGCGACGAGTCGGATCGGCGGATTGAGATCGTCCGGAATCGGAATCTCCAGACGCCGCGTGCCCGTCCAATCGACGATCTTCGCGAGCGTCAGCGCGCGGCGTTCTCCGAGCACGTTGACGAAGGCGGCGCGCAAACCCACCCCGCTTCCGTCTCCGGTGACGTCGATCGCGAAACGTTCGGGCATTCCGGGAAGCACGAGCGACGCGTTCGCGTACGCCGCGCGAGCGCCGTTCGTGAAATCGTAGGCGAGATCGAGATGCGGCGGCGCGTCGCCGACGATCGCGGATCCGGCGGCGCCCGCGGGATTCGCGGAATAGCGCCACGCCGCCGCGTGCGACGCATCGAAAAGATCGAGCGCGATGCGACGCTCGCCGACGAGTAGGCGATACTCCGCGCGTGCCGCCCCGACGCGCGCGACGATTCGCGCGTCGCGTGCCGGTGCGCGAAAGCGTCCCGGAGCGAGAAAGATACCGCGATCCGCAGACCAGCGAACGCGATCGCCGAGTTCGATCGGCGCGCCCGACGCGTCGGTCGCCACGGCGCGCAGCGTCACGCTCGCGCCGGGCATCGCGCTCGGCGCGTCCGAGCGGATCGCGAATCGATCGGGCGCGCTCGCGACGCGAACGGCGACGCGCGCGGTCCGGCCGCCCGCGCGGACGATCGCGTCGCCCGAGGCGTCGCCGACGCGCACGACGTCTCCGCCGTCGAGATGCGTCGGCGCGAGCGTGTGGCCGAACGCGTCGACGACGAACGCGCGGACCGGAACGTCGACGTTCGCGAGCGCGACGACGTTCGCCGGGCGGATCGCGAGCGCGACGGGCGGCCCGACGGGCGCGTCGCTGTAGACGAAGAGGCCGTCGGCGACGCGGCGCTCTTCGCCGTCGCTCGGCACGTTCGCGAGCGACGCCCCCGCGTCGCCGAGTTCGCGCGCGACGAGTTCCGCCGATCCGCCCGAATCGAACGCCATCGCGTCCGTCGCGCCGAGTCCGAGGGCGAGCGCGGCGAATTCCGGTCGCGTGAGTCCGATCGAACGCGCGACGTCGCGTCCGTCGACTTCGACCAGCACGAGCGCGCCCGAAGGAAGTAACGCCGCACCCGAGACGGGGAAGCGTACGTCGCGCTCTTCGGGCGCGGGCGCGTTCGGATCGCTCGCGATCGCGCCGTTCGCGACGAGTAGCGGGCCGCCGCCGACGGCGGTGACGATATCGCTCGCGTCGGGGACGAGCGCGCGCGCGACGGTGACGACGTCGCCGATCGCCGGCGGCGGTGCGATCGCGCGCGCCGCGGGTCCGAATCCGAGCGCGAGCGACGACGGCGCGGCGACGCCGGCATCGGCGAGCGCGGTCACGCGATACGTCGCGTTCGAACTCGCGCTCGCGGGCGACGCGTCGATCGGCGCGAGGCTCGCGATCGTCACGCCGGGCGCGGCGCGCAACGTTCCGAACTCGGGTCCGAGCAGCGTCGCGCCGCCTTGGGGCGGCCACTCGTCGATCGCGGTGAGCGGGACGTGCGCGCCGTCGTACGCGACGTCGCCGCGGAACGCGAAAGTCTCGAAGCGCACGCTTCGGTCGCGCCGCACGTCGAGCGCGATCCGTTTCGACGGCGTGCGGACGAGCGCGCCGTCGCGCACGACGACGTTGAGCGGTTGGTTCGTCTGACCGATATCGAAGTAGTCGGCGTTCACGCCCGCGACCGCGTGCGTCCGACGTGCCATCGAGGAAACGGTCTCCCCGTTCGAGACGAGTCGATCGTTCGCGAGTACCGCGCCGAGCCGGAGCGACGGTTCGTGCGGATCGACGACGACCGCTTCGATCGCGAGCGGACCCGCCGAGGTCTCCAAGCGATACGAGACGCGACGCACGCCCGGTGCGACGATCGCTTGCGTCGACGATTGCGCGACGACGAGCGGGAACGGCGCGGGCGGCGCGAGCGTCGCGGGCAACGTCGGCGCGATCACGGCGTGGGTCGCGCTTCGGGGACCGGCGTGGACGCGACGCCCGCGGGGACGAGCGTCGGCACGGGCGCGCTACTATAAAGGAAGAGCCCATCCGAGATCCAGCGCTCGGCGCTGTTATCGGAGGGCACGTTGCGCACGGTCGTCTTCGCGTCGCCGGGCGCGCGCGCGACGAGCGTGACCGATCCGCCCGAGTCGAGCGCCATCGCATCGCGCGCGCCGAGACGTCGGAGGATCGCCGCGAATTCCGGCCGCGTCGCACCGATCGATCGTTCCGGATGGCGACCGTCGACCGCGACGAACATGAGCGATCCGTCGTCGCGTTTCGCGAGCGCGATCACGGGCCACCGATAATTCCGTTCGTCGGGAGCGGGCGCGTGCGGGTCTTCGTACCACGCGCCGTCGCGCAAGAGAATCGGTCCGCCGCCGATTCCGGCGATCGCGTTGGGCACGCTCGGATCGAGCGCGTAACGCAGGCGCACGATCTCACCGCGCTTCGGCGCCGGAACGCGGACGAGCGGCCCGATCGCGAGACCGAACCGCACGGGTCGCGGCTCGTCGAGCGTCTCGACGTCCTCGACGCGATACCGCGTGGGATCGGCGCCCGCCGGTGCGAGCGCGACGAACGTGCGACCCGGTGCGGCCGGTAACGTCTTCCCGAATGCGGGCGTGATCACCGCGACGTCGCCGGGCGGCCAATCGTTGAATTCCGTGATCGGCATCGTGCCGCGCGCGGTCCGCACCTCGCCGCGTAATTTGAACTCGTCGAACGTCACGTGCCGATCGCGATCGATGACGAGCGCGGCGCGATCCGTCGGTCCGCGCACGAGTCGACCGCCGCTCACGAGCATGCCTTGCGGTTGGTACGTCCGACCGATATCGAAGTAATCGCCGTTGACGCCGCCGATCGCGTTCGTCCGCACGCCGAGCGCGGAGGTGCGCTCGCCGCCGGAGATCACGCGATCTTCGGCGATCGCCGTATCGAAGCGCAGCGTCGGTTCCGCGGGATCGACGTCGAGCAACGTGATCGCGAGCGGGCCGTGCGCGGTCGCGATGCCGTATTGTCCGAACGTGACGCCGGGCGCGGTCGCCTCGACGCGCGACCAACGCAGGCTCGGTTCGCCGCCGAGCGTGGTCGCGATCGCGCCGAGCGCGCGCAGATCGCGCGAACCGTGCGCGAGCCACGCGAACGTGCGATCGAGTCCGTGGACCTCGCCCGCCGCGGAGAAGGGCGTGCCGCCGAGCGAACCGACGATGCCCCGCGATCCGATCCCGTCGCCGCGAAACGCGAGCGCGCCGTGGATGCCGTCGAACGTGCGTCCGCCGAGCGCGAACGACGCGCCCGCGAGATGCGCGTCGGCCTCCCACACGCCGCCCCTCTCGCGCGCCGAGAACGCCGAGAGCACGCCCGCGCGCACGTCGAGTCCGCGCCCCGCGGGAAGCGCGCGCGCGAACGGCGAGAGCGGGATCGCGTCCGCGCTCCACCCCTGGGAGCCGTCGGTCGTCGCACGCGCGACGAGCGGATAGGCGCGCGCGCCGTCGCGCACGACGAGCGTTCCGTCGAACGCGGTCCGACCGCGCGCGACGCGCAACGTTCCGTCGCTCGCGAACGCGAGCGTCGCCGCGCCGTCCCTCCGACGCTCGACGGAAAGCGAGCCGCCGCGGATCGCGACCGTCGTCGCACCCGCACCGCGATTCGCGCGCGAGAGCGCGTCGCGCGCGTTCGCGAGGCCGACGAGAAATCGATCCGCGTCGATCGTGACGATCGGACGATCGAGTTCGATCGCTACGTCGTTTCCGTCCCGTCGAACGAACGCCCGACCTGCCCGCAGGTTCGCGCTTCCGTCGGTGGTCGACGCGACGACGTCGTCGAGCGCGTACCCGCCGCGCGATGCCGATTCCACGCCACGTGCGTCGACGCGCAAGCCGCTCGACGTCGCGACGTCGCGTAAGACGAGCGCGCGCTCGATCGGCGCGCGGAGCGAAAATCCGGCGACGATCGCGATGAGGGCGAACGCGACGACGAGTGCGAGCGAGAACGTGCGACGTGAGGGCGTGGACAAGCGAGTTTGAGGATTCTGCGTACAACGCGGCGCATCACCTTCCGCGATGCATCGATTTCGCACGCTCGTCTCGACCTGTTGCGCGATCCTCGCGTGCGCGTTCGCCGCGCCGTCGCCGCTTCCGACGGTCGCGCCGGCGGCGCGCGCGCCGTTCGTCGCCGTGCTCGTCTGGCACGACGTCCTCGACGAGAAAGCCGTGTGGTTCGACACGACGACCGCGACGTTGCGCGAGCAGCTCGACCGCATCGCGAAGGGCGGCTATCACGTCGTCACGCTCGCGGCGCTCCGCGATCATCTCGTGCGGGGCGTACCGCTCCCGCCGCGTCCGATCGTCCTCACCTTCGACGACAACGGCATCGGCATCTATCGCAACGCCTTTCCGCTCTTGCGCGCACACCGATTTCCGGCGACGCTCTTCGTCCACACGAATTTCGTCGGCAAGACGACGAGCAAGGCACACGCGTCGTGGGCGCAATTGCGCGAGATGGAGGCGAGCGGACTCGTCGACGTCCAGAGTCTCACGGCGAACCATCCGCCCGATCTCACCGTGCTCTCCGACGCCGACGTGCGCCACGAATTCTCGCTCTCGAAATTTTCGCTCGAACGGCGACTCGGCCGTCCGATCTACGCGCTCGTCTATCCCTACGACGTCTACGACGCGCGGGTCGCGCGGCTGGCGAGCGGCGCCGGGTACACGCTCGCGTTCACGGAGGATTTCGGCAACGCGGGCGACTCCGCGTCGTTACTCGAAATCCATCGTTACTCGATCCTCACGCGGTTCGATCGAGCCCTCGCGGACGTCGCCGCACGACGTTAGGCGGCGGCTCGGGCGCCGTCGGCACGAGCCCGGCGGAACCCGGCAACAAGCGATGCAAGAGCGCGCGCCGGAGGTGGATGAACGCGGCGGCCGTCTTGGATCTCGCGTCCGCATGCGAGAACGTCGTTCCGTGTTCGCGCGCATGCTGGAGCGGGTGCGGCGTACGCGAATAATAATACGCGGCGAGTAATTTTCGCGTCTCGCCTTCGGGGACCCGAAGCGCGCCGTAGCCGTGATAGGCCTCGTCGTGGACTTCCATGATGCACGCGCGGTTGAACGCGGGCGCGATCCGCGCGACGGCCGTCTTGCCGGTCCGATCGTAGAGGTCGAGATCGCCGCCCCAATCGGGCGACCACTCGCGGTTGACGTAGACGAGCACGTTCACGCGGCGGTAGCGCGTCGGATCTTTCGGGTGCGTGTTGTGATCCGCGTGGACGTGCAGGCGACTGCCGCGCGCGCCTTGGTGCAACCCGCCGCCGACGAGTTCGCGATCCATCTCGAGATCGGCGATCCCCGTCATCTCGCGGAGCCACGTCACGAACGGCGCCGCGCCGAGCGCGTCGAAGATCTTCGTGAACACGGGATCGTAGCGATCGACTTCGCCGACGTACGAACGCGCCTCCAGCAGCCGCGCCACGCGACGCTGCGCCGTCGCGAGCTTCGGAAACGCACGCCGCGCGCCGTGCGCCGCATCGGGATCGAGAAAATTCTCGATCGTGACGTACCGGAACGGATCCGCCGCTGCGAACGATTTCGCGAGCGTCTCGCGCTCGCGTTCGAGGCGCTCGAGCCCGACGACCGCGGTCATTTCCAACATCCGGCGAGCGCGGCGACGTCGGCGGATTTACCGGCATGCGGCAGGCGATAGGCGTCCTCGATCGTGCGCAGGACGTTGTAGTGGTCGATCCGCTGGGCGTAGCGTCCGGGTTTCACCATCGGGCCGAGTAGGATCGTCGGGATCGAGTTCTGCGGATCGTAGCCCTCGTCCCAGGTGAGGACCACGAGCGAGTCGTTCCGATCCGCCCAATCGACGAGCTTTCCGAGATGTTTCGCGAGCCACGTATCGCCCGCGGCGATCGTGCCGTCGTGCATGTCGTCGTCGACGTCCGGGATCACGAACGAGACCGTCGGAAGCGCGTCGTACGCCGGAAGCGCGTCGAACGAGCGCGCCGCCGACTTGTCGACGTTCGAGAAGGCAACCCACGGCGCGTGCTTGCGCGCGTAACTCCCGGCGGCGCAGACGGTCGACCCGGTCGCGGGCAGACCCTCCGCGAACCCACGAAACGAAAGACCGCGCCTCGCGAGTTCGGAGGCGAGGTTGGGTGCCGACGGGGAGAACCCGGTCGCGGGACACCCGTCGCCGTTGTCGTTCGTCACGCCGGCGAAGAGCGCGAGATAGTTCGGAAGGCTCGGATGCGCGACGCCGTGGGCGTCGGTGAAGAGCGCCCCGCGCTTCGCGAGCGCGTTGATGAACGGCGCCGCGGCGTTCCCGTCGATCTGCGCGAGCGATTTGTTCTCCTCGACCACGACGATCGTGTGACGCGGCGCGTCGGGCGACGCCGCGGCGACCGCGCTCGAGCCGAGCGCGCCGACCAGACCGATCGCGACGGCGACGGTCGCCGCCCGCATCCGCGCTCCACGATCTCGGAACCGAACGAATCCGGAAGCCATGAGCGCGCCCGTCCTCTCGAAGGCCCTAATCAGTCCCACGATGCCGAAAGACACTGGGAGCCCGGCCCCTCGACTTTATAGCTCACACCTTTACGAACGCCTTGCAATGCGAGATCGTTTCTCATCGAAATCTTAACATTCGACGAGGGCACGTCGGCCCGGACCGGATCGATCGTGACGGGGCGCACGCGGGCGGGACGTCTGGGTGACGGCTATCACGGAGGCCCGGGGCCTTCGCGCCGTAGCGTTCCCCTATGAAGGTCGTCGGATATTCATCTTGGGCGCCGGACGAACGGGCCAACGCCATGCGGCTCGCCTTCCGCGAGCTCCGCGCGGCCACGGGCCGGGAGTGGACGCTCCGCCATTTCGGCGCCTCCGAATTCAACGATCCGGCCGCGATCGGAACCCTGCGGGAAGCGATCCGCGAGGCCGACATCCTCGTCGGCTGGCAGTCGATGAGCGTCGAGGTCGTCGAACGTCTGGCGAACCTGCTCGGCGAGATGGACGCCGCGGGCGAGCTCTCGCGCGTCAAATTTCTCTGGTACGACATCCCCGACCCGCGCCTGCAGGCGCTGATGTTCAAATCGCTCGGCTTCGAGTTCGACATGAACAAGTCGAACCCGATGCGCGAACTCTCGATGGCGATCAAACGCTTCAGCGCCAAATCGAAAAACGAAACGATCGACGAGTTCTGGGAGGCGCGCGAAGGCTTCCTCGGCATGCAGAAGATGGTCGGCGCCGCGCCGCTCATGGCGCAGCTCATGAAGAAGCCGGTCTTCAAGTCGCTCGTGATGATCGGATACTGGAACAATCGCTCGGTCCGCAACGTCGCGAACATGTTCCTGTACCTCATGAAGCACTTCATGGACGGTGCCTACGCGGGCGACGTCGCGTTGCCGGAAAAAGTCGAGAACGAGGGCATCTACCATCCCGCGCATCCCGGGCTCTTCCCGACGCCCGAGGCCTATCTCGCGTGGTACGAGCCCTGGTTCGAAACGACGTACGGAAAGAAGGCGTGGGACCGCATCGGGTTCATCACGCACGATCTCTTTCTCGTCGATTGGAACCATCCGGTGCTCGACGCCGCGATCGCCGAGTGGGAACGTCGCGGCGTCGCCGTGATCTGTTCGATGACGGCGGTCTTCAACGCGCACATCGTCTCGCGCGGCCATCTCCTGTCGAAGAAGGGCGAGCCGCTCGTCGGCGCCGTCTACCATAACGTCCCGCTCTACCTCGCGGGCTCGATGTTCGCGGGCGCGCCGGAAGCGTCGATCGCGCTCATCCGCGATCTCGGAAATCCGCGCGTCTACACGTCGCCCGTCAACGCGGCGATGTCGCGCGCGGAACTCCAGCGTTCGAAGTTCGGCGTCGCGTCGCTCGAGTACATCGGGAACGTTGTCACGCCGGAGACCGAGGGCATCCAACCGCTCCCGCCGATCTGCTCGCGCGAGGCCGGTCCCGAGATCAGCGCGCTCGAGCCGATCCCCGATCGCGTCGAGTTACTCGGCGACGTCACGACGCGTTGGCTGCGCTTGCGCCACGTGCCGAATTCGGAAAAGAAGATCGCCTTCTTCGTCTACAACTTTCCGCCGGGGCCCGGGAACGTCGGCGTGGCGTACTTCCTCGACGTCGCGGGCTCGCTGCGCTCGATGTTGCAGGCGCTCCGAAGCGACGGCTACGACGTCGGCGAGATCGACGATACCGATCTCGCGATGTCGGATAAGCTCCGCGACATGTACGCGGGCCACCTCAACGTCGGCACCGTCTCGGCGGGCGAGATCCGCGAATGGGTGCACGCCCTCCCGCAACGACACGAGGCGCTCTTCTACGACACGTGGGGCCAGCCGGCGTCGACGATCCCGATCAAGGGGATCCGTTTCGGCAACGCGCTCGTGTTCTTACAGGACATGCGCGGCATGGAAGATATGAGCGTCATCCACGACAAGCAGGCGCCGCCGTCGCCGTGGTTGCTCGCGTCGTATCGCTACGCCACGCGCCGCTTCAACGCGGACGTGATGATCCACGTCGGCACGCACGGCCTCGTCGAGTGGAGTCGCGGCAAAGAGTGGTGCCCGGTCGCGGGAGACTATCCGGAATTTCTCGTCGATAACTGCCCGCACGCGTACGTCTTCAACATCCTCGATCCCGTCGAAGCCTCGATCGCGCGGCGCCGCTCGTACGCGACGATCGTCTCGCACCTCTGCCCGCCGCTTCGCGCGGTCGAGGGGAGCGAGGATCTGCGCAATCTCCATCGCCTCGTCCACGATTACTACAACACGATGTCGACCGACGCGGAGAAGCGCGCCGACCTCCACGCGGAGATCGCGGAGATCGTCGAGCGGACGGGCCTGCGCGTCGACGCGCCCGGGAGCGCGGAACGCGATCTCGTCTCGAAGGTCCACGACGAACTCGTCGCGCTCGAGGGCGAATTCGCTCCGACGGGCCAGCACGTCTTCGGTCGCAACCTCTCCGAACAGGACCGGCTCGACACGTTCCACGCGTGTCTCGAATACGCGGACGTCGACCTCTATCGCCTGATCGCCGAGTGCTACGGCTTCGATTACGCGCGCATCGTCCGCGAGCCGCACGAACGCGCCGCCGACGGCACCTATAACCACGACATCCTCGACGCGCTCCGCGACGCCGGTCGCGCGTTACTCTCCTCGGAAGTACTCCGCGGCGACGCGAAGGCCGTCGACGGTCGCGCGAAGATGCGCCAACAGGCGATGCTCGGCATCTTGCGCGCGCGCCCGATCGCGGGACGCAAACTGGATAAGAGCCCCTACGAACTCGAGCGGCTCGCCGCGCTCGTGGAACGCGCGCGCGAACTCTATCGCGAACTCGGCCGCGTCGGCGACGCCGAGCGCGAGGGACTGCTCGCCGTGCTCTCGGGTAAATATCTCGAGCCCTCGCTCGGCGGCGAGATCGTCGGCGACTGGAACGTCCTGCCGACCGGACGCAACATGGCGTCGACCGACGTGCGGATGCTGCCGCGCGAAGCGGCGCAACGCAAGGGAAAGCGTACCGTCGAACAGATCCTCGAAGCGACGATCGCCGAACGCGGCAGGCTCCCGGAAGCCGTCGGCGTCGTGCTCTGGGGTTCCGAAGTGCTCGAGAGCGAGGGCGTCGGCATCGCGCAGGCGCTCCACCTCATGGGCGCGCGCGTCGCGAAGGATCGCTTCAACCGCTCGGAACGCGCCGAACTCATCTCGCTCGACGAGCTCGGCCGACCGCGCGTCGACATCCTCGCGAACACGTCGGTCGTCTTCAAGAACACCTTTCCCGGCGCGATCCGACTGATCCACGAGGCGGCGCAACTCGCCGCGACCGCGGACGAGCCGCACGAATGGAACTTCGTCAAGAAACACAGCGACGAGATGATCGCGAGCGGGATCGACCCGCAACTCGCACGCGCGCGCTGTTTCGGGATGGGCGAGGACGCGTTCATGGGCCAGGTCGGCGCGATGCTCGACACGGGCAAGTTCACGGACTACCGCGACATCGGCGCGGCGTGGATGAGCGATAACTCCAACGCCTATCTTCCGGAGTTCACGCAGATCCGCATCCATCCGGCGGCGGACGTGCAACGCTATCTCGTCGAACGCGTGGAAGTGATCCAACAACCGCTCATCCAGATGGCGAGCGGCGGTCCCGTCAAGGAAGACATGTTCGCGTCGTTCACCTCGGCGTTCGGCGCCGCCAAGCGCGCGATGGGGACCGAAGATACGATGATCGTCGTCAGCGATCTCACGAAACGCGAACCGCGCGTCCGCAATTTCCGCAACGTCGTCGTCAACGGCGTGCTCACGCGCTTCCACTCGAAGGCGTGGCGCGATCGGATGATGGAGCACGGCTACAGCGGCGTGATGGAGTTCGGCGACATCTTCAAGGCGATGCGCTCGACCGAAGCCGCGCTCGGGAACACGATCACGCCCGAACTCTGGAAGCGCACGGTCGAGGTGACGCTCGAAGATTGGCAACGGATCGCCGACGCCAATCCGCACAAGACGCGCGAGCTCGGCGAGACGTTGCTCGACACGCGCCGTCGCGGAATGTGGGAAGACGCGGCCCTCGAGGACGCCCTCAAGGCGAAGCTCAGCGAACTCGACAGCGACGTCGAGTTCGCGACCTACCGCAGGGAACTCGCGGCGAGCGGCGGCGGCGGGGAGTAGCCCCTACACCGTCGCCGTCGTGAGCCAGTGCGGGTTCTGGATCGTGCCGTCGAAGGCGTGCGTCGTCTTGTAGAGTTCGGTCGAGCCGTCCGCGGCGACGTCGGCCGATTTACGTAACATCGCGGCGACCGTCTCGGGCGCGAGTGGTTTGAAGGTCGTCGCGGCCTCGATCGCTTGATCGAGGATCTCCGGCTTGTCGATCCCCGTGACGACGACGCTCGTCGGGAGGTTCATGCCGTAGTGGAGCATCTCGATCGGCGACAGGACGTTCGCCTTGAGGATGTGCGGATCGCCGAACGTCTTCATCGCGATGATGCCCATGTCGAGCGACGTCGCGACGGGCAAGACGTGCTTTTCGAAGCTCTCGAAGTGCGCGTCCATCACGTTGAGCGGCATCTGCACCGTATCGAACGTGAAGCCGTGCTGCTTCGCGGTCTCGATCATGTGCAGGTGATACGCCGGATTCTTGTGCCCCGTGAAGCCGATGAAGCGGATCTTCCCCGCTTGCCGCGCCGCGATCAGCGCCTCCATCGCCCCGCCGGGTGCGAACACGCGATCCGCGTCGTCGGGACGGATGTTCTCGTGGACTTGGACGAGATCGATCCGATCGGTGAGGAGTCGCGCGAGCGACTGATCGAGTTGCTTCGCCGCCGAATCGTTCGTGTGCCCGTCGAGCTTCGTCATGAGGAACACGCGCTCGCGATATCTTCCTTGCGTGAGCGCGCGTCCCATCCGTAGCTCGCTGAGGCCGTTATTGTAATCCCACGAGTTGTCGAGAAACGTGATGCCGCGATCGATGGCGCCGTGGATCAGGGCGATCGCGTCGCCGTCGGGGAGATCGGGTTTGCCGATATGGAAGCCGCCCAAGCCGACGATCGACACCTCGGCGTTCGTCCGTCCGAGACGTCGTTTCGGTAACGCGCCGGGCGCGCTCGCCGCCGAACTCACGCCCGACCACCCGATCGCGGACGCCGCGGCGACGCCGCCGAGAAACGTGGGGCGCGAGAATCCGGGCGTCGACACGCCGTTACCATCCGGCGCGTTCGACGGATTCGTCGACGTTCGCGAGCTTCGGATCGCGCGGATCGATCGGCGGCGTGAGATCGACATCGTCGGCAGCCGTCGGTGCGACGTCGGACGGACCGCCCGGCGTCTCGGCCCGCGCGCGGCGCGCGCGTTCCGTATCGACGTCGTCCGATGCGGGCTTGCGCGTCCCGGGCGAGACGAGATCGCGAGCCGCGGCGTCGGCGGCACTCGGATCGAGATGGTGGGCGTCTTCCAAAACCGTTCGCACGGAGTCGGAATCGCTCGCGTCGTTGTTCGCTTGCGTGGTCATACGATCTGTCGTTCCCGAGGTTCGATCGCCGAATCGGCACGCTCGGCTTCTCCGGCGATGCGCGCCGCCATCGTGCCGAAGATCGCGCCGTGAAACGGCATGACGGCGTACCAATACGCGTAGCCGAGTAAGCCCTTCGGTTCGAAAAAAGCGGTCTGCCGCAAGTGCGATCCCGCCTCCCCCGGAACCGCCTCGAACTGTAGCCACGCGCGGCCGGGCAAACGCATCTCCGCGCGGAGTCGCAGGAGCCGATCGCGTTCCCACGCTTCGACGCGCCAGAAATCGAGCGCGTCGCCGACGCGCAGTTCGGTCGGCGACCGGCGCCCGCGCCGCAAGCCGACGCCGCCGACGAGCCGATCGAGGATCCCGCGCAACCACCACAGGCGATCCGCGTACAACCACCCGCGCGTACCGCCGAGGCTCGTGAAGACGTCGAAGAGCGCGTGCGACGACGACGGCGTCGCGACCTGACGCCGATCGATCAGCATCCCTTGTTCGGAACCCGCGTACTCTTGGGGGAGCTTGCGCACGTCGAAGGCGTCGAACCACGTCGTCTCCGGCCCGACCGTCGAATAGCGATCGAGTGCGCGACGGACCGATTCGTCGAACCCGAGCGGCACGATGTTCGGATACATCCGACGCGCGCGGTCGTCGGTCACGACGACGGGCGTTCGCAAACCGTCGACGAGCGGTCGCGCGACCGAACTCACGATCGGCGTCACGAGATGGATCCAACCCGACGACAAGCGCGGCGAGAAGAACGGAACGCGGATCACCTTGCGCTGCAAGCCGCGAATCGCCGCGTACCGCATCATCATCTGCTCGTACGAGAGCACGTCCGCGCCGCCGATCTCGACGGTCTCGCTCTCGCTCGGATCGCGCTCGAGTTCCGCCGTCAGATAGGCGAGCACGTCGCGCACGGCGATCGGTTGGCACGGCGTCTCGACCCATTTCGGTGCGATCATGATCGGAAGGCGTTCGGTGAGATAGCGCATCATCTCGAACGACGCGCTCCCCGAACCCACGATCATCGCCGCGCGGAACTCGGTCACGATCGCGCCGCACGACCGCAGTAACTCGCCGACTTCTTGCCGACTGCGCAGATGCTTCGAGAGATGCGTCCCCTCGCGTCCGAGCCCGCCGAGATAGACGATGCGCTTCACGCCCGCCTCGCGCGCCGTCCGCGCGAAGAGCGTCGCCGCCTCGCGATCGCTCTGCTCGAACTCGCCGCTCCGTTTCCCGACCATCGAGTGGACGAGATAGTACGCGAGATCGCAGTCCGCGAGCCCGCGCGCGAGCGCGTCGCGGTCGAAGAGATCGCCCTCCGCGATCTCGATGCCCGGAAACCGGTCGACGAGCCGTGCCGAATCGCGGGCGTAACAGCGCACGTCGTGTCCGCCGTCGATCAGGCGCGGCACGAGTCGACCGCCGATGTAGCCGGTCGCACCGGTAACGAGTACGCGCATGCCTAGTGGGTTCCACAGCGCGAGCGCCATCAAACGATCGAAGCCGTCGGAACCGAATCGCTCGCGACGGAGTCCGCGCGCGCCGCCGCAGGGCCGTCGCGCCGCTTCGGACGTCGTTTCAGACGGCGCGGAGCGCCGCGTTCGAACACCAGATCGCGATCGAGACGACGAGCGCGATCGCCCCGCCGATCGATAGGCTCGTCCCCAGTCCCGCGACCGACGCGAGCGATCCGAGGACGAGCGATCCGAGCGGGATCAAGCCGAGCACGATCATCGAGAACACCGAGATCGCGCGACCGCGCATCTCGTCGGGCGAGAGCGTTTGGATCAGGACGTTCGTCGTTCCGGTGAACGCGAGCACGGCGAGCCCGAGCACGACGAGGATGGCGAGCGCCGGAACGAAGTCGTGAACGAAGCCGAGCGCGATCGTTCCGAGCGACATCGCGACCGCGCTCGCGAACCAGATCGGACCGCGCCGATGCGTCCCGATCGCCGCCGTGACGAGCGAGCCGACGATCGCGCCGAATCCCGACGCCGCGAGCAAGAGCCCGAGCCCGCGGGCGTCGACGTGGACGACGTGCGCCGCATACGCCGGAAGGAGTTGTGTGTACGGCCGCACGAGCGCGGCGCACGCGACGAGCGATAGGACGACCGAGCGCAAAACGGGGTGGCGCGCGAGGAAGACGATGCCGTCGCGGATCGAGGTCCAAACGCCCTCGCGCCGCGTCGAACTCGGCGGCGCGGGCCGCATGAACGCGAGCGCGAGGACGACGGCGACCGTCGCGACCGCGTTGATGTAGAACGACGCGGCGACGCCGACGGAGACGATGAGCAGTCCCGCGATCGGCGGTCCCACGACGCTCGGCGCGTTGAAGGCGATCGAGTTGAGACCGATCGCGTTCGCGACGAGCTCTCGCGGAACCAAGAGCGGCACCCAGCTCTGACGCGCGGGAGCGTCGAACGCCTGCGTTCCCGAACGCATCCCGGCGATCGCGTAGATCTCCCAGATCTCGATCGCCCCGAGGCTCGTGAGCAGCGCGAGCACGAGCGCCGTCGCGATCTGCAACGCGTTCGTCACGAAGAGCACGCGCCGGCGCGGAAAGCGATCCGCGACGACGCCCGCGAGCGGCGAGAGCAGCACGACGGGGACGGCCGCGGACGCACCGAGCAAGCCCACGTCGAGCGCGGCGGCGCGAGGCGATCCGGCGATGCGCACGACGAGATAGCCGAGCGCGGTCAACTGCATCCACGTCCCGAGATTCGAGACGAGCAAGCCGAACCAGAGCAGACGAAAATCGCGATACCGAAACGGTTCCAGGAGCGTCGAGCGACGCTTCGGGACGACGACGTCGGTCGCGAGCTCGGCGCCCGCCGAGTTCGGCTCGCCCGGGATCGTTTTCACGAAGCGGGACCGCGCACCGCCGCGGCGACGACGTCGACGGCGCGTTCGATGCCGAGCCGTCCGACGTCGAGCACGAGATCGTATTCGCGCGCGTCGCCCCAACGCACGCCGTAGCGATCGCGCGCGAAGACCTTGCGGGACGCGTCGACCCGCTCCGCGTCGGCGAGCGCGTCGGCGGCGGGGATACCGAACTGCGCGCAGATCCGTTCGACGCGCCAGGTCCGATCCGCCCGGAGGAACACCCGCACGACGCCCGCTCGATCGCGGAGGATCGCGCCCGCATTGCGTCCGAGGATCACGACGTCACCCACATCCGCTCGCGCGCGAACCGTTCGCTCGATCTCGCGCACGACGGCGTCGTCGAAATCCGCGTCGCCCGGCGCCGCGCCGCCGACGACGGTATCGGGCGTCGCCTCGCGGAGCTTCGCGACGATCCGCTCGAGCAACGTCGGCTCGCTCCCGGCCCGACTCGAAACGACCTCGGCCGAGGTTCCGAGCCGCTCGGCGACCGAACGCGGAAGGTCGTCCGTGAGCAGGCCGTAGCCGAGGCGGGCGGCGAGCGCCCGCGCGACGCCCAGCCCGGCCGCGCCGTATTCGCGCGAGATGGTGACGATCACGAGAGACGGGCGTTCGCGGGCGGGCGGAAGCGGCCCCGTGAGCGGCGTCACCGTGGCCCGTGCCCCGAAGCTCTAGGCTCGCCCTATGCTAAAGATCGCGGTCTACGGCAAGGGTGGAATCGGCAAGAGCACGTTCTCGTCGAATCTTTCGGCGGCGTTCGGTCGACTCGGGCGCAAGACGATTCAAGTCGGCTGCGATCCCAAACACGACTCCACGTTCACGCTCACGGGAAATCTGATCCCGACGGTCGTCGAAGTGCTGTCGGAAAACAAATTCAAGACCGACGAAATCGATCGCGACGACGTGATCTTTCCCGGCAAGTACGGCGTCGACTGCGTCGAAGCGGGCGGCCCCCCGGCGGGCGCGGGCTGCGGCGGCTACGTCGTCGGCGAGACCGTGAAGTTGCTCGAAAAATTCGGCGTCTACGAAGATTACGACGTGATGGTCTTCGACGTGCTCGGCGACGTCGTGTGCGGCGGGTTCTCCGCACCGCTCCAGCATTCGCAGCAAGTCATCATCGTCGCGACGAACGATTTCGACTCGATTTTCGCCGCGAATCGCATCGCGACCGCGATCACGATCAAACAAAAAACCGGCGGCGGCACGCTCGCGGGCATCGTCGCGAATCGCGCCTCGAACGCGGAACTCGTAGGCCCGTTCGCCGAGCGGATCGGCTCCGTGTGTCTCACGTGCATCCCGGAGAACGACGGCGTCCGTAAATCGCGCCTCACCGCACAGACCGTCTTCGAGATGGACGCGACGGGCGCGCTCGGCGCGCCTTGGATGGATCTCGCGCATCGCATGCTCGCGGGCGTTCCGCTCACGATCCCGACGCCGATCCCCGAACGCGAACTCTTCACGCAACTCGGTGCCGATTACGTCCGCGCGGCCGACATCCCGGCTCCCGCGATGGCGGTCTAGCGAC
>CAZZXB010000004.1:0-14726 GCA_964658025.1 uncultured Janthinobacterium sp.
TCATGGACACGGGCGATCGTCCGGTCTCCGTGCGAAATTTCGTCGACGACTCGGGCTGGAGCGTGCGGAAACTTCCCTGAGCGATCGCGCGTCGTAGGGCGCATGGATCGGATGCCGACGCTCTTCATCCCGCACGGCGGCGGCCCGTGGCCGCTGCTCGACGGAGCGTTCCGCCGGTCGCACGACGCGCTCGAAGCGCACCTGCGCGCGCTCGACGGATCGCTCGCGACGCGACCGAAGGCGATCGTGCTCGTCTCCGCACATTGGATCGAAGCGGTCGCGACGGTGAACGCCGCCGCGGCGCCGCCGCTGTTATTCGATTACGTCGGATTCCCCGAAGCGGCGTATCGCATCGCCTATCCCGCGCCCGGCTCGCCCGAGGTCGCGGCGCGCGTCGCGCGACTGCTCGGCGCGGCCGGGATCGCGAGCGCGAGCGACGTCGAACGCGGCTTCGATCACGGCGTCTTCGTCCCGCTCATGGTCGCCTATCCCGAGGCGGACGTGCCGGTCGTCGAGCTGTCGCTCCGAGCGGACATGGATCCCCGAGCGCACCTCGCGATCGGGCGCGCGCTCGCGCCGCTGCGCGACGAGGGAATCCTCATCGCGGGAAGCGGGATGAGCTATCACAACATGCGTGCGTTCTTCGGACCGGACGCGGGAGCGCGGCGGCACGCCGACGATTTCGATGCGTGGCTCGCGGCGGCGCTCGCCGATCCGCACGCGCGCGACGGCGCGCTCGCGACGTGGTCCGGCGCGCCCGGCGCGCGCGAGGCGCATCCGACGCCGGAGCACCTCGTCCCGCTCTTCGTCGCCGCGGGCGCGGCGGGCGACGACCCGGGCGTGCGGACCTTTCGCGGCGAGCTCTCCGGGCTCGCATACTCGGGATTCCGCTTCGGCGAGCGCGCTAACGTGCGCGCCGACGGTTGACAGCGCGCTCGCGCGCGTGATACGAATCGAGACAATGAACTCCGTTCCGCGCCCGCGACCGTCCTACGCGCTCGTGCACATCGCATCGAGGGTCGGAGAGCGCGCGTCCGGGCGCTGACCGAATCCACGAAACGATCCACGAGCGCGCGGTGCGAACACCGCGCGTTTTTATTTGCCGCGACCCCCGGAGCATCCATGATCGCGAACCTTTCCCTCTACCTACGCGCGGCGACGCGACTCGACGTCGTCACGCTCGCGCGGTTGCGCGTCGCGAGCGCGCTCGAACTCGGGTTACTCGATCCGTCGGACGCCCCGACGTTCGAGGCGAGCGCGCGGCGCGCGTTCCGCGAGTTGTTCGCGAGCGATCGCATCGTCGCGTGGATCGCGGTGCTCGACGACGTTCCCGTGGGCTGCGCGTGCGCGCTCTTCTGGACGCGCCTGCCGTATCCCGAAGGTTCGGTCCACGCGGAGATCGCGGGGATCTACGTCGCGCCGCACGCGCGCGGTCGCGGGCTCGCCTCCGAACTCACGCGCGAGGTCGTCGCGACGGCGCGCGCGCGCGGCGTCCGAAAAACCGTCCTGCATCCGACGCCGCGTGCCGCCCCGCTCTACCGTCGGCTCGGATTCGTCGACGGAAACGAACTCGTCCTCGCGCCGGAGGCGCTCGGCCCGTCGCGCGCCGTTAGCGCGTGAGCGTCGGTCGCCGCGCTCGAGACGGGGGACCCTCGCATCGGCCAAAGCGAACGCGCTCGCGCCGTCGTATATCGTCGCGTGTTCTATCCGTCCGTCTCGACCGCGCGTTCCGCGCCTCGCTTGCTCGCCGTCGCGGTCGCCCTCGCGTGCGCGGGCATCGCGAGTGCCGCGGGTGCGAGCGGCGACGCGACCGGACCGAGCACGATCGCGTGGAACCTGACGGGCGCGCAGATCCGCGCGAGTTGCGCGCGGGAGATCGCACGGGCGCGCGCGGGCGTGGCGGAGATCGGCGCGTCGGCCGGACCGCACACGTTCTCGAACACGGTGCTCGCGTTCGAGAACGTCAATGCGGATCTCACCGATCGCCTCGTCGCGCAGACGTTCCTCTCGCAGATCGGGCCGGTCGCCGCGATCCGCAAGATCTCCCTCGCCTGCTCGAACGACGTCGCCGCGTTCTCCGCCGAGGAGACGGCCGATCCCGCCGTCTATCGCGCGCTTCTCGAGGCGCGGCGGAGCGGCACGGCGCGGACGGTCGCCGATCGCGCGCTCGAGCGGTACTGGCTCAAGGCGTTTCGCGAGGCGGGCGCCGCGCTCGCGACGCCCGCGCGCCGTGATTTCGTGCGGACGAGCCAGCGACTCGCGGTCGCGCAATCGACCTTTCAGGCGAACCTCGCGAGCGACAAGACGACGATCGACGTCCGCGCGGGCGACGCGACGGGACTGAGTCCGGAATTCGTTTCGACGCTCGGACGCGACGGTACGAGCCTCGTCGTTCCGGTGAACGACAGCAGCTACGCGCAGGTGCTCGACAACGCCGCGAACCCGGACGTGCGGCGGCGCTTCTATCGCGCGTACGCGAACCGTCAGGTGCCGCAGAACCTACGCGTCCTCGATCGCGAGATCGCCCTGCGCGACCGGCTCGCGCATCTGCTCGGGTTTCCGACGTGGGCGGCGTACCGACTCTCGGGACGCGTCGATCCGAGCGTCGCGCACATCCGCGGATTTCTCGAAGCGCTCGACGCGCACGTGCTTCCGGGGGCGCGACGCGACGTCGCGCGTCTCTCCGATCGCTACGCGCGCGATCGCGGCGCGACGCGCGCGCCGCTCGCATTATGGGACGTCGGCTACGAACTCGAGCGCATCCGCACGTCGACGTACGCCGTCGACCAGGAAAAGATCAAACGGTATTTTCCGGCGCCGCACGTCGTCTCGGCGATCATGGGCATCTACGAGCACCTGCTCGGCGTGCGGTTCACGCCCGTGGTTCCCGCGAACGCGTACGTCGCGAGCGTGACGGAGTTCGCGATTCACGATACCGCGAGCGGTCGGTTCGTCGGGTCGTTCTTGCTCGATCTCGCGCCGCGCGACGGCAAACCGGGCGGCGCCTATAACGCCGGCATCCTTCCCGTGCGACGTCTCGCGAACGGTCGGATGCGGCCGCCGATCAGCGCGATGCAGGTGAGCGACTGGCCCGCGCCCGCGGGCGGGAAGCCCGCCCTCTTGACGCACGACGACGTCACGACGTTCTTCCATGAATTCGGCCATCTCATGGCGGCCGAACTGACGACGACGCCGTACGAGAGCCTCAGTCAGTTCGATCAGGATTTCGTGGAAGCGCCCTCGCAGATGCTCGAGAACTTCGTGTGGACGCCGAGCGTGCTCGAGCGGATCAGCGCGAACGTCGACACGGGCGCGCCGCTTCCGGCCGCGACGATCGCGAAGATGATCCGCGCGCGATGTCTCACCGACCGGCTCTGCAACGCGTACGCGGCGACGCGTCAGATCCAACTCTCGGTCGTCGATCTCGATTACCACACCGCGGGTCCGCGCGTCGACACGACGGCGATCTGGGCGCGCGACCAGCGTCGGCTCGTGCCGCTCCCGCTCCCGCCCGGGCTCCATCCGCAAGCGCAGTTCGAGCATCTCTCCGGCGGTTACGACGCCGGCTACTATACGTATCTCTGGTCGCTCGTCTACGCGCAAGACCTCTTTACCGCGTTCCAAAAAGGCGGCATCGAGAATCCGGTCGTCGGCATGCGTTATCGTCGCACGATCCTCGAACCGGCGGCGACGTACGGTGCGAACGAGGAAGTGCGCGCGTTCCTCGGGCGCCCGATGAGCCCGTCGGCGTTCTATCGCGGTTTCGACGCGGATCGCTGACGCGACGCGGGTTAGCTCGCTCGGCCGCGCCGTCGTGCCCGCTCGGTCTGACGGGTCCGCTTCGGGCGTCGAAGAACGGTCGGAGGTGCGCGTGAATTCGCAACCGACGGAACGTCCCACGCTTCACGCCCGCCTGTTCGGCTCGCCCGCGTTCGCGCTCGATGCCGAGACGATCGCCGCTCGCGTGCCGATCAAGACGATCGCGCTGCTCGCGTATCTGCTCCTGCATCGCGAACGCGCGCACGATCGCGCGCGACTCGCATTCGCGTTCTGGCCCGATGTCGACGAAGAGGCGGCGCGCGCGAACCTGCGCCGTCATCTCTATCGCATCACGAAGATCTTGCTTCCGGAAACGGCGACGCCGTGGTTGCAGGTGACGGCGCGCACGGTCGGGTGGAACGCGTCGGCGCCGCTCGAGCTCGACGTCGCGCGCTTCGAGACGCTCGCCGACGCGGGCGAACTTCGCGGGGCGCTCGCCGTCTATCGCGGCGAGTTGCTCGAACCGCTCGACGAGCCGTGGATTCTCCCGCTTCGCGAGGCGTTGCACGATCGTTTCCTACGCGCGGCACGGACGTATCTCGCGGATCTTCCGGCGGAGGCGTCCGCCGACGCGATCGAGATCGCGCGGCGCGTGCTGCTCGTCGATCCCTTCGACGAGTCGGCCGTCCGCGCGCTCATGACGGCGAGCGAACGCGCGGGCGATCGGATCGGAGCGCTCCGCGAGTATCGGCGGTTCGCGGAACGGACCGAGGCCGAATTCGGCGTCGCGCCCGCTCCCGAAACGGTCGCGTTGCACGATCGCCTCGCGACCGACATCGCGGCGAGCGTCGAGCCGACGGCGGCGGCGCGACGACGCGCCGCGTTCGCGACGCCTGCGAACTCCTTCGTCGGGCGCGAGCGTTCGATCGCGGAACTCGGCGCGACGATCGAGCGTCGGCGGATCGTCACGCTCGTGGGCATCGGCGGGATCGGGAAGACCCGCCTCGCGCAGGAAGCGGCGGCGGCGCTCGCCGACGGGTTCGCCGACGGGGTCGCGTTCGTCGATTGCGGCGGTCTCGCGGATCCGACGCTCGTCGCGTCGTTCGTCGCCGATTCGATCGGGCGTTCGCTCTCCGCGCCCGTCCGCGACGCGACGCTCGCGGCCGAACTCAGAGACCGTCGCAGTCTGATCGTTTTCGATAATTGCGAAAACGCGCTCGAACCGATCGCCGATCTCGTCGCGACGATCGCGCGGACGGCGCCGGGATTGCGGATCTTGGCGACGAGCCGCGAGCGACTCGGCATCTCCGACGAGACCGTCGTCCGCGTGCCGCCGCTCGATGCGGACGCGGCGAAGCATCTGTTCCGCGAACGCGCGGCGTCGGTCGCGTCGCGACCGATCGTCGAGAACGACGAGACGGGCGCGCTCGTCGCGCGCGTCCTCGAACGACTCGGCGGCGTCCCGCTCGCGCTCGAACTCGCGGCGTCCGCGACGAGCGCGCTCGATCTCGAACGGATCGATCGCGCGCTCGCGAACGCGGTCGATCTCAAGCCGATCTCCTCGCGCGACCAACGGCGCCAAAATCGAACGATGAACGCCGCACTCGATTGGAGTTTCGGCGCGCTCGCGGAATCCGACCGCGTGGCCTTCGCGGCCCTGAGCGTGTTCCGTGGCGGGTTCACGCTCGAGGCCGCGGCCGCGGTTGTCGGGACCGGCGGCGTGTCGGAGGAGTCGCGCGTTTCCGAGATCGTCGCCCGTCTCGTCGATCGGTCGCTCCTCGACGTCCGGGCGTCGGGAGCGTCGTATCGCTACGCGTATCTCGAACCGGTCCGGAGTTATGCGTCCGCGTTACTGGACGCGGAGGGAAGCCGGCGTCACCGTCGCGCGCACGCCGAGTACTACGCGCGGTTGAGCGAAGCGTTCTTCGGTGCGATGCGGCCCGAGCGCGAAGCGCGATCCGAGTCGACACGACCCGAGATCGACAACGTGCGCGCCGCGCTCGCATGGTCGTTCCAGGAAGCGCGCGATGCCGAGCTCGGAGCACGGATCGCGCTCGGCATCCACGCCTATTGGGCGGCGCGTCCGCGCGAAGGCGTCGTTTGGGCCGAGGTCGCGCTCGCGAGCATCACGGACGAGACGCCCGTCGCTTCGCGCGCCGCACTCCATCTCATCGGCGCGCAGATCATGCAGTCCGCGCGTCGCTTCGTCGAGAGTCTGGGTTCGCTCGAAATCGCGCTCGCGTACTATCGTCGCGACGGCGAGCGGTTTCATCTGGGCGAAGCGCTCGAACTTGCGGCGAGGGCGGAAGTCGCGGCGCGTCGCTTCGAGATCGGCGAGCGCCTCGCGACCGAAGGCATACGCGTCAACGAAGAGGTGGGAAACGCGCACGGGCTCGCCTGGTGCCGCGATACGCTCGGCTACGCGGCGGTCATGCGCGGCGACTACGTTACCGCGCGGCGTATCCTGCGCGACTTGCTCGCGAGCGATCTCGCCGAAGCGCACGGCCCGCGCGTGATGCTGGCGGCGAACGTCGCGATCGCGGAGTATCTCTGCGGCGATGCGGACACGGCGATCGCCCTCAGCGAGCGCGAGATCGCGCGCGAGCGGGAGCGCGGCGGCGAGCGCATCCTCGGGGCCGCGCTCGGCTATCTCGGCATCTATCTCGCGGAACGCGGCGACCTCGAGCGGGCGCGCGAGGTCGCCGCCGAAGGCCTCTCGCTCGCGGTCGCGTACCACCGCGACGCATGGATCGTCGATATCACGCTCGCGCACGCGGCGATCGCGCGACGCTCCGGCGCGTTCGATCGGGCCGCAAAACTTTTCGGTTTTAGCGAGACGCGGCTCCGCGCGTCGCCGAACGGTCTCGGTCCGTTGGAAAGGCACGAGGCCGAGTCGCTCCGCCGTTGCCTCCTCTCGACGCTTCCGAAGGCTGCGTTCGAGGCGGCATACGCGGCGGGCGCCGCCTGGTCCACGGACGTTGCGGTCGCCTTCGCACTCGCGTCGAAGGACGACGGCGGCGACGTGCGTTTGCGAGCGGACGGGGCGAGCGGCGATGCGCGCGTCGCGCGAATGGAAAAGGCGAGCCGGTAGCCGGCGCGCGCGTCGCGTGCTGACCCGAGCCTCCTCGGGTACGTTCCGTGGGATGAATCTCGCTCGCGTTCTCGGCACCGTCGGTCTCGTCTCGCTCGCGCTCGCGCCGTTCGCGCGGCGACGCCGGGAGCCGCTGACCGGTCGCGTCGTCTGCATTACGGGTGGGAGTCGCGGACTCGGCCTGCAGATCGCGCGCGAGGCGGCGCGGCGCGGCGGGCGGCTCGCGTTGCTCGCGCGCTCCGCGCGAGAGCTCGACGCCGCGCGCGACGAGATCGCGCGCTCGGGTGCGGAGGTCCGAACGTTCGTCTGCGACGTCCGCGATCGCGACGACGTGCGGCGTACGATCGACGACGTCGTCGCCGCGTGCGGTGCGATCGACGTCCTCGTCACCGTCGCGGGCGTCATCTCCGTCGGGCCGTTCGAAGCCTTCGATTTCGAGCACTTCGCGAACGCGATGGACGCGAATTTCTACGGGACGCTCAACGCGATGACCGCGGTCTTGCCCGCGATGCGCGCGCGCAGGAGCGGGCGCATCGTCAACATCACGTCGCTCGGCGCGAAGATCTCGATCCCGCACATGCTGCCGTATTGCGCGAGTAAGTTCGCGGTCTACGCGCTCTCGGTCGGACTCGGCGCGGAGGTCGCGCGCGACGGCGTCGCGGTGACGACCGTCGTCCCCGGATTGATGCGGACCGGGAGTCCGCCGCGCGCGACGTTCGTCGGGCGCCCGCAAGCCGAATACGTCACGTTCGCGGCGAGCGACGCGTTGCCGTTCACCTCGGTCGACGTCGCGCACGCCGCGCGCGTCATCCTCGACGGCTGCGAGCGTCGGAGCGCGCGGGTGATCGTCTCGTGGCAGGCGCACGTCGCGCTGATCGCCCGGCGCGTCGTTCCGGGCGTGGTCGACGCGTTACTCGTGAGCGCGGCGCGCCTCTTGCCCGATGCGGGGAAGCGCGAACGGCGCACCGGCTTCGCGAGCGAGTCGGCGTTCACGCGTTCGTGGGTGTTCGGTCTCTCGCGACGCGCCATGGAGACGCAACACGAATTCGTCGATCGGACCGATCGCGATCCGTGACCGTCGCCGATCGCGTCACGAATCGAGAAAGAGGCGGCTCTCGCCGTAATCGATCCAGAGATCGAACGCGCTCAACACGTCGGCGCCGATGAGGCCGTCGCCGTACGCGTCGTCGAAGGCGGCGTCGATCGTGCGATACGCGGGCATCCGCACGAAGGTGCGATCGCCGAACGAGAACGCCGAGATCTCGACGTCGGCGAAATCCGCGCTCCCGCCGATGCCGTAGGCGCGCGTCCGTCGCGCGTTGTGAACGTCTTGTTCGGAGGGATCGACGTCGCGGAGGCAGGTCGGATTCGCCTCCGCGAAGCGCGAGAAGACGATCGTCGACGTGCCGCCCGTATCGACGACGAACCGATCTCCGCTCGCACCGCCGAGGCTCGCCGTCGCGCGCGGCACGCCGTCGGAGAGATCGACCGCGAGCGAGCGATGCGCCGCCGGGGGCGGTCGGAAGCCCGCGGTCGCGATCGCCGTGACGCGCCGCTTGGCGTAGTCGACGTGGAACACCGCGCCGGCGAGAAAATCGTAACCGAGCAGGGCGACGACGCGCGTTCCGTCCTCGACTTGGAGCGAGAGCGGGACGACGGTCACGACGACGTCGTGGAGGACGACGGGTCCGACCGCGAGCGTGGGGACGATCGCCCACGACTTCACGTAGGGACCGATCGAGAAACCGCTGCGTCGACCGAAGGTGCGGATGCCGAGCGCCTCGATCGCCGCACGGTCGACGATGATCGACGATGCGCCGGTATCGAGTGCCGCGTCGATGCCGAGGCCGGCGATCGTCGCGCGCACGACGATCTTCCCACCGACGAATCGCGTGGGGAGAACGACCGTGTCGCGACCGCTCGGAAATTCGACGAGTCGCCGTGCGTCGTCCGGCACGCGCAGGTCCGCGTCGGCGTCGTCGAGCGCGGCGACGTCGCTCCGTTTGTCGAAGTGCATCGCATCGTAGGCGGGATCTCCGCGCACGACGATGCGCCACGGGCTCCGCGACGCGCCGAGCGGGCGGTAATCGCTATAATCGACCGTCCGACGCCGACCGTCGACGACGAACTCGCGCCGACGGACGAGATACGTCGACGCGTCGACCTCGAGCGTCTGCGCCATGCCGCGCGCGTAGACGACGTCGACGACGTACGCGGGATGCGTTTCGCGCGTCTCGCCGAGCAGTCGGACTTCCGCGCCCGCGAGGAATTCCGGCGAGGCGTCGTCCTCGAGCGCGCGCGCGCTCTCGTCGCTCCGCGGATCGCGGCCCGATTCGAGCACGACCTGGCCGTTGAAGGTCCGTCGCCAGTTCTGACCGCGATACGTTCCGCGTTCGCGGGCGAGCGGGCCGAGCGCGACCGAGGTGCGCTCGTCCTCGCCGTCCGTCGCATCGCGTTCGGTCCCCGCGAGATCGTTTTGCGCGACGCTCCACGTTTCGGTCTCGCGCGCGGGTCGGGTGCCCGCGGCCTGGAGCGCGCGCGCGACGACGTCGCGCACGGTCGTCCGAGTCGGCGCGAGATCTCGAATCTCCGCCGGAGCCGCGGAGGCGCGCGCTCGGAAGGCGCACGCGGCGAAAGCGAGCGTCGCGCAGGCCGAAAGCCGGAGTGCGCGGATCTCCATCGTACGTCCGACGCTTCGGAACCGAACGAATCTACCCTTGTACGTTTAGCGGGGTGCGCTCGCGCGACCGTGCGAAGCCGTCGCTGGCGGATCGCGCGAGCGGCCGACACCGCCTCGTCGCTCACGCGCGGGTGACCGCGCTTTCGGCGAACGGCCACTCGCGCGCGCGCGCGGCCCGCGCGAAAAACACGATCGCGCCGACCGAGACGCTCGCGATCCCGAACACGATCGCGCCGAGACCGCTTTCCACGAACACGTACGTCCAGCCGACGAGCGCGATCGCGAGCGGCACGGGATACGCCCACATCCGATACGGCGCCACGATCCCGCGTCTCCGTAACAGGACGAGCGCGGCGAGCTGCGCGATCGATTGGACGAGCACGATGCCGGTGGTGAGCGCGTCGATCACCTGGTCGAGCGGAAAGAAGCAGGCGGGAAGGGCGAGCAGGCCCATCACGACGAGCGCGACGTCGGGAAAGCGGTGTCGCGCGTTGACGTGCGCGAAGGGCCGTAAGAAGACGCCGTCGAGCGCCGCCGCGAACGGCACGCGCGAGTATCCGAGTAAGTTTCCGTAGACGGACGCGAACGCGGTCACGAGGACGAGCAACGTCACGACGATCGCCGCCGGCGCGCCGAACGACCGCTCGACGATCGTCGAGGCGACGTGCTGACCGAGCGGCGGCAGCGATCCGTCGGCGAGCGGAACGATCGCCTGCCACGGGATCGCGCCGAGCACGCCGAGCTGCATCGTGATGTAGAACGCGGCGACGATCCCGATCGAGAGGAAGATCGAACGCGGAATGGTGCGTCGCGGATCGCGTACTTCGCCGCCGATGCAACTCGATTGGTTGTAGCCGAGATAGTCGTACATCGCGATGATGAGCGCCTGGCCGAGCCCGGCGAAGAGTCCCGACCAGAACGAATCGTGCGGCACGGTCGTCGCGAGCGTCGGTGAGAAATGCGCGTACGATGCGACGATCGTGCAGCCGAGCGCGAGCAGCGACGCGACCGCCATGACGATGCCGACGCGCGCGACCGTCGCGATCCCGCGATAGAGCGCGACGATCGTCACGATGCCGACGCCGATCGCGAGCGCCTTCGTCGCCCAGGGCGACGTGCCGAGCCACGGCACGACGTAGCCCGCATAATTCGCGAAGCCGATGTAGCCCGTCGCCTGATTGAGCGGCGCGACGAAGATCGTCTGCCACACGAATAAGAAGGCGAGGAGCCGCCCGAACCGTTCGCGTCCGAACGCCTCGCGCAGGTAGCCGTACGTGCCGCCCGAGCCCGGGTAGAGCGAGCCGAGTTCGGCCCAGACGAGGCCGTCGCAGAGCGCGAGCCCGGCGCCGAGGATCCAACCGACGAGCGAGAGCGGTCCGTGCAGCGCGCCGAGGACGAGTGGGATCGTGATGAGCGGACCGATGCCGATCATCGAGATCAGATTGATCGCGACGGCGCCCGGAAGGCCAACGCCGCGCACGAGGTGCTCGCGCGTCATCGCGCCTAGCTTGCGACGGACGCGCGCGCTCGGCCTGGACGCAGAAAGAAAAGCGGCGGCGCCCCTCGGGCGTCGCCGCTTCGTCCGCGTCCGCGGTGCGACCTACAGGTCGTATTCCGCCTGGAAGCGTTCGTATTGGAACTCGTACGGAAGCGAGGGTTGCTGGCGCGGCGCGAAGCGCACGCGGACGAACAGTCCCTTGTACGGACCCGATTTGACCTTACTGAAGAAGTAGGTCGCGTCGGCGTTGAATTCCGAGGTGAGGTTGCGCGAGATCTGATTCGAATAATCGAACCAGCCTTCGGACGCGATGAGCTTGAGCTGTTTGCTCGGCGTCGTATACACGAGCGCCGTCTTGTACGATTCGCCCGCGCTCCGACGATCGGCCATGCCCTGCGTGATCTGCGTCGTGTAGAGCGGATCGGTCGCGAAGCTGTCGGTGAAGGGCGACGCGATGCCGCCGTACGCGATGCGGTACTGGCCGTTCGGAAGCAGCTTCGCGGTGCCGGTTCCGCCGCTCGGTGCGAAGTATCCCTTCGTCGCGGCCGCGGCCGAGAGGGCGTTCACGTCGGCGTAGTGCCACTGCGCGAGGTCGGTGCTCGCCGTGAAGAGCAGGCCCTTCGCGACGTTCGCGCCGAGCTGCGCGCCGATCGTGTGGTTGTCGACGTTTCCGACCTTGTGCGCGCCGAGCGAGTTCTCGGCGACGTACTGCGCGGCGATATAGGGATTCGCGGCCGAATACGGATCGAGTCCGTACTTGCCTTCCGCGTACACGAGGTTCGTGAGATCGTAGAACTGGTAGTTCTCGGCGAGGATCGACGAACGGGCGGAGGGTTTGATCGTCAGACCGACGCGCATCGTGCCGTTCGTCGGATTCTGCGTCGTCGTGCCGCTGTTCTGCGGATACGGCGCCGTGAGGTTCGTGTTGTTCGCGAAGTTCGACGAATTGCGCGCTTCGTAACGGATCTCGCGCGTGAGGCTCGCGGTGAGCCACGACGCGAGCTTCACGTTCGCGTCGGCCGCCTGGTAGGACGAGGGCAGCATGCGCGAATCGGAGTTCGGCATGAACGCATAATTGAGGATCTGGTTACCGATCGTGATCTGGTTGTTCTTGTCTTTGTATTGGACGTAGAGTTCTTCGATCGGCTGATCGAGCGCGTAGCCCGGAAGGGTGTTATCGACGTTGCCGTTCTTGATCGGATTGGGTCCGTTGAATCCGAAGCCCGTGCTACCGCCGTACGTGTAGCCGATGTTGAGCGGCGTATCGCCGATGCGATAATCGATATGCGGCGAGAAGCTGAACGCGATCGCATGGCGGTTGGGATTGCCCGCCGGATTCGGATTCGCGAGCGTCGCGGGCGGAGCGTTCTGGATACGGTTGAGTCTGCGGAAGTAATATCCGCGGACCTTACCCGAGAACGTGAGATGCCCCGGTAACGGCGTCGGCGTCGGCGCCGGATGCGATTGCGGGCTCAGCGTATCGGGGAGCGCGAGCGCTTTCTTGACGTCGGGACTCGGAACGGGGTTCGCCGTTCCGGGGATCCCTTGTAACGGTTGGGTTTGTGCGAACGCACCGGTCGCGCAGGCGACGGCGAGCATTGCGCCAGGCACGAGCATGCGCACGAGCCGTGAGATCACGGGAGCCTCCAAGGTGTCGCATCACGCACGCAACGGGGCGATGCAACACACCGATTAAGAGAGTTTAAGGATTCTTAACGTGCCCTTACGGTTTCGCACGACGAATCGCGCCGAACGGTTCCGCGCTCCCGACGCGAGCCCTTTATTATTTCTCGACGCGCGTCGCAACGCGTTCGAAGATCGCGAGACGACAGTCGCACGCGCGTTCCACGAGCGCGTTCCCGCTCGAACGTTCGCGCGACGGAACGCCGACGTATTTCACCACGATCCAACCGCTCGAACCGCGAAGCGGACCCGCGTCGATCCGCACGCGCGTCCGAACGAAGTCGCCGGCGTTCGCGTCGAAGTTCGCGACGCCCGTGCCGAGCGCGACGAGCGACGTCCCCGTCGCGATCTCGCGCGGGATCGCGCCCGCGGCGAGCGACGGAAAGAAGTCGGCGGCGCCGCCGAATCCGCCCGCCGCGCGCAATCGCGTTCCGGGCGGGATCTGCGGTGCGAGTCGGTCGATCGGTGCGAACGCGTCGCCTCGCGCGCCGACGATCCGAACGCGTGCGACGTTCGCGCTCGCGAAGCCGACGACGCGCACGAGCGTGCCGATCGGCGCGTACGCGACGTCGCTCGGACGCGACGCGTCGGAACCGAAATCGCGCGCGAGCGACGCCGCGCTCTCGGTGAGCGCGGCTTCGGGTTCGTCTGCGTCGAGCCATGGCGCGGCATCGACGCGCGCGAGCGTTCCGGGCCGCAGCGCGAGCCAAGGCGGTAAGGCCGCGCGCGCGCCGAGCGGAAGCGCGGTCGCGACGAGGCCGACGCACGCCGCGGCGAACGCGAGTTGAGGGTTGCGCATCGATATCGTTGTCGGTCGGCGGCCCCGACGCTTGAGCGGAGGGCGCCCCGTCGCCTTCACGAAAGATGCCGGACGCGATGCATGCGCGGGCGATTAGCTCAGCTGGGAGAGCGGCACCTTTACACGGTGATGGTCGGCGGTTCGATCCCGTCATCGCCCATCGTATGCGAACCGACGCGCGATCGCCGCGCTCGCGCCCGACGCTCGCCGGATCCCGTGGCGGGCGATCGCGCTCGTGACCCGTCCGCAGTGGAGCGCCGATATCGCGATCGACGCCGCGCTCGCGTCGCGACTCGTTCTGGCGCAATTCCCCGAGCTTCGGGCCGAACGGATCCGGCCGCTCGGAAGCGGGTGGGACAACGCGGCGTTTCTCGTCGACGAGCGCATCGTGTTCCGCTTTCCGCGACGGCGCGTGTTCGCGTCGCTCCTCGAACGCGAGATCGCGTTGCTGCCGGGTTTCCCGACGTCGTTACCGCTCGCGATCCCGAGGCCGACCCGGATCGGCGCGGCGGTCGCCGAGTTCCCGTGGTCGTTCGCGGGTTACGCGGTGCTCCCGGGCCGGACGGCGTGTTCGGGCGAGCCGTCGGATGCCGAGCGCGCGATGTCGGCGGAGCCGCTCGGCCGCTTTTTGCGAGCGCTGCACGCGATCGATCCGAGCCCGTTCGTCGCGCGCGGGTTGCCGCCGGACGAGATCGGGCGGCTCGATCCGATCAAGCGGTTACGTTTCGCGCGCGAACGCGTTCCCGCGCTCGACGCGGCGGGCGTCGCGGGCGATCTCGATCGTTATATAACGTGGCTCGCCGAGCATCCGCCGCCCGCGATCGCGGACGACGCGCGTCGCATCGTTCACGGCGATCTCTACGCGCGCCACGTCCTGCTCGACGCGCGGTTCGTACCGACGGGCGTGATCGATTGGGGCGACGTCCACCTCGGCGATCCGGCGCTCGATCTCGCGATCGCGCATCTCGTGTTGCCGGCCGCGTCGCACGCGCGCTTCCGCGAAGCGTACGGTCCCATCGACGAACGCACGTGGGAGGCGGCGCGCTATCGTGCGATCTACCACGCGATCCTCGAACTCGATTACGGCTTACGCGAGAACGACGTCGGCATGCACCGTATCGGAACCGATGCGCTCCGCCTGATCGGAGCATCGCTCGCCTGAGGCCCGCGCGCGAGCACGCGATCCGTCCTGAGCGATCGGCGGTCGGTGCGTCGG
>CAZZXB010000004.1:14736-41840 GCA_964658025.1 uncultured Janthinobacterium sp.
CGGCCGGCCGACGCCGCGGTGCAGCGAGACGTTTCGTCCCAACCCTGGGAGTTCGAACGCCGGAGCGACGGCGCGACCGTCGTCGCGAACTCGACCGACCGTCCGGGATCGACGACGACACGTCGCTTCCGGGCCGGTCGATGTCATCCCGGGCCGATACGCGGTCTCGGCCGTTCGCCGACGTGGACCGCATCCCAACTGCGCGGTCGGTAGCGCACCTTCACCGCGCGCGTGACGAGCGGGATCGCGAGGAACACCGGGCCCGCGTACGCCGGTCCGAACGCGAAATCGACCGCGAGGACGCCCGAATACACGAGGCCGACCCCGCCTTCGATCCACGTCCGCGCGGCGAGCCGCGCGACGTCGACGTCGTCGAGCACGCCGCGCGCGCGTCGCGCCGATCGTAAGCTCAAGACGAACGCCGCGATCGACGATCCGAGGAGACAGATCGCGTACGATGCGAGCCCGTAACGCGCGCCCGTGACGTCGTGCGAGAGTTTCGCGTTGGCGTAGAGCGCGTAGGGCAGGAGCGCCACGAACGCGAGATAGGCGAACGCGCAGACGAGATCGATCCGGCCCGGAGCGAACGCCATCGTCAGCATCCGATGGAATCGCAGCCACAACAGCGCGATGATCGCGAAGGTGCCGAAGAAGAGCGCGTAGCGGAACGGATTGTCGACGAGGTCGGCCGTGGTGCGCGGCAAGCCGAGCTGTAGCGCGAGTTGCGACATCGAGAATCCCACGACGATGTCGCCGAACGATTCGACCCGTCGCGCGACGAGCCGGCCGCGGTGCGGGAGCGTTCGTAGGAACGCGTCGGTATCGGGCGTCGAAGGATCGTCGCCGTTCATCCGGCGCCCCGCACGCGACCGAGCGTTTCGAATTCGCCGACGGCCCGGAGGTAGAAGGCCCAGTGTCCGCGCGCCGTTCCGTAGCGCGATGCGAGCGCTTCGAACTCGCGTTCGTCGAGCGACGGAAATCCGTAGGCCGCCGCGGCCGCGGCGCGCATCGGCGCGACGGGTTCGATGCCGTCGCTCCGCCCGATTCCGCGCGTGAGCACGAACGCCGCGGACCAGGGGCCGATCCCCTCGATCCCGAGCAGCCAATCGCGCACGGCGTCGTACGGATCGCGGGCCAAGCGACGCTCGTCCGTCGCGGCGAACGCGCGCGCGACCGCGCGCACGTATGGAAGTTTGCGCGCGTTCCCGACGGCATCGGCGAGCGCCGCGTCCTCCGCCCGCGCGATCGTGGTCGCGGCGGGGAACGCCCGATAGGCCTCGCCCTCGACCTGGAGCGCGACGCCGAATCGCTCCGTGATGCGATCTTTCGCCCGTCGCGCGATCGGCTGCGGACTGCGTTGGCCGAGGATGGCCCAGACGGCGTTCTCGAACGCCGTCGGAAAGCGCACCTGATGGAAGCCGTAGGCGACCGCCACGAGCGGCGCCATTACCGGATCGTCGCGCGCCATATCGTAGAACGGTTCGAGATCGTCGTCGAGCGAGAGATAGTGCGCGATGCGTTCGCGCGTCGCCGCGATCGTCTCGGGATCGAAGCGTTCGTCCGGAGCGAAGAGTCGGACGCCGAGTCGCGGTCGCTCGGTCGTTCCGAGGCTTCGAATACGTGCGACGATCGCGCGTCCGTCGATCTCGAACGCTTTCGTCAGCGTGTCGCCCACGATCGTCTGCTCGCCCGCGGCGGGCGAAAAACGCGTGACGAAGCGGAGCGATTTCGCGAAGTCGAAGGGCGGCGTCGCCTCGATTTCGATTTCGGCTGCGACCGCGCGGCTTTCGTGATCGGTCATTGCGGAGGTGTCGTTCGCGTGCCCGCGCGCGGCCTCATCTCGCATACGTCCCGCTAACGCATCGGAACGAAGACGTCGAGCGCGCCCCGGACGACGGCGAACTCGGCCGGCGTCCGCGTCGCCTCCTCGCCGTCGGTGTAGACGCGATGCGAGTGCTTCGAGGTGACGCGAAAGCGCGGACCGCTGAGGCCCGTGACGGGTGCGACCGAGGTGAAACGCCGCACGGCGACCGCCGCCACGACGGCGCACGCGTCCCACCAGTTCGCGACGTCGATGCTATAGAGGTTGAGCGTTCCGTCGTCGATGCGCGCGCCCGGCACCTCGACGACGCCGCCGAAGCGATGGCTGTTGGCGACCGTGAGTTGCACGCTCTTGAAGACGTGCTTGCGTTCGCCGTCGTCCACCACGTACGAATGCGGCTGCATCGAACGCAGCGCTCGCGCGGTCGCGATCGCGATCGAGAGCATCCCGAAGCGTTCTTTCACGTCGGCCGTCTGCGCGCGCGCGACGGCGTTGGAGAGCCCGATGCTCGCTTCGTTGAGATAGTAACGGCCGTTGACCGTGCCGACGTCGATGCGACGTCGCGTGCCGAGGTCGACGAGCGCGCACGCGGCTTCGATCCCGAACGGGATGCGCAGCGTCCGGGCGAGTTCGTTGACGGTGCCGAGCGGAACGATCGCGAGCGGCACGTCGAGCGCTCGGATTCCGGCGACGGCCGACACGAGCGTGCCGTCTCCGCCGCCGAGCACGACGGCATCGACGCGTCCGCGATGTGCTGCGATCGAAGCGGAGAATCGTTGCGGGTCGGGATCGCTTTCGAGGAGCACCGTCTCGTGACCGCGGGCGCGCAAAGCCGCGAGCGTACGATCGCGCGCGCCCGAGCCGCGCCGCGCGCGCGAGTTGATGCCGACCAAGAGTCGCACGCGCGGTCGTTCGAAGTGGGTGGGCCGACCCATCTAATGGCGGGTTCGATAACGATGTTTGGAGGAGTGGCTCGACAGAAGTCGCATGAACCCGTTTCCATTCGCTGTAGCCGGAGATCGCATGGCGCACCGCCGCACGACGTTCAGCAAGTTCATCATCGAAGAGCAACGGCGCATGACGAATCCCGACGGGGAGCTCACGGCGCTGCTCAACGACGTCCAGACCGCGTGTAAGTTCATCGCGTCGGCGATCTCGCGCGGCGCGATCGACGATACGGGTTCGGTCAAGGCGCGCGCGAACGAGATCATCCTGCGCGAGTGCGAGTGGGGCGGCCAGCTGCGCGGGATCGCCTCGAAAGAATTGCGGCTTCCGTATCGCTTGCCGAGCGAGGTGACGCGCGGGCGTTATCTGCTCGTCGTCGATCCGATCGACGGCTCGTCGAATCTCGACGTGAACGTGACCGTCGGGACGCTCTTCTCGATCTTGCGCGCGCCCGACGGCGCGGACGATCCGTCGGTCGAGGATTTCCTACAACCGGGCTCCCGGCAGATCGCCGCCGGCTTCGCGCTCTACGGGCCGACCTCGACGATGGTGCTCACGCTCGGTTCGGGCGTCAACGGTTTCACGCTCGATCGCGAGATCGGTGCGTACGAATTGACGCATCCCGACATGCGCGTCCCCGAAACGACGACCGAGTTCGCGATCGATGCGTCGAACGAGCGCCATTGGGAGCCGCCCGTCCGACACTACGTCGAAGAGTGCAACGAAGGCGCGACGGGACCTCGCGGCACCGATTTCAAAATGCGCTGGGTCGATTCCATCGCCGTCGAAGTCCATCGCATCCTCGTCCGCGGCGGCCTCTTCGTCTACCCGCGCGATACGAGCGAGGAGACGAAAGAGGGACCGCTGCGGCTCTTGTTCGAGGCGAATCCGATGGCGATGATCGTCGAACAGGCGGGCGGCGCGGCGTCGACGGGTCGCAAGCGCGTGCTCGACGTCGTGCCGTCGAGCCTGCACGAGCGCGTCCCCGTGATCCTCGGTTCGCGCGCGGAAGTCGAGCGGATGGATCGCTACCACGAGACCTACGATCGCGGTGAGGAGCTGACGTTCAAAACGCCGCTCTTCCACGAGCGTTCGCTCTTCCGCACCGGCTCCGCCTAAGAGGACTTCATGTCGGCCAAGTATCCCATCCTCGCGATCACGGGTTCTTCCGGCGCGGGCACGTCCACGGTCAAGACGACGTTCGAGCAGATCTTCCGGCGCGAGGGCGTGACGCCCGCTGTGATCGAGGGCGATGCGTTCCACCGCTACGATCGCACCGAGATGAAGAAGATGATGGACGAGACGCTGAGCGTCGGTCGCGTCTTCAGTCACTTCGGGCCCGACGGAAATCTCTTCGAAGAACTCGAGAACGTCTTTCGCGTCTACGGCGAGACGGGCAACGCGAAAACGCGCAAGTATCTCCACGACGAGGGCGAGGCCAAGCCGTACGGTCAGCCGCCGGGGACGTTCACGCCGTGGGAAGATCTGCCGACGGGGACGGATCTGCTCTTCTACGAGGGGCTGCACGGCGCGGTCGCGACCGCGACGGTCGACGTCGCGAAATACGCCGATCTCATCGTCGGGGTGGTGCCGACGATCAATCTCGAGTGGATCCAGAAGCTCCACCGCGACCAGACCTCGCGCGGCCACTCGCAGGAGGCGATCGTCGACACGATCCTACGGCGGATGCCCGACTACGTGAATTACATCACGCCGCAGTTCTCGCGGACCGACGTGAACTTCCAGCGCGTGCCGATCGTCGATACGTCCAATCCCTTCGTCGCGCGCACGATCCCGACGCTCGACGAGAGCATGCTCGTGATCCGTTTCGCGAACGCGCGCGGCATCGACTTTCCGTATCTCATGTCGATGCTCCACGACTCGTTCATGTCGCGCCCGAACACGATCGTCTGTCCGGGCGGCAAGATGGGTCTCGCGATGCAGCTCATCTTCACGCCGATGATCTGGCAGCTCATGGATCGCAAGAAGAAGGCGAAGTAGGCGTCACGAAACGGCGGCGTCGCGCGGATCGCGACGCGCGCGTTTGGCCGCGTACATCGCCACGTCGGCGCGACGCAAGAGTTCGGCGGGACCGCACGCCTCGTCGGAGGTCGCGACGCCGAAGCTGGCGCCGATCGTGAAGGCGATCCGATCGACGTCGATCGGCATCGCGATCGCCGCGCGGACGCGCTCGGCGAGTTCGAGCGCGACCCTCGCCGTGCCGCCGGGGACGACGATCGCGAACTCGTCCCCGCCCAGACGCGCGGCGAACGCCTCGCCTCCCACGCAGTGTCCGATCCGTCGGCCGACGGCGTGGAGCACCGCGTCGCCGGCCGCGTGACCGTACGTGTCGTTGATCTCCTTGAAACGATCGAGGTCGGCGAAGATGAGCGCGAAGCGTCCGCGGACGAACTCGCCTTCCAGGCGCGCGAGGAGCGAGCTGCGGTTGGGCATCTCGGTGAGCGGATCGAGGAACGCCTGCGTCTCGAGCATCCGTTCCGCGCGCTTGCGATCCGTGATGTCGCGGCCGTTGAACAACACGCCGCGGACGGAGCGATCGTCGAGGCAATTGTAGACCTGCATGTCGATCGTGCGCTCGCTGCCGTCCTTCGCGCGGACGGTGACCTCAAAGCGATCGTCGATCGTATCGAACTCGCGCGCCCGCGCGATCGTCTCGTCGATCTTCGGGCGGTCGCACGCGGCGAACATCTCGCGAAAGCGCGTTCCGAGTAAGCTCGAGACGCTGCGTTGCAGCGTCGCCTCGTGCGACGAACTGACGTAGGTGGCGCGGCCTTTCGCATCGACGAGAAACACGAGATCGCTCACGTGCGCCGCGAGCTTGCGAAAGCAACGCTCGCTGCGTCGCAGGCGACCGTTGAGCTGACGCATCCGCCCGAGATACGCACCGTTGATCGCGTTGATCGCCGACGAAGCGACGATCAACACCTCGGAATACGGCGGCACGTCGTGCATGACTTGGTGGACGGCGACGCGCTGGATCCCGAAGCAGAAGAGCGCCGCGATCACGCCGCCCGGCCAGCCGTACGTGTACGCGTACACCCACGCGGCGATATAGCTCAGCACGATCGCGCCCGGTCCGAAGACGGCCGCACTCTCGGGACGTCCGGGGATCGTGGGAACGAACGCGACGGTCATCTCGATCACCGTCGCGACGAGCGCGATCGTGAGCCGTCGATAACGGCTGCGGCCGAGTTCGTTGCGTAGTCTGCTCCACGGCCGGGCGGCGGCGCGACGCCGCGCCCGATCGGACGCGATCTCCAATCCCGAGCGACCTCCTCTCTACGAGATGGTTCGTCCGTTCGATACCGCGCGCACACGTCGCGCGATGCGGCGGTCCTCGTAAGGCGCCCGAGTGTGACGGCGACGACAACGTCTCGCTAAACTTCGCGTTATTCGCGGCGATGACCAGTATGGATTTGTGCGGATGCACGTTCGGCTTCGGGCGTCGCGCGGCGTGACAGGCGTCACCTTCGCTCACGCGTTTCAACAGAGCCACCGGTCACAAATCCGATACCGGCGTCCGCACGATACATCAACTACACGTAAAGGTCACGATCCAATAACGATCACGGGTCTTTACGATGACCGGAGGAACTCATTCGTGAAAGTCGCGTTGTACCTCGTTCTCGCGCTCTTCTCGACGACCGCGGCTGTCGAGGCCCGACCGAACGTCGTAGCCTCGATGACGCAGAGCGTCGTCTCGCTCGATTCGAGCGGTCACGTCAAGCGGGACGCCGTCGTCCCGGGCGTGCCGCTGCGACCCGGCACCGTCCTCGAATATACGATCGTCGCCACCAATACCGGAAACTCGCCCGCGCTGAGCATGAAGCCCGCGGGCAAGATTCCGTTCGGGACGATCTACAAGCCCGATAGCGCTTCGTCGAGCGTCGTCTCCGCGAAGCCCGAATTCTCGATCGACGGCGGTCGCACGTGGTCGTCTTCGCCCGTCCTTCACGTGAAGGCGGCCGACGGCACGATCGCGAGTAAGCCCGCGCCGCTCGCCGCCTACACGTCGATCCGCTGGAACGATCCGACGCTCGCGTCCTCGTCCAAAGCGACGTTCACGTACGAAGTGAGCGTGAAGTAATGGACGCGCGTAACGTGTACAAACGAAACGTCGGGGCGTTTCTCGCCGCGATGTTCGCGTTCGGTTCGCTCGGAGCCGTCCCGCAGATCGCGCTCGCCACGGGTACGCCCGCCGGCACCGCGGTCTCGAATCAGGCGAGCGTCTCCTACAGCGACGGAAACGGCAACCCATTCACCGCGACCTCGAATACCGTCACGACGAACGTCCAAGACGCGCCGTCGGTAACCGTCGTCGGCGTCAACACCGCGAACACGGTTCCGGGCGGTCAGTACGACGCGGTCTTCACGGTTACGAATACCGGTAACGGTACCGGTAACATCAACCTGACGTTCGGCGCCGATACCGGCAACGACGCGTCGTTCGCGACGCAACAAGCCTTCCAGGCGGTCTTCCCGACGGGCTCCGTGATCGGAACCGCGACGACGGGTTGTACCGTGACCGGTAAGACCGTCCTCTGCGACACGGCCGCGCATCTCGCGACGCAAGTCAGCGCTTCGACCGTCCCGCAGAACACCGCCATCACCGTCACCGTTCCGACGAACGTGGCCAACGGCGCGACCGCCGGCGCGGCCGGCGCGAACACGATCGTCACGCCGCTCGCGGCGACCGTGACGTACACGGCCGCGAACAACGCGAACACGACGGGTTCCTCGACCTCGACGTCGGCGAACTCCACCTCGACCGCCTCCGTCCTCGCCGACGCGCGGCTCGACATCCAGAAGAACGTGCTCGCGCCGGGCGCCACGGGCAACCCGTCGACCACGAATTTTCTCTACACGCTGTACGCGGCGAACGGCGGCTCGGCTCCGGCGCGCGATCTCCCCTCGGTGAAGACGCTCCTCGGTTCGAGCGCGGCCGGTATCTTCGTCTCGGACAAGGTGCCGACGTACGTCAACAACACGCCGGTCACGCAGCTCACGGTCGCGTCGGTCTCGGCGACGGCGGGCGGCGCGCTCGTTTCGTCGGGCGCCACGACCTCGATCTACTACTCGAACTCCGCGACCGGCGCGGCGGGCACGTGGTCGCTCTACAGCGGCTCGGGCGCCCTGCCGAGCGGCACCACGTTCGTCGGCGTCCTGGTCTCGGGCGGCGCGGGCGGCACGGAGATCGGCGGAAACAGTAACGCGACCTCCGGCGGCGGTTCGGCGAACGCGCCGACGGCTTCGACCGCGCAGGTCACGATCACGCTGCAGATCACGCCTCCCAACGGCGCGGGTTCGGGCAACACGAACTCGGTCGTCAATCAAGCGGACAGCGTCGTCGGCGGTAATCAACCCAATCTCGCGCCGGTCACGGGCGTGACGAACCAGCCGCAGAACGTGATCGGGCCGAACATCCCGGCGAACACGACCGACAGCACGACCGCGATCGACAGCGGCACGCAAGGCATCCTGTATCCGACGCAAGCCGCGGGCACGGCGTCGACGCAGGGCGGCGCGTCCAACGCGATCGGGACGATGACGCCGGTCTCGGCCGCCGTGTACGACGGTCCCTTCGGCAACCCGCAGGCGACGGGCAACTACACCGGCGGCACCGCGACCAACAACGCCGACTTCACGGCGCTGGCGTTCACGCCGACGGGATTCAATCCGACCAACACGAGCTCGACGAGCGTCGCGGGCAACGCGACGACCGCGAGTGCGACGATCCAGTTCTCGAACTCGCTCCAGAACGTCGGGAACGCGGTGGACAATCTCTCGGTCACGGTCACCGCACCGGCGGGTTGGGGCGTCCAGATCTACGCGGAAAACGCAGCGGGCACGGTAACGGGCGGCGTCCTCGCGGGGTCGACGACCTCGAACTCCGCGACCTACACGTTCGCGAACGTTCCGTCCGGAGCGCCGACCGACACGGCGAACATCCAAAACTACGCCGTCGTCTACACGGTTCCGGCCGGGTCGACCGCGTTCACGCCGTACGACTCGACGGCGACCGTCACGTCGGTGAACATCCCGTCGCAGACGAACCAGACGCACAACGAGATCGTCGTCGGCGGACCGGTCGCGCTCTACAAGTCGCAAGCGCTCGATCCGACGACGTGTCCCAACGGAAGCGCGATCCCCGGATGCATCATCACGTACACGATCAACTACGTGAATAATGCGGAAGCGGCGACGGCCTGCCCCGGCACGGCACCGACGACCGTCCCCGCGTATGCGGGCGGCTTCTACGCCAAGGGCGTGACGATCAGCGAGAACGGCGCCACGGCTCCGAGCACGTGGGGTGCGACGTATACGACCGCGACCGGCGGTACGGCGCAGAACACGAAGGGCCTCAACGCTCCGGCCACGGACCCGGTGAATTCCGGGACGACCTTCACGACCAACACGGCCGGGTCGTACGCGTTCACCGCACTCGTCGGGGGATCGAACGCCTACATCCTCGCGCCGGGTTGCTCGGGCCGCGTGACGTTCTCCGTCACCGTCAACAACCAGTAAGTCGGGAAGCGTGCTCGCAGGGAAGCGACTCGCGATCGTCGTTGCGATCGCACTCGGACCGATCGTTTCGACGATCGCTCCGAGTGCGGCGGCGGCCGCGAACGTACGCATCGTCAATCAAGCCGCGCTGACGTATACGGACGGAAACAACGATTCGTTCGTCTCCGTTTCGAACGCGCTCGTCGCGACGACGGTGCAAGTCTCGGCGGACACCCTCACTCCCAATAATCCCGCGTGCGATCCGGTCGCGGACGCGGTCTCGGCCGGTCGCACGTTCACCAAAACCTTCACGCTCATCAACGGGGGCAACGCCGCCGATGCGTTCACCGCGAGCGCGACCGCGAGTGCGGGCCGCGTCGTTTCGACCGCATTCACGAGTAACGGGAACGCCGTCGCCTCGCCCGCGACGATCCCCGCGGGCGGCTCCCTGCAAGTCGTCGTCACGGTCGACGCGACGGGCGTTCCGATCGGCAACGATATCGAGGTCGTCGCGACCGCTCGCTCGAGCGGACGCGGCCAAAACGGCACGAGTACCGCGACCGCGACGCAGTGCGCCGTCGTCGCGACGGCGGCCGTCTTGACCGGCCTCACGGGCTCCGGAAGCGCGATCCAAAAACTCGTCGACGGAACGCCGGCGACGCAATCGCAGCCGGGGAGCGTCGTGTCGTACTCGATCGGATTCCGTAACTCGGGCGACGCGCCCGCGATCGCGACGGTCGTCGCGGACGACGTTCCCGTCGGCGTCACGCCGATCGCGAGCGGCGCCACGCGCGACGGCAAACCGCTCGCGCCGAGCGCCGTGACGATTCACGGACAGACGATCGATCTCTCCGTCGGCGACCTCGCACCGCACGCGGCGACGACGATCGTCTTCAACGCGACCGTCGCGAACGTGACGACGCCCGGCACGGTGACGATCAACGTCGCGAACGTGAGCGCGTCGAACATCGCGAGCGCGCGCACGTCGCCCGCGGCCGTCCTCGTAGGCTCGGCGAACATCGTTTTCGACGGCACGATCGGCGCGAAGTTGCCGATCTCGGGCGCGACCGTCACGCTCGTCGATCACGGCGCGGTCGCGAAGGCCGCCACGGCTTCGTCCGTCGTCCCCGACAGCACCTCCAACGCGGCCGCGACCGGCGTGTCGCCGTACGTCACGCAATCGGGCGGCGCGTATTACTTCACGCTCTCGCCGACCTCGGGCGCGCACGATTTCGACATGATCACGACGGCGCCGAGTTACGTGACGCGTCGGATCGAACTCAAGATGACGCCCGATCCCACGAAATCGTTTTTCAGCGTCACCGCGACGTCGCTCGACGGCTTGCCGCTCACCGATCCCGGGACGTTCCTCCTCACGACGAAATCCGTGACGATCCAAGCGACCAACGGTCTCTTCGGCAACATCCCGATGTTCCGCACGCAAGAGGTCGTGATCTCGAAACTCGTCGATCGTCAGACGGCCTCCGCCGGCGACCGTCTCGTCTATACGATCGACGTCTCCAATAACGGTACGCCGCTCGGCGCGACGACCGTGACCGATCCGTTGCCCGCGGGGATCCGGTACGCGCCCGGAACCGGTCGCGTCGACGGCATTCCGACCGAGCCGACGCGTATCGGTTCCTCGCTCGCGTGGACCCTGCCGACGCTCGCGAAGCAGCACGTCGTCACGTTCGCCGCGGTGATCCTGCCCGACGTCGGCGAGTCGACGACGCTCACGAACGTCGCCTCGGTCGCCGCGCACGTCGCGACCTCGGGGACGTACGTCGTGACCGCGCAGGCGAGCGCGACGACCGACGTGATCGCGGGGCTCTTCTCCAATCGCACCGTCATCACGGGTCGCGTCTACGTCGATCGCGACGGTCTCGGCGTCTTCCGGCGCGGGGACGTCGGCGTCGCGAACGTGCGCGTCTATCTCGAGGACGGCGAATCGATCACGACCGATCAAGACGGCAAGTTCGATTTTCCGAGCGTCCGTCCGGGACTGCACGTCCTGCGACTCGACGAGACGACGTTGCCGCCGGGCGTGCGCGCGTTCGACGAACGCCGCATCGATCTCGAGCGGAGCACGCGCCGTCTCGTCCACGATCCCTTCGACGGCGGATTACTCCAGGACGTGAACTTCGCCGTGCGGGACGCGCGCTCGTGACGGCGCTCTGGGTGCGACGCTCGGTCGTCGCGATGCTCGCCCTCTCGTTGACGCCGGAGTCGGTCGTCGCGCAAACGACGCCGCGACCGGCGCCGACGCCGAATCCGGCGTTCGCGGGGATCCCGGTCGCCGTCGCTCCGGTCGCGTCGCCGCTCCCCGCGTCGCCCGCGCCCGCGGCGAGCGTTAGCGGTTCCGCGCCCTCCGCCGCGCCGGACGCGAACGCGGCCCTCCCGACGGCCGCCGGCGTCGCGTCGGACGCACCGACGGCGCCCGCCGCGACGGAGAGCGATCTCTCGCACGAGACGTATACGGCGACGGGGACGCTCTCGGCGAGCCTCATCTCGCCGCTCGACGGTTCGGGTACGACCGCGACGCCGCCGATCGAAGTCGGCACGGAAGCGGGCGGCGGCGTGGAACTCCACGTCGACGGCGAGACGATTCCGTTCTCGCGCATCGGCAAGCGGACCGTCGCGAAAAAAGACGGCGCGACGCATTACACGTACTACGGCGTCGTCTTACACGGCGGTCCCAACGACATCGAACTCGTCCCGCTCGGCGCGAACGGCGCGCGCGGCGCCACCGTGCACGCGATGCTGTTCGGACCGGGAAAAGGGACGGCCGTCCGTGCGTACGTCGTCGGCTCGCTCGTCGCCGACGGGCGCACGCCCGGAATCGTCCGCGTCCAAGTCACCGACGCATGGGGTCACGGTTCGAGTGCGGGCGAGGGCGTGCGATTGTCGATCGTCTCGGGCGACGCGACGTTCGCCGCGAGCGGAACCGCGATCGGCACGACCGATCCGAAATCCTCGCCGCAACCGATCTCGGCGAACGGTGCCGCGCCCGCGGCGCCCGCCCTTTCGAGCGAGCCGACGCCGTTTCCGATCGCCGCGTCCGAACCCGGCGTCGCGCCGAGCGCGCTCGCGACGGGCGCGTCGACGACGTTCGACACGCCGCCGCTCTCGGCGCCGACGACGGCGCGCACCGACTCCGCGCTCACGAACGCGAAGGTGCTCGAAGCGCGAACCGAAGCCGACGGCGGCGTCGACGTCGCGCTCGTCCCGGGGACGACGCCCGGCGACGTCGTCGTGCGGATCGAAACCGAAGGCGGCATCTCCACGGTTTCGCGATTCCATGTAGAACCGTACCTTCGCGCGCCGATCGTGGACGGGATCGTGACGGGCGGTCTCGGCTCGATTCCGGGCGCGCCCGGAGAAGATCCGGGCGTCGCCGACGGCGCGAATTCCGAGCGCGCGCGCATCGCGCTCTTCGGGAGCGGCAAGGTCCTGCACGACTCGTTACTCACGTTCGCCTACGACACCGCGAACACGCTCGATCAGACGACGACGTTCGGACCGTTCAACGCGAATCCGGACGAGCGGCCGTACCTCACGTACGGCGACGCGTCGGCGCGTTTCGACGAAGCGCTCTCGCGCGACCATCTCTACGCGCGCCTCGATCGCGGCACGACGAGCGCCATGTGGGGCGAATTCGAAGCGACGACGGGCAATCCCAACGCGAACTCGCTCGGCGGTCTCGACCTCCTCGTCAACGGCTTCAAGTTCGAAACGGGTTCCGAAGCGGCGCACCTCTCCGCGTTCAACGCGAAGAACGACGTCTCGTACGCGCGCCAGGTTTTCACCCCGACGGGCCTCGCGTCGCTCACGACGCTCCTGCGCCCGAACATCGTCGTGGGTAGCGACGTCGTGGAACTCGCGACGCTCGATCGCCACACGGGGATCGTCACCTCGGAAGTCGGACTCGTGCGCGATCTCGATTACACGCTCGATTACCAGACCGGCCAGTTACATTTCATCAACGTACCGCTTCCGTTCGACGCGTTCTTCAATCCGCAACAGGTCGTCGTGCGCTACGAATACGACGGGCTCGGCGGCGGCAGCGAGACGACGGGCGGCCGACTCTCGTCGACGTTCGGCAAGCACGGCGCGTTCAGCGCGGGCGTCGGTTACGTGAACGATTCGCAGGGATCGGGCAACGTGAGCCTGCTCTCGGAGAATCTCGGCGGTCCCTTCCCGGGCGGCGCGTGGACGATCGAGCACGCGACGTCGAAGGGCTTGCTCGGCAATGCCGATCCGGCGCTCGGCACGGCGACGGCCGCGAACGCGTTCGGAACGGGCGGCGACGCGGAACGCGCCAACCTCACGACCGCCTACCGGTCCGTCAACCTCGAATTGCAACTCGAGCACACGAGCGCGGGCTACGACAATCCCTTCGGCGGTCTCTCGACGCCGGGATTACTCAGTTACCGCGCGCATCTCTCGCGCGCGATCTCGGGCGGGAGCGTCGACGTCACCTACGACGCGGAACGCAACGTCGGCGTCGGCTTCCAGAACTCGCAGAACAGTCTCGCGGCCGCGCTCAAGAAAAAGATCGGACGGCGTCTGGCGTTCGCGGTCGGTCTCGCGCAACGCGTCTATCGCGCCGGCTCGACGTATCTCGGCGTTCCCGCTGCGGGCCAAGACGTCAACGCCGTGCCGACGCCCGCGCCGATCCCGGTCGCGTCGGTCTCGCCCGGCGCCGCGGTCACGAGCTATCTCAATCCCGACGGATCGCTCACGCAACTCTCGCTCGAGGGGACGTATCAGATCTCGCCCGTCCTCGCGTTCGACGTCGCGCGCCTCATCGACGTCGCCGGCGAATCGAGCGCGATCGCGGCGCAACCCTCGGAGACCCAAGCCGAACTCTCGCTCGCGCTCGCCAAGAAGGGCCGGCTCTTCGTGCGCGAGATGTGGAACGGCACGCCCGTCGACTCGTTCGCGGCGAGTTCGATCCCGTTCACGGGACAGACGAACGGTACGCGCGCGACGGCGTTCGGCATCTCGCGCTCGCTCGGCAACGCGACGACGGTCGATTCCGAATACGTCGTGCAGAACACGGGGACCGGAACCGACATCTACTCCGACACGGGCGTCAAGGAGAGCTTCGTGCTACGCAAACGCCTCAAGGGCGACGTGAACGTCGAACGCGCGAACGCGATCGGTCCGCAGGCGCTCGGCTTCAACCTCTACGGCGCGGCGCTCTCCTACGAAGCGAGTCGTGCCTTCCGCGCGACGGGCGCGTACCAACTCCGCACGGGCGCGTCGCCCGGCTCCACGCTCTCGCTCGGCGCCGTCGGCAACCTCAGCGGTAGCGTCTCGTTACTCGCGTCGCTCCAGAACGCGAACACGAGCGGGTATTCGAGCGACGACGATCGCGTGTCGCTCGCCGTCCGTCCGACGGGCGACGATCGCGCGGTGACGCTCGTCGGCTACGAGCGCCGCAGCGGCGACGGCGCCGTGATCGGCGAGCGCACCGATCTGCTCTCGGCCGAGCAACTCTTCCGCCCGACGCGCGAACTCGAACTGAGCGGTCGTCTCGCGTACAAGCTCGACGGCGACAGTTACTATGCCGCGCACACGGCGCTCTTGGGATTGCGTGCGGACGAGCGGCTCGGCGGTCCGGGCGGCCGGCTCGATCTCGCGGCGGAAGCGCGCGAACTGATCGCGGCGAACGGCGTGACGGACGCGAACGCGACGGGCGCCGCGATCGAAGCCGGGATGACGGTCGGCGAGGCGATCCGGCTCGCCGTCGGGTACAACATCTCGAGCGCACCCGATCCCGCACTCTCGAGCGCCCCGCGGCGCCGGGGGCTCTACGCGACCTTCACGAGCGCGCTCGATTCGATCGGCGGCTGGGGAAAAGTTCACCGCTGAAGCGACGCTCGCCGCGCCGTCGTCCCGCACCGCGAAGCGTCGTGCCGGAGCGCGACGCGCGGCTCAGGCGCTCCGCGTCGCGACCGTCTCGTCGCGCAGACGCGCGTAGAGCGGAGCGAGTCGTCGCGCGAGCAGCGCTTGGACGCGTTCGGGCTCCGCGAGAAACGCGTCGTGACCGTGATCGGATTCGAGTTCGTAATAGCGGCTGTCGTAGCCGAGCGACGCGTAGCGTTCGGCCGCCGCGCGAACGTAGGCGGGGAGGAAGAGCCAGTCGCTCGAGATCCCCGCGAAGGTGAGCTCGAGGTCCGCGCCGGGCACGCCGCGATCGCGCGCGTCGAACGCGTCCATCGCGCGCGTGAGCGTGAGATACGCCTGCGGGTCCATGCGGTCGGCGAAGATCGCGCCCTGGCGATCGAGATACCCCTCGACGTCGAACCGATCGTCGGCGTTCCGCAGCGGGTCGCCGCCGCTCCGGTCGGGCCTGCGTCCGTGGCGCGCGGCGAAGAGCGCGTCGCTCTTATAGGTGAGCATCGCGATCTTGCGCGCGAGGCCGATCCCCGCGCGGGGATCGCGCGCGATGCGGATCGCCTCGCGCGCGACGGCGTTGAGGGCGATCCCCATCGCGGAGAAATGGTCGTAGCTGCCGATCGCGATCGCGCGATCGACGCGCGCGTCCGGTTCGAGCGCCCACGCGAGCGCCTGCATCCCGCCGAGCGATCCGCCGACGACGACCGCGAAGCGATCGAGACCGAGCGTCGCGAGTGCGGCGCGTTGCGCGCGGACCATGTCGAAGACGCCGACGACCGGAAACCGTTCGCCGTACGGCGCGCCGTCGGGCGCGGGCGATCGCGGTCCCGTCGATCCGTAGCAACTCCCGAGCGCGTTCACGCAGACGATCGCGAGCGCGTCCGTGTCGAGGAATTTTCCCGGTCCGGCGAGACCGCCCCACCAGTCGAGCGCGCGCGACGTCCCCGTGAGCGCGTGACACACGAGCGCGACGTTCGCGCCGTCGGGACGGGGGGTGCCGTAGATCGTGACGCGCTGGACGACGTCCGGGAGCCGGGCGCCACAATCGAGCGCGAGGGACCCGATCGCGACGTCGCGTTCGACGGACGGCGGCGTCAGGTGGCCGCGATCTCGCGCGGGAACACGGCGTCGCGCGCGCCCGCGAGCGCCTGCGCGATGTCGGCGACGATGTCGTGCGGATCTTCGATCCCGATCGAGAGCCGGATCATGTCCTCGGTGACGCCCGCTTCGATCTGCTGCACGACGCTGAGTTGTTGGTGCGTCGTCGTGGACGGATGGATGACGAGCGATTTGGCGTCGCCCACGTTCGCGAGTAACGAGAAGAGTTTGAGCCGGTCGATCGCGGCCTTCGCCGCGGGCGCGCCGCCCTTGATCCCGAACGTCAACACGGCGCCCGAACCCTTCGGCAGATACTTTTTCGCGCGGGCGTGCGAGTGGTGGTCCGCCATGCCGGGATAGGAGATCCACGTCACGTCGGGATGTTCGCGCAGGTAGTTCGCGACCGCGAGGGCGTTGGACGAATGGCGTTCCATCCGTAGGCCGAGCGTTTCGAGTCCCTGTAAGAGCAGCCACGAGTTGAACGGCGAGATCGCCGAACCGAGATCGCGCAGTAATTGCACGCGCGCCTTGATGATGTAGGCGAGGTTGCCGAACGACGCGACGTAGCGCACCCCGTGATAGGACGGATCGGGATCGACGAGTTCGGAGAATTTCCCCGACGCCTCCCAATCGAAGTTCCCGCCGTCGACGAGCAGTCCGCCGATCGACGTACCGTGACCGCCGATGAATTTCGTCGCCGAATGGACGACGATGTTGGCACCCCAGTCGAAGGGCCGGCAGAGATACGGCGTCGCGAGCGTGCTGTCGACGACGAGCGGGATCTTCGCGTCGCGCGCGACGCCCGCGACGGCTTCGATATCGAGCACGTCGACGCGCGGGTTCCCGATCGTCTCCGCGAAGATCGCCTTCGTGTTCTCGCGGACCGCGTCGCGGAAGTTCGCGGGTTTGGCCGGATCGACGAGCGTGATCTCGAGCCCGAATTTCGGCAGCGTGTGCGTGAACGCCGTGTACGTGCCGCCGTAGAGCGACGCCGACGCGACGACGTGATCGCCCGCGCGCGCGATGTTCAGTAACGAGAAGACGTTCGCGGCCTGCCCGCTCGCGAGCGCGAGCGCGCCGACGCCGCCTTCGAGTTCGGCGATGCGCTGTTCGAGCACGTCGCTCGTGGGATTCATGATCCGCGTGTAGATGTTTCCGAACTCTTGGAGCGCGAAGAGTCGCGCGGCGTGTTCGGCATCGTCGAACGTGTACGACGTCGTCTGATAGATCGGTACCGCGCGCGATTTCGTGTGCGGGTCGCCCGCGTGACCGCCGTGGACGGCGGTCGTATCGAAGCGATATTCGGAGGGTTCGGACACGGGATGCTCCTCGTTAGCGAGCGACGGAGAGCGCGACGTCGGGCGCGTGCCCGGTCGCGGAGACGGCGTCGACCGCGAGATCTTCCCACAGCGGGATGACGCTCGCGGGAACGACCCGTGCGGTGCGGACGCCTTCGACGATCGTGGCCGCATCCGCGTCGTCGAGCGACGCGGTGACGACGGCGGGGAGACCCTCGAGGGGTTCGGCCGCGATGCCCGCACGCGCGAGCGCCTCGCGCGCCGGTCGGACGTCGCCGAGCGACGTCAGGCGGATCACGCGACGGAGCGGGATCGCGCGGTCGAGCCGATCGGTGCGGACGGGCGCGAGTTGCGTGTCGCCCGTCTTCACGCCGGCGTTGCGGCCGGCGGAGATGAGCCGCAACACGGCGACGACGTCGCCGACGACGGACGACGCCGTGGGATCGCTCCCCGCGCCCGTTCCGGCGAACGTGAGCGACCCGGAACTCCGGCCCATCACGCGGATGCAGTTCTGCGGGCCGACGGGTTGCGCGAACGCGTGCCCCGCGGAGACGTACGCGGGCGTGACGATCGACGCGTCCGCGCGCGCGCACGCGACGAGCTTGAGCCGCCAGCCGGCGCGCTTCGCGAGCGAGTGATCGGCGGCCGAGAGTTCGGTGATCCCCGTGCGCGGGATCTCGCTCGTGACGAGGCCGCGACGGAACGCGAGCTGCGCGAGGATCGCGAGTTTGTGCGCGGCGTCGATGCCCGCGACGTCGCTCGTGGGATCGCTCTCGGCGAAACCGAGACGCTGCGCCTGCGCGAGCGCGCTCGCGTACGACGCGCCGCCGAACATCTCCGATAAGATGAAGTTCGTCGTGCCGTTGAGCACGCCGCCGACTTCGAGGATCTCCTCGCCCGCGAGCGATTCGCCGATCGTCCGCACGATCGGGATCGCGCCGCCGACGGCCGCTTCGTAGGCGATCGTGACGCCGCTCGCCGCCGCGAGCGCGCGCAGTTCGGGTCCGCGCGTGGCGAGCAGATCCTTATTGGCGGTGACGACGTGCTTGCGGTTGGCGAGCGCGGCGACGACGAGTTCGGCCGCGGTTCCGGTTCCGCCGATGCATTCGATCACGACGTCGATCGTGGGATCGTCGACGAGCGCGCGCGCGTCTTCCGTGAAAAGTCCGACGGGGATCTCGGTCGGACGCGGTTTCGCGAGCGAACGCACGGCGATTCCGGCGAGCCAGTAGTCCACACCGCTGCGAGCGGGGACCGACGACGTCGAGTTGACGAGGAGTCGCGCGACGCCTGAGCCGACCGTACCGCACCCTAAGAGGGCGATTCGGACGTCTCGGCCGACGTCGGTGCGATCCGCGTGCGCTGGGTGAGTGAGCGACAAGCGATTCCACCTATGGCCAACGGGTTGGCAGTTAAGTGGGCCCACTATACCGAACCCGCGGCTCGTGCGTCAAGCGCGTCTCCTACGCCTCGCGTCCGGCGGTGCGCTGCACGTTTCGGGCACCGCGGGTTCCGAACCCGTTCTCTTCTTTCACGGTGTCGGCGGCGGCGCGTGGTCGTGGGAACCGCAGATCGCGGAGTTCGAACGCGACCGCCATTGCTACGCCTGGGAAGCGCGCGGGCACGGTGCGGCCGCGAGGGTCGAGGACGCCGGGCTCGGCGACTATTTCGTCGACGCGCGCGAAGCGCTCGTGCACGTTTCGGCGGCCGAAGGTCCCGCGTGGCTCGCGGGTCACTCGATGGGCGGTCTGCTCGCGCTCGCCCTCGCGGCGGAGCGTCCCGCCGACGTCCGGGGACTCATGCTCGTCGAACCCGTCTACGCGCCGAGCGGCGGAACGGGGCATCTCTCGGGGCCGCTCGGACGGCTCGCGCGTCTCGCCGTGGCTCCGCTCGTGCGGTCGTACGCGCGCGACGGCGCGCTCGCGCGGACGCTCTCGCGCTGGATGTTCGAGCGTTCGTTCGAGGATCGCGAACGGATGGAGCGCGCGTGGATCGCGCAACGGACGCAGGTTCCGATCGAGTATCCGAAGATGATGTACGAGGCCTTCGACGGGCCGACGAATTTTCGCAGTGCCGCGTTCGCGCGCGACCTCGCGATGCCGACGTTGCTCGCCGAGGGCACGGTCGCGGCGCGCGGTCCGCGTTTTCCCGAACTCGTCCGCGATCTCGAACATCTCGGCGACGCGTTCAGCTACATCCGTCTCGATGGAGGACACTATCTACAACTCGACCGCAGCGCACCGCGGCTCCGTCTCGAATTCCGCGAGTTCGTAACGCGATGGTCGCCATGAGCGCTCCGCGCCGATACCGCTTGATGCTGACGGCGATCCTCGCCGTCGCGCTCCTCGCCGCGCTCTACGTCGCGATCGTGCGCGAGCGCAAGGAAACGGGCTCGCGTCGCGTCGAGATCGCGATGGACTACGGCGATTTCGCCGCACTCTGCGCGTCGTACGGTTACGACAAGCGTCAGATGCTCATCGCGTTGCGGCGCGCGGGGCTCACGTCGCTCGCCGTCTCCGAGGAACTCGGCGGCGCGCTCGATTCGGGGACGACGGCGTACGTCGTGCCGGGTCAGGCGCTCATCGCGCAAGCGCGGCTCGCGCCGCTGCAGAATCCGTTTTTCGCGAGCCTCGCGAAACGCGGCGGTCTCTCGGCGAGCGATCTCTACCTCACGATCTTCGATCCCGCCGCCGTCGCGCGTTACCGCGCCGCGCTCGGATTGCACTTCGAACCGCGCGCGGTCCGCGTGGTGAAGTCGGGCTCGCCGACCGTGCTCGCGATCCGCTCGCAGGCCGATTACTTCGGCTCGCTCGGGCTCGGTCTCCCCGAAGAACCGCTCGGCTTCGCGCGCGAGCTCGCGCTCTTTCTCGTGCCGCGCATCCAGAACGACGAACGTTTCGGCGCGCCGCAGATCGATCGCATCTTCGCGAGCCTCAAACGTCACGAGCGGCCGACCACGGTCATCTTCTTCGGACAGCGCAACGAAGTGCTCGGCTATCCCGATCGGCTCCAAGACGTCGCGGACGCGTTCAAGCGGACGGGGCTCAATTTCGGTTCGATCGAGACCTACGACAAGAATCAGATCCAGAAAGGCAACGACGGGCTCGCCGAAAAGGCGATCGAGCGGACGACGCGCGTGCAGGCGATCGCCAAGGCCGAACTCGACAAGCTCGATTTCGAAACGGTCGTCGCGCGCTATCTGCTCGGCGTGCGCGAGCGCAACGTCCGCGTCGTCTATCTGCGTCCGTTCCTGCACGAACAGGACGGGCTCTCGCTCGAGAAGACCAACGTGGAGATGGTCCGGCGGATCCGCGACGGTCTCGTCGCGCGGGGATTCAAACTCGGGCGCGCGACGCCCGTGCCGGGTTTCCGCATCAACCCGCTCGTCGTCGCGCTCGTCGCGCTCGCGATCCCCGCGATCTTCCTGCTCTTACTCGAAGCCTTCGGCGTCCGTCGCGCGTCGATCGCGTACGGGGCGTTCGGCGCGACGCTCGTGTTCGTCGCGCTCGGCTACCTCGTCCATCACGATCTGCTCGCGCGCAAGATCCTCGCGCTGCTCGGCGCGATCGCGTTCGCGACGATGGGGTTCGTCGCGGTCCCGCGTTCGTTCACGTTGCCGCCGCCCGCGGGGTACGGTGCGAGCGTGCTCGCCGGGATCCGTACGCTCGGCGTGGCGCTCGCGTTCGCGCTCGGCGGCGCGCTCGTCGTCGTGGGGCTCGTGAGCGTGCCGCTGCTCATGGAAGAGATCGATCGTTTCGCGGGCGTGAAGGCGGTGATCGTCGTTCCGCCGCTCCTGGCCTTCGCGCTCTACGTCTACACGCGGCGCTTCGGTAACGAGCCGCCGACGCCACGCGCGTCGGCGCTCGAACCCGTGCGCGTCTACCAATTACTCGCGCTCGCGATCATCGGCGTGCTCGCGATCGTCTACGTCTCGCGGAGCGGCAACCAGAGCGACGTCACGCCGTCGGCGTTCGAGCTCGCCTTCCGTTCGAACCTCACGGCCGTGCTCGGCGTGCGGCCGCGGCTCAAGGAGTTCCTCATCGGATTTCCGATGATGATGTTGCTGCCCGCGCTCCGCCTCGAACACAAACGCGCGACGGGCTGGCTCTTCGCGCTCGGCATCGCGATCGGCACCTCCGACGTCGTCGATACGTTCTCGCATCTCCACACGCCGCTCGTCGTCTCGCTCTTGCGGATCGTCAACGGCGCCGCGATCGGCATCGTCGTCGGCGCGCTCGCGATCGCGCTCTACCGTGCGATCGACGCGCGCGTGCGCGCGAACGCGATGCGCCGACTCGTCCGCAGTTCGTAACGTGCCGTCGGGCGACCGTCGCGTGCGTTCGGGAACGGCGCGTTAGCGCGTGCGTTTTCTCATCAGCGGCTATTACGGCTTCGAGAACGTGGGCGACGAGGCGTTGCTCCGCGTCATCGCGGGCGAGCTCAAGACGCGCTATCCGCTCGCGACGATCGACGCGCTCTCCGCGACGCCCGAGACGACCGCGCACGAACTCGGCATCGACGCGTCGCCGCGATGGGATCAGGGCGCGATCCGCGCGGCGGTCGCGCGCGCGGACGTCGTGCTCTCGGGCGGCGGCGGCCTCTTGCAGAACGCCACGAGCCTCAAGAGTCTCGCGTACTACGCGGGGATCGTGAACGCCGGGATCCGCGCGGGCAAGAAGACGATGGTCTTCGCGCAATCGGTCGGGCCGCTCGATTTTTTCGGGAAGCAGACGGTCCGAAAATTTCTCAAGGGCCTCGGTGCCGCGACCGTCCGCGACGAACGTTCGCGCGCGCTCTTCGCGCCGCTCGTCCCCGCGACGCACGTCGAACGGACCGCCGATCCCGTTTTCGGCTACGACCTCCCGAATTCCGACGCGCGCGCGTTACTCGGCGCGGAGAGCGATCCGCTCGTCGTCGTGTGCGTGCGCAAGACGGCGAACTTCAGCGATTGCATCGTCGCGCTCGCCGCCGCCGTCGATCGCCTCTCGCGCGCGCACGGCGCACGGGTCGCGTTCGTTCCGTTCGGCGGAACGGCCGACGCGGAGGCGGCGACGCTCGTCATCCGCAAGTGCGCGACGCAGCCGATGCTCGTCCCCGCGGGCGATCTCGAGGCGATCGCGCGGACGATCGCGGGCGCGCGGCTCGTCGTCGGCGTGCGCCTCCACGCGCTGATCCTCGCGATCCGTTTCGGCGTGCCGTTCCTCGCGATTCCGTACGATCCGAAAGTCTCAGGCTTGATCGAGGATATCGGGTATCCGCTTCCGCCGCTCTGGACGCCGGGTTCGCGCGCCGACGTCGCGCACGTCGAGCGGCTGGTCGACGAGGCGTGGGTCCGGCGCGAGGAACTCGCGGGCGACGTCGCGCGCGCCGCGACCGAGCAGATGCGCCTCGCGAAGCGCAACTTCGACGTGCTCGACGAACTCGTCCGCTCGTGAGCCCCGGCCGGAGGACGCCGCCTCGTAGCTGAGCCCCGCCTGCCGGACGCCGTCTCGCACGGAAGCCCCATCGCCGGACGACGCGTCGTACGCGAGCGTCGATCGCCGACGCCGCCCGGCGCGTCGCGACGCCCGGCATCGGAGTTCGCCGCGAGCGTAGTAGTTTCGCGCGGTCGCGGGAAAAGGTCCCACGATGAATCGTCGCGAGCTCTGCGCGGGAGCGGCCGCCCTCTCGTTGCTCGGCGCCTCGCCCGTTCCGTCGTCGAGCGGCGCGCCCGCCGCCGCCGGGCTCGAAAGCGAGTATACGCTCGCGACGCCGACCGGCACGATCGCCGGAACGGCACTCGTCCCGACGGGCGCCGGCGCGCGCACGCCCGCGGTCCTCATCGTTTCGGGCTCGGGACCGGTCGATCGCGACGGCAACGCGGGCAGCGTCAAGACGGACACGTACCGGCTCCTCGCGAACGCGCTCGCCGCGCGCGGGATCGCGACGGTTCGGTACGACAAGCGCGGCGTCGGTGCGAGCCGCGCGGCCGGTCCGGCCGAGAGCGCTCTGCGCTTCGAGACGTACGTCGACGACGCCGCGGCCTGGATCGCGAAGATGCGCGCGGACGCGCGTTTCGGCGAGATCGCCGTCGCGGGGCATAGCGAAGGCTCGCTCGTCGGCATGCTCGCGTCGGCGAAGGCGAAGCCCGACGCGTTCGTCTCGCTCGAGGGCGCGGGATTTCCGGCGGCCGAGATCCTGCGCAAGCAACTCGGGCCGCGGCTCGCGAGCTTGCCCGATCTCGCGGCCGCGAACGAGCGCATCCTCGGCGCGCTCGCGAAGGGCCGAACGACGGGCGACGTACCGACGATGCTCGAGGTGCTCTACCGGCCCTCCGTGCAGCCGTACCTCATCTCGTGGTTCGCGTACGATCCGCGCGTCGCGATCGCGGCGCTGCGCGCGCCGCTCGTCGTCGTGCAGGGTGCGTACGATCTCCAAGTCTCGCTCGACGACGCGAAGGCGCTCGCGGGCGCGAATCCGGCGGCCGCGCTCCACGTGATCGATCGCATGAGTCACGTTCTCAAAGACGCGGCCGACGGCACGCTCGCGACGCAAGCCGCGACCGTATACGCGGACCCGTCGCTGCCGATCGATCCCGCGGTCGCGGGCCTCGTCGCCGCGACGCTCGGGAAATAACCGACCGCGGTCGCGTCCGAAGATGACGCGTCCGGGCGCGGCGCGAACGTCGCGGGTTCCATGTCCTCCAACGAGACGATTTCGACCGATTATCGCGCGACGCTGAACCTTCCGACGACGGCGTTTCCGATGCGCGGCGATCTCCCCAAACGCGAGCCCGAACGCGTGGCGTGGTGGCGCGAGCGCGGCACCTACGCGCGCCGCCTCGAACGCAACGCCGGCAACCCGCAGTGGATCCTCCACGACGGACCGCCGTACGCGAACGGCGAGGTCCACATGGGGACGTTCCTCAACCGCGTGCTCAAGGACATCTTCGTGAAAGTCCATCTGCTCGACGGCAAGTATGCGAAGTTCGTGCCCGGGTGGGACATGCACGGCTTACCGATCGAGTTCGAAACGCTCAAGCATCTCGGACTCGATTTTCACGACGTCGATCCGATCGAGTTGCGCGCGAAGTGTCGCGAACGCGCGATCTACTGGCTCGACCGTCAGCGCGAGACGTTCTTACGGATGGGCTTGCTCGGCGAGTTCGACGAGCCGTATCGCACGATCGACAAGGGTTTCGAGGCGACGATCGTCGCGACGCTCGCCGATCTCGCGCAGGAAGGCCAACTCTACAAGGGCCTGCGCCCGACGCTCTGGTGTCTCCGCGACGAGACGGCGCTCGCCGAAGCCGAGATCGAATACAAGGATCATCTCTCGCCCTCGATCTACGTGCGCTTCGCCGCGAGCGACGCGCAGCGCGCGGCGATCCTCGCGACGCTCGACGCGCCCGTGACGGCCGACGGGCCGTTGTCGATCCTCATCTGGACGACGACGCCGTGGACCTTACCCGCCAACGTCGCGATCGCGCTCAAACCGGACGCGTCGTACGGCCTCTATCGGCGCGGAACGGAAGTATTGCTGCTCGCCGACGATCTCGCGAACGACGTCTTCGCGCGTGCCGAGGGTCCCGCCGCGGAACGTCTCGCGGGGGCGCCGGGGACGGCGCTCGTCGGAACGACCGTCCGTCATCCGTTTCTCGATCGCGACTCGCTCGTCGTCGGCGCGGAGTACGTCGTGCTCGATACCGGCACGGGCGCGGTGCACACGGCGCCCGGCCACGGCGCCGACGACTTCGAGACGGGACTGCGATTCGGTTTACCGACGCTCAGTCCGGTCGACGCGTCGGGACGCTTCACGGCGGACGCGGGTCCGTATGCGGGCGAGAAGATCTTCGCCGCGAACGATCGCATCATCGCCGATCTCGCCGCGAACGGCGCGCTCTTCGCGCGCAACGATTTCACGCATTCGTATCCGCATTGTTGGCGTTGCAAGAATCCCGTCGTCTATCGCGCGACCGCGCAGTGGTTCATCGCGATGGACGTCAATCGCTTGCGCAAACGGATCGAGGAGAAGATCCCGCAAGTGACCTGGTTTCCGGCGTGGGGCGAGCACCGGATGGCGCAGATGATCGAGAATCATCCGGAATGGTGCATCTCGCGTCAGCGCACCTGGGGCACGCCGATCCCGTCGGTCGTGTGCCGCGCGTGCAACGAGGCGATCCTCGATCCCGAGATCGCGCGAACGGTCGCGGGCGTCTTCCGCGAACGCGGTCGCGACGGCCGCAACGCCTCGGATCTCTGGTGGACGGAGCCGCTCGAGACGTTTCTTCCCGAGCACTTCGCCTGTCCGAAATGCAACGGTCGCGAATTCGACAAGGAGTTCAACATCGTCGACATCTGGTTCGAGTCGGGCGTGACGCATCGCGCCGTGCTCGAACCGCGCGGGATGCATTGGCCGGCCGATCTCTATCTCGAAGGCAGCGATCAATACCGCGGCTGGTTCCGCAGTAACATGGTCACCGCCGTCGCGACGAAGGGCGCGCCGCCGTACAAGTCGGTCGTATCCACGGGTTGGGTCGTCGACGCGAACGGTCGCGCGATGCACAAGTCCGCGGGCAACTACATCGGCGCGGGCGACGCGATGGGCAAGTACGGCGCGGACGTGCTGCGGCTCTGGGTCGCGTCGGTCGAGTTCACGGCCGACATGCGTCTCGGCGAGGAGTTACTGAAGTCGATCGGCGCCGTCTATCGCAATTGGCGCAATCGGTTGCGGATGCTGCTCGGCCTGATCGACGATCTGCATCCGGGCGACCTCCGCGCGCGCGCGGATCTCGAGCCGATCGATCGGCTCGCGCTCGCGCGTCTCGACGACGTGGCGTACCGCGTCGCCGGGCACTACAAAGCGTATCGCCTGCACGACGTCTATCTCGCGCTCGTCGAATACGACACGAGCGATCTCTCGAGCTTCTACGTCGACGTGCTCAAGGATCCGATGTATTCGGGCGAGCGCGGCGGGGCGCGTCGCAAGAGCGCCCAGACGACGCTCTTCCGGATCCTCGAGACGCTCTGCGCGTTGCTCGCGCCGCTGCTCTCGTTCACCGCGGAAGAGGCGTGGCAGGCCGTTCCCGTCGCGCTGCGCGGCGAGCGCGAGAGCGTCTTCGATCTCGAACTGCCGCGCGGGAGCGCGCGCGGCTCGGGCGAACTCGCCGACCTCGCGACGTGGGAGACGCTCAAGGAACTCCGCGCGCGCGTCGCCGCGAGCGACGGTCCGCGCGACTTCCAACTGCAGGCGCACGTGCGCGCGCATCCGGCGGACGAGGCGCGACTCCGCGCGCTCGGCGACAACCTGCGCGAAGCGCTCGTCGTCTCCGCGCTCGACCTGCACGTCGATCCGTCGATCCCACACGGCGCGCCGACCGCGAGCGTCTCCGCGGCGGACGGCGAGAAGTGCTCGCGCTGTTGGAAATATCTGCCGCTCGGTTCCGACGCGATCCATCCGACGCTCTGCGCGCCGTGCGTCGCGACGGTTCGCGCCCTCGAACCCGCCTGACGCGGGACGCGTGCCCGAGGGTC
>CAZZXB010000004.1:41940-44757 GCA_964658025.1 uncultured Janthinobacterium sp.
ACGAAAATCCGTCCGACGTACCCGAGCCGCGACCGCGAACGCTTTGCTTTCGTGGTAAAGCGACGGTCCAATAGCGAGCTCGATCGGCCGAAAGACGCTGCGAGCAACGTCCCGTCGGATGCCACGCCTGCGTCAAGGTGCTGGGGGCCGTGGGAACGCGAGATCCCGTAACGTCGCGTCCGCGTCGCCGTAACAATCGGCGCCTACGCTTCGGTCATGGACGGTATCGAACTCATGGCCTCGGCGATGCACGCGGCGAAAACGCGGCTCGACGTCTCCGCTTCGAATCTCGCGAACGTTTCGAGCGCGGGGTTTCACCGCCACGTCGTCCGCGCGTCGTTCGGCGCGTCGGGGATCGGAACGGCGGAATCGGTCGACGCGCGCGCGGGCTCCCTCAAACGCACCGGGCGCGCGCTCGATCTCGCGATCGCCGGTCGCGGCGCGTTCGCCATTCGCGACCCGGACGGTGCGACGCACTTCGTTCGCTCGGGCTCGTTTTTTCGTAACGCGGACGGACTGCTCGCGGACGAACGCGGATCGGTGTTGCTCGGCGCGCACGGTCCGATCGTCGCGCGCGCCGACGCGACGATCGACGAACGCGGCTTCGTCCTCAGCAACGGCGTGCCGGTCGGCCGGCTCCGGCTGACGCCGAACGCGTCGCTCGAGAGCGGATTTCTCGAAGCGTCGAACGTCGATGCGATCGGCGAGATGGTCGAGGTGCTCGGCGCGCAGCGCGCGTTCGAAACGGCGCAGAAGACGCTCTCGGCGATCGACGAAGAACGGCAGAAAGACGCGAGCGACGTCGTGCGGGTGAAGTCGTGAATCGCGCGATGTACGCGGCGGCGACGGGGATGGACGCCCAACAGCGCAATCTCGACGTCGTCGCCGACAATCTCGCGAACGCCGACGTCGTCGGATTCAAAGCGGCGCAGGCGACGTTCGCGGCACTCGGGGGCAACGCCGAACTCGGCACGGCGTCGACCGGCACGCGCGCGATCGTGGCGCAGGGGAAGCTCGAGAAGAGCGGCGGTCCGTTCGATATCGCGATCGACGGGCGCGGATTCTTTCCGATCGAACGCGACGGCGAGCGCGCGTACACGCGAGCCGGTGCGTTCGCGCGAAGCGCGGACGGATCGCTGCGTAACGCCGACGGTTGGCGACTCGTCGGCGTGCGCATCCCGAGCGGTGCGACGAGCGTCGCGGTCGATCCGGCGGGGCGCGTGACGGGCGACGTCGGCGTCCACGCGCGCGAACGATTCGGAACGATCCGGCTCGCCGCCTTCGACGCTCCCGAGCGCCTGCGTCCGGTCGGCTCGGCGATCTTCGCGGCGACGTCCGCGAGCGGAAAACCGACCGACGTGTCGCTCCGCGGCGAGCGCGATCCGAAGATCGCGTTCGGCATGCTCGAAAAATCGAACGTGTCGATCGTCGAATCGATGATGGAAATCCTCGCGGCGCAGCGCGCGTACGAGGCGAGCTCCAAAGGCGTTGCGGCCGCGGATGAAATGTTGCGCATCGCCAACAACCTTCACCGCTCGTGAGCCCGGGCGCTTGGGCTCCGGCCCGGATCTCCGCGCCCGTCTCGGAGGCGCGGATCGCACGCGGGCGACCGGGCGGCGCGCGCCCGGAGGGCGCGACGTCCGACGCGCGCGAAGCCGCGGCGCAGTTCGACGCGCTCTTGCTCGCGGCGGCGTTGAAGCCCGTCGCGTCGGCGCTCGGCTTTTACGGCGATCTCGTCGTCGGCACGGTAACGCGCGACGTCGCGCGATCGGAACGCGGCGGCCTCGCCGATCTCTTGGAACGCGAGATTTCGGCCGCGCACGGGAGCGGATCGTGAACGTCGACGAACGCGAAGCGACGATCCGCCGGCTCTTGCCGCTCGTCCGCGCGATCGCACGTCGCGTGCGCCGCGTGGTCGGGCTCGCGGATCTCGGCGATCTCGTCGGCGACGGATCGATCGGACTCATCCGTGCGGTCGATACGTTCGACGCCACCCGCGGCACGTCGCTCGAACGGTACGCCCGCCGTCTCGTCGTCGGCGCGATGCTCAACGGGATGCGTCGCCGCGATCCGGTATCGGAACGCGTCCGCAGAAAACTCCGGCGCGCGGAGAACGAGCGGTACGCGCTCGCGCAGGTTCGCGGTACCTTGCCGACGCTCGGAGAGATGGAACGGCGCGACGCCTCGCTCCGTCGCGCGCGTCTCGCCGTCCACGAACAAACCACCGTATCGATCGACGCGCCGACCGCCGGCGGCACGAGCGACCTCCCACGAGCGCAGAACGATACCGCGGCCGCCGCGATCGCGCGGGTCGGACGGCGCGATCTCGCGCAGGCGATCGCCCTACTGCCCGAGCGCCAGCGACGGATCCTCGCCTTGCATTATTCGAACGAGATGACGTTGCACGCCATCTCGACGTCGATGCGCGTCTCGCCGCAGCGCGTCTCGCAATTACATCTCGCGGCGTTGCACGCGCTCCGTCACGGGATCGCCGAGCCGTGAGCGCACGCGTCGATGCCGACGCGCAGGGGCAACTCCCGCCGCCGAATCTCGCCACCGCGGGCGTCGTCGCGCTGCCGATCCTCCCGCTCGATACGGACGACCGCTGGGGCGGTCACACGCTCCCGAACGATCACCCGCCGTGGCTCAAAGACGCGGTCTCGATCTCGCACCGTGCCCGAGCGCTCATCGCGACGCTCAAGCCCGCCGTCGTCAAGGTCGTGACCTATTGGGAACATCGCATCCGCTCGATCGTCGTCGGCGACCGTCGCGTCTCGGTCGATCCGAGCGGATGCTACAAGCTCGATTGAGGTCCTC
>CAZZXB010000005.1:0-44643 GCA_964658025.1 uncultured Janthinobacterium sp.
CGACGACGACGAATTCGAAGACGACGAATACGACGGCGAGTTCGACGACGACGTGGACGGCGACGTCGACGATCGCATCGTCGCGACGCCGAGCGGCGCCGCGATCTCGGGCGGGGCGGCCGCGGTCGCGCGCGGCGCGACGGGTGCGGCGACCGCCGGGGTCGCGGCGTCCGGCGCATCCGCCGCGATCGTCGGCGAGTACGAGCCGCGAACGCTCGCGGGCGATCCGCTCCAGCGCAAATACGCGCTGCCGAATCTCGATCTCTTCGATCCGCCGCAGGCGCAGATCGTCGACGACTCCACGCGCTCGCAATTACTCGAAGAGACGCTCGCGTCGTTCGGCGTCGGCGCGAAGGTGACGCACGTCCAGCGCGGCCCCTCGATCACGCGCTACGAACTGCGGCCCGAGAAGGGCGTGAAGATCTCGCGCATCACCGCGCTCGCCGACGATCTCGCGCTCGCGCTCGCCGCCACGTCGGTGCGCATCGAGGCGCCGATCCCCGGGAAGTCCGCCGTCGGGATCGAGGTGCCGAACGCGCAGACCTCGATCGTCGCGATTCGCGAGATCCTCGACGCGTTGCCGCAGCGCGGAACCGTCCCGCCGCTCCACATGGCGCTCGGCAAGGACATCACCGGTCGTCCGGTCTTCGGCGATCTCGGCAAGATGCCGCATCTCCTCGTCGCGGGCGCGACGGGGAGCGGGAAGAGCGTCTGCCTCAACACGATCATCGCGTCGTTACTCGTCTCCGCGACGCCCGATCAAGTGCAGATGCTCTTCATCGATCCCAAGCGCGTCGAACTCACGGTCTACAACGGCATCCCGCATCTCATCAAGGAGGTCATCACGGACGCCCGGCTCGCCGCGGGCGCGCTGTTCGAGATGACCAAGGAGATGGACTCGCGCTACGAGCGCTTCCAGAAAGCCTCGGTCCGCAAGATCGAAGAGTACAACGCGAAGTATCCCGACGAAAAACTGCCGTACGTCGTGATCGTGATCGACGAGCTCGCCGATCTCATGCTCATCGCGCCCGCGAAGGTCGAGACGACGATCTGCCGCCTCGCGCAACTCGCGCGGGCGACGGGCATCCATCTCGTCGTCGCGACGCAGCGACCGTCGGTCGACGTGATCACGGGGATCATCAAGGCGAACATCCCGTCGCGGATCGCGTTCGCGGTGAGCTCTCAGGTGGACTCGCGGACGATCCTCGACATGGTCGGCGCGGAGCGCCTACTCGGGCGCGGCGACATGCTCTTTCTCCCGATCGACGCGCCCAAGCCCGTGCGCTCGCAAGGCGCGTACATCACGGGGCCCGAGGTGTCGCGACTCGTCGAGTTCTGGGCGACGCAGGCGGCGCCCGAAAATCTGCTCGACGTCGAGGTCGTGCCGATCGAGGAAGACGACAAGAAGCGCGAGGTCGATCCGCTCTGTTACGAAGCCGCGCGCTTCATCATCGAAAGCGATTTCGCGTCGACCGCGCAATTGCAACAGCGCTTTTCGATCGGCCACCCGCGCGCCGTCCGCGTGATGAAACAACTCGAAGAGTTCGGCGTCGTCGGTCCGCACGAGGGTACCAAACCGCGTCGCATCAACATCGGGATCGGCGAGCTCGAAACGATCGCGGATCGGCTCGGCCGGGACGAACAGATGGGACTCGACCTGTCGGCGACGTGAGCGCGACGGGCGCGCGCGTCGCCGGCTCGAGACGCTCGCGCACGCGACTGCTCGCGGTCGTCGCCGTCGCGGCGCTCGCGTATCTCGCGATCGGGCTCGCCGTCGCGCACCGGCCGCCCGGGGCGATCGATCTCGTTCTCGCGCCGCTCGTCGGCCAAGCGACGCCGCTCGCCGCGCTCCTCACGAAGCTCGGTCGCTTCGAGGTCTATTTTCCGGTCTGCGTCGCCGTCATCGTCGCGGGTCTCGTCCGGCGCGTCTGGCTCGGGCGCGCGCTCTCCGCGGTCGCCTTCCTCATCATCGCCGAGTTCACGAGCGACGCGCTCAAGCTCGCGTTCGGTCGCGCGCGTCCGACGCATTGGCTCGTGACGCACGAAACGAGTTATTCGTACGCGAGCGGGCACGCCACGCTCTCGCTCGTCTTCTATGGATTCTGGGCCTACGTCGCCGCCCGCTCCACGCTGCCGCGGCCGGCGCGCGCCGTCCTCGTCGTCGCGCCGCTCGCGCTCTCCGCCGCGATCGGTTGGTCGCGGCTCGCGCTCGGCGCACACTTTCTCACCGACGTTCTCGGGGGGTACGTGCTGGGCGCCGGACTGCTCGCGCTCGAAATCGCCGTCGTCCCCGAGCGTTTCTATCGATTCGGGCGAGAAAAGTAGGAGCCCGGCGAGCGATGTTCGTCGGCGAATTAAGGGTGTGTCGTCGCGCGCAACGGTGAACGCGCGCGATTAGTCTAAGAGAGGTACAGCGTCACGGGCCGAAGCGCCGTGGCGCGATGAAAGGCCCGTACCCGTGATGTTCGCGACCGACCCCGCGCTCCGCGCGATCGAAGAAAAAATCGATGCCGGAATCTCGCTCGACCGCCGCGACGGCGTCGCGCTCTTCGAGACGCGCGACCTGCACGCGCTCGGTCGCTTGGCCAAGGCGGCGAAGGAGCGCAAGAGCGGCAAGAACGTCTACTACGTTCTGAACCGCTACGTGAACTCGACGAACGTCTGTTATGCGAACTGCAAGTTCTGTTCGTTCGCGGTCGACGAGTTCAAGGAACGCGACCGCGTCGTGCGGATGCCGAGCGACGAGGTGTTCGCGAAGGCGCTCGAGACCGGGAACAACTTCAACCAGATCCACATCGTCGGCGGCCACGACCCCAAGCAACTCTCGCTCGATTATTGGTTGCCGCTCATGCGTCGTTTCAAGGAAGCGTTGCCGCACGCGCAACTCTCGCTCTTCACCGCGGCCGAGATCGACTACATGGCGCGCCGCCACCGCCTCTCGTACGACGAACTGATCGGGCGACTCCGCGAGGCGGGTCTCGACAACATCAACGGCGGCGGCGCCGAAGTCTTCAGCGCGCGATTCCGTAAGGAAGTCTGCCCGAATAAGGTCGACGCGGCGCATTGGCTCGAAGTTCACGAGATCGCGCACCGTCACGGCATCGCCTCCAACGCGACGATGCTCTACGGGACGATCGAGACGCTCGAGGAGCGCGCCGAGCATCTCATCATGCTGCGCGAATCGCAACAGCGCTCGCCCGGCTTCAACGCGTTCATCCCGCTCGCGTTCCATCCCGACGGCAACGAACTCTCGAGTCACGGTCCGACGAGCGGGCTCGACGATCTGCGGATGTTCGCGACGGCGCGCTTGATGCTCGACAACTTCGATCACATCAAGGCCTATTGGATGATCCAGGGGCTCAAGGTCTGCCAGGCCGCGCTCGAATTCGGCGCCGACGACATGGACGGCACGCACGGCTCGACGGACGAAGAGATGATCTATCACGCGGCCGGCACGTCGTCGGGTCAGTACGTCGACGATCGCGAATTCCGTCGCCTCATCGAAGAAGCCGGCTTCGTCGCCGTCCGTCGCAACTCGACGTACGACGTCTTCCCGCACGACTGGAAACCCGAAGACGGCGAGAACGGCGTCATCCGAGCGGGCGCGACGCTCGCTCCCGCGTAACCGACGGTGCTCCGGTCCGGCCGTATCGTCTACACGAACGATCTGCCGATCTACGCCGCGTTCGACGAAGGCGCCGTCCGCTATCCGGGCGGTCTCGTCTCGGACGTTCCCGCGACGCTCAACGCGATGCTCCTGGACGGTCGACTCGATCTCTCTCCCATCAGCGCGATGCACTGGGCGCGTCACGCGGATCGTCTCGCGCTCCTGCCCGATCTCTGCATCGGCGCGCGCGACGACGTGTGGTCGGTCGTCTGCGTGAGCGCCCGACCGCTCGCGGAACTCGGCGACGTGCCGATCGCGGTGACGAAAGAGTCGGCGAGCGGACGGAACCTCTTGCGCGTGCTGCTCGAGCGGCGCTACGGCGTGCGCGCGAACTTCGTCGAGAGCGACGATCCGTATCGCGCGGCCGCCGACGGCAAACCCGCGCTCCTCATCGGCGATCGCGCGATCGACGCACAACAGACGTTCACGTCGCGGATCGTCCACGATCTCGGGCGCGAGTGGCACGCGTGGACGGGTGCCGACATGGTCTTCGCCGTGTGGGCCGTCCGCCGCGACGCGCTCGCGGAGCACGCGTCGTTCGTGTCGGAGGCGCACGAGGCGCTCATCCGCTCCCGCGATTGGGGCGCCGCGCACATGGACCGCGTGATCGCGCTCGCGCAGGCGACGTATCCGCGCGCCGCGGGTTTCTACGCCGCATATTTCGCGACGCTCAATTTCGATTTCGACGCCCCCGCGCGCGCGGGTCTGCGGCGTTACGTGGAAGAGTTACACGCGGTCGGGGAGATCCCCGAAGTCCCGCGCATCGAACCGGAGGTTCTCGTTGTCGGTCGCTAATCTGCTCGAACGGGCCGCCACGGGCGGCCGTCTCACGGTCGCCGAGGGGATCGAACTCTACGAGCGCGCCCCCTTACACGAACTCGGCGCCGCCGCGCACCATCGGCGCATGCAGCTCTACCCGACGAACGACGTCACCTACGTCATCGACACGACGATCAACTACACGAACATCTGTAACGTCCACTGTTCGTTCTGCGCGTTCTTCCGTCCCGAGAAGCACGGCGAGGGCTACACGATGTCGCACGACGACGTCGTCGCGCGCGTGAAGTGGGCCGCCGATCAGGGCGCGACGCAGATCATGATCCAGGGCGGCGTCAATCCCGATCTGCGCATCGGGTGGTTCGAGGACTTGTTCCGCCGCGTGCGCGCGGAGTTTCCGGCCGTCGACATCCATTCGCTCTCGGTTTCGGAGATCAACGGGCTCGCGAAGGTGGAGAACCTCTCGCCGCGCGAGGTGCTCGAGCGTCTGCGCGCCGCCGGGCTCAAATCGTTACCCGGCGCGGGTGCCGAGATTCTCGTCGAGCGGGTGCGCCGGCGGATCAGCGCGCGCAAGATCACGCCGGACGCGTGGCTCGGCATCATGCGCGACGCGCAAGAACTCGGCATGCCGACGACGGCGACGATGATGTTCGGTTCCGTCGAAACGGTCGCCGAACGGATCGAACACCTCGAGGTGATGCGGTCGCTCCAAGACGAGACGAACGGCTTCACCGCCTTCATCCCGTGGTACTACGTCCCGTTCAAGACGCCGCTGCGCGGTCAGGAATCGACGGGTCTCGATTACTTGCGCGTGCTCGCGATCTCGCGACTCTATCTCGATAACTTCCCGCATCTCCAGGCATCCTGGTTGACGCCCGGCCTCAAGATGGGTCAGGTCGCGCTCTTCTACGGTTGCGACGACATGGGCGGCACGATCCTCGAAGAACGCGTCGTGACGCTCGCCGGTTCGACGAACGAGGCGACGCGCGTCCAACTCGAAGGTCTCGTCACGGGCGCGGGGTTCAATCCGGTCGTGCGCGACACGTACTGGAACCTGCGTCCGGAGATGGCGCTCGCGACCGCCTGACCTTCGCGCGACGCGCCGAGGTGCGGGGTTCGACCCGAGTCGTCGTTCGTCGTCGACGCGTTCCGACGGTCGACGACCCGCTCGACTCGCGGTCGCGTTCGAACGCATCGACGCGGGCACCGAACTCCGGCGCTAGACCGCGCTCTTGAGCGGGAACGGGCTCGCGTAGACGATGCTCGTGAGCGCCTGACGGCCCACGCAATTGAGCTTGCGCTCGAGCTTGCGCACGACGTCGGCCATCGCGGTCGCCGGTTGTCCGATGCGCTTCGCGATGTGCGGCAATTCGTATCCCGCGACGATGAGGCGCAGTAACTCCGATTCGTTTTCGTCGAGACGGAAGAGCGTCTCCACGCGAAACATCAGGCGCCGGAGCGTCGTGCGTTCGGTGAGGACGTGATAGTACGTCCCGGCCGGTCCGACGCTGCGCGAGATGCGGAGCGCGAGATCGGTCCCCACGAGCGCCGTCGCGACGGGTCGTTTCGCGAAATCGTGCGTCGGTAACACGAGCCGGAGTTCCGCGACGATCGCGGGCTCGAGCGCGCTCTCGGCGGTCGGCTCGCCGAGATCGGACGACGACGCGCCCGTCATGACGAGATCGAAGTTCGCGTCGATCACGTCGAAGCGACGGACGAGCGTCGCGGGTACGGGCGTCCGGCGCGGCGGCGGCGCGGGGTAGAGCTGTAAGGCTGAGAGCGCGTCGATCATACGCCGTTATTATTCGGCCGAAGGAGGTGCGAATCTCGCGTTACAGACCTCCTCGGAGAGGACTGTTATGCGCTTCACCACTTCGCCTTTACAAAAGCGTGTGGGTCTTTACAGAGCGGCGGAGATCGTCGCGGCGCCGAGCGTTTCCGGCGTCACGGAATCGTAGAGCGCGACGAGTTGCCCGGGTGCGACGGCACGCTCGGGGAGGTCGAAACGCACGCGCAACGCGCCGTCTCCGTCGAGCGACGCAAGCGCGCCCGCGAGCGGTGCGCGATAGCGCGTCATCGCGCGCACGCGCACGGGGCCGTTCGCGAAGCGTTCGGGCCGGATCAGGTTCACGTCCGTCGCGAGCAGTTCGAGCGAACCGAGTTCCTCCTCGCGACCGATCACGATCGTGTTCGTCGCCGGATCGATCCGCGTGACGTAGCGCGGGCCGTCGTTGAAGTGCGTCGGCGGGAGACCGCGCCGCTGACCGACCGTGAAGCCCGAGATCCCCGCGTGTCGGCCGACCGTTTCGCCCGCCGTCGTGACGACGACGCCGCCCGGTTCGCGGACGCCGCGCGCCCGATCGAGGACCGAGCGATAATCGCCGCCCTCGACGAAGCAGATGTCCTGCGAGTCGGGCTTCGCGACGACGGGGAGACCGAAGCGCTCGGCCTCTTCGCGCGTGTGCGATTTCGCGGCGTCGCCGAGCGGGAGGAGCAAGCCGTCGAGTTGCTCGGGACGCAATTGCGCGAGCGCGTACGACTGGTCTTTCTCGGCGTCGCCCATGAACAGGTGCGTGCCGGCCGAATCTCGCTCGAGGCGCGCGTAGTGACCGGTCGCGACGTACCGGGCGCCGATCCGATCGGCGAAACGGCGCAGCGTCCCGAGTTTGACGAAGTTGTTGCAGGCGACGCACGGATTGGGCGTGCGGCCGGTCCGGTAGTCTTCGGCGAAACGCTCGACGACGGTCGTGCGAAACGCCTCTTCGAAGTCGAGCACGTAGTGCGGGATGCCGAGGATCGCGGCGCTGCGACGCGCGTCGTCGAAATCTTCGGCCCCACAGCACGATTTCGCGGCGGCCGGACGGGTGGGAGCGTACATCTTCATCGTCACGCCGACCACGTCGTAGCCGCGCTCGCGCAAGAGCGCCGCGGCGACGGCGGAATCCACGCCGCCGCTCATCGCGGCGACGACGCGCACGGACGGGCTGGCATCGGTCGTCATTCGCCTTACAGGATAACCGATGGGCGACGCAAACTCCAGAGCGCATGCCAGGAGTGGGTGATGAGTTTCGCGCTGCGCGTGAAGCGCGCCACCTTTCCCTGTCGGACGTTTCCGAGCAGATCCACATCCGCTCCGTCTACCTCCAGAGCATCGAAGACGAAGACTACGGCGCGATCGGCGCGCCCGTGTACGTGCGGGGCTTCATCCGGACGTACGCGCGATTTCTCTCGCTCGATCCCGAACGCGCGGTCGAAGCCTTCAACGGAAGCGCCGGACGCGGCGGCGGCACGTCGTCGCCCGCGACCGACCACGGCGCCTCGTACGCCGCGCTCGGGCGCGGGCGACGTCCCTCGGCGTGGATCTGGGGCGGCATCGTCGTCGCCGCGATCCTCGTCGGATTCGTCGGCTACAACCTCGTGTCGCTCCGCATGGACGGCGCGCGCGCTCCCGTCGTCGCCGACGCGACCGCGGCGCCGAGTCCGGCCGCTTCGTCCGCGACGCCCTCGCCGACGCCGACCGTCGTCGCCACGGCGAAGCCCGTCGCCGTCCGGACGATGAGCGTGCGCCTCACGCAGTCGTCGTGGCTGCTCGTCACGATCGACGGGAAGCACGCCCTCGAGGGCACGTATCCGGCCGGTACGCGGAAATCGTTCGTCGGCGACGTCGCCCAGATCCGCGCGGGGAACGCCGGCGGCGTCGAGCTGACGGTCAACGGGCGCGATCTCGGCACGATGGGCCATTCGGGCGACGTCGTCACGCGGCGCGTCGCGCTCGCGAAAGTCTAACCGTGGCGGACTTTTCGTTCGACGTCGTCTCGCGCGTGGACGAGCAAGAACTCGACAACGCGCTCAACCAGACGCGCAAGGAGATCGAGGGCCGCTTCGATTTCAAGAACTCGAAGACGACGGTCGAGCACGTCGCGGAAAAGATCACGATCACGACCGACGACGAGCTCAAGCTCAAGAACGTCGTCGACATGCTGCAGAGCAAGGCGAACAAGCGCGGGATCTCGCTCAAGGCGTTCGAGTTCGGGAAGGTCGAGCCCGCGGCGGGGAACGCCGTGCGCCAGGTCGTCACGGTGAAGAGCGGCATCGCCAAGGACAAATCCAAGACGTTCGTCGAGGCGATCAAGGCCGCGAAGCTCAAGGTCTCCGCGCAGTATCAGGACGAGCAGATCCGCGTCTCGGGCAAGAGTAAGGACGACTTGCAGAAGGCCCAGCAGTTGCTCAAGGGCCTCGACACCGACGTGCCCCTGCAGTTCACGAATTATCGTTAGATGAGGAACCGCCCCCGGCGCCCCGTACTCCCGGGACTTCCGTGCGGTCCGGGAGAAGGGCGGCCGACGTGTCTTCCATCATGAACCGCGTCGCGTTCGTTTCGCTCGGATGCGCGAAGAATCTCGTCGATTCCGAAGTGATGATCGGCAAACTCGGCGCGGCCGGCTGGGAACTCGTCCCCGACGCCGCCGACGCCGAAGCCGTCGTCATCAACACGTGCGCGTTCATCGACCCCGCGAAGGCCGAATCGACCGATACGATCCTCGCGCACGCGGCGGAGAAGAAGCCCGGCCAACAGTTGATCGTCGCCGGCTGCCTCTCGCAACGTTTCGGCGAGGAACTCCGCGCGCTCGTCCCCGAGATCGACGGCGTCGTGGGTACGGGCGCGTACGCCTCGATCGTCGAGGTGTTGGAAGAAGCGCGGGCCGGGCTCGCGCCCGTGCGGCTCGATTTCGAAGCCGAACCCGAGCACGACTTTCTTCCGCGGCTCGTCACGACGCCGCGCGCGACCGCGTATCTCAAGGTCGCCGAGGGCTGCGACCATCCGTGTACGTTCTGCATCATCCCGCAGTTGCGCGGCGGATTTCGCAGCCGTTCCCACGAGTCGGTCCTCAAGGAGGCGCGCGCGCTCGTCGCCGCGGGGACGCGCGAACTCATCCTGATCGCCCAGGACACCTCGATGTACGGCCGCGATCGCGGCGAGCGGCAGGGCGGGCTCGCGACGTTACTGCACGAGCTGAGCGAGATCGACGACCTCGCGTGGATCCGACTCCTGTACCTCTATCCGGCGACCGTCGACGACGCGCTGATCGAGGCGATCGCGACGCTCCCCAAAGTCTGCACGTACATGGACATGCCGCTCCAGCACGCGCACCCCGAGGTGTTGCGCGCGATGCGTCGGCCGTCGAACGGCGAGCGCTATCTGGAGATCATCGCCGAGTTCCGGCGCCGCGTCCCCGGCATCACGATGCGCTCGACGTTCATCGTCGGCTTTCCGGGCGAGACCGACGAGCACGTCGCGTATCTCGAGGAATGGATCGCGCGTGCGGAACTCGATCGCGTCGGCTTCTTCACCTACAGTCGCGAGGACGGGACGCCCGCGGCCGAGCTCGGCGCGATCGTCCCCGCGAAAACGAAACGCGCGCGGCTCATCCGTCTGCGCGAGGCGCAGCGGCTCGCGAGCGCGCGCGCGCGCGCGAAGCGCGTCGGACGCACGGAGCGCGTGCTGGTCGAGGAGTTGCGCACGTTCCGGCGGACCGATCCCCTGCGCGGCGCGCTCGGGGCGCCGCGCGCGTGGGTCGGCCGCTCGATGGGCGAAGCGCCGGGCGTCGACGGCGGGATCTACTTCACGGGCGACGCGGAGCCGGGCGAGTTCGTCTCGGTCACGCTCGACGGAGCGACGGCGTTCGATTTTCACGGAACGCTCGTCCGCGTTCCGGAACTCGTGGGAGCGTAGGCGAGCGTGAGAATCGTCCGAAACGCCGCCGTCGGCTTCGCGTTACTCTTGGGAATCCTCGTCGGGATCGTCGCGACGCAGGCGATCGTCCAGCGTCGCGCCCCGACGGACGTGATGGCCGATTACGGCGCGCCGTTCGTTCCGTCGCCGCAACAACTGTTCCACAAGGACCGTATCGCGCTCTTACTGCTCGGGATCGATTACAGTTACAACGCCAAGGACATCGAGTATTCGACGAACGCGCGGACCGATACGATCAAAGCCGTTGCCCTGAACTTCCCGAATCCGAAGTTGCCCGCGGGCTCGATCGCGATCCTCTCCGTGCCGCGCGACACCGATTACACGTACGAGAACGGTCGCGAAGACAAGATCAATTCCGTCTACACGGGATATACGGATCAGCACAAGGCGGCGACGGCGACCGAGGCCGCGGTATCGCGATTCCTCGGCATGCCGCCCTTCGATCGTTACGTCACCTTACGGATCGACGCGACGAAGGATCTCGTCGACGCGATCGGCGGGATCGACGTCGTTCCCGACGAGACGATGAACTACGACGACAATTGGGGGCACCTGCACATCCATTTCGTCGGCGGCAAGAAGTATCACATGAACGGCGATCAAGCCGTGTCGTACAGCCGCTTCCGACACGACGCGTGCAGCGATCCGTGTCGGATCAAACGTCAGGACCAGATCATCCGCATCACGATGGCGAAGCTCAAGAGCGATAAGTTCAACGATCTCGTCCACATCACGTCGCTCATCGACGTCGTGCGCAAGAACGTCTACACGAACCTGACGCAGCAAGAGATCCTGAGCCTCGCCTGGTCGATGCAACACGTCGATCTCAAGACGAACGTGCGGACGGATCAGGTGCCGTTCCTCTCCGACAAAGAACTCTCGTGTTGCGGCGACGTCGTCGTCGCCGACGACGCGGCGAAGGCCGCGCTCGTCAAGAAGATGTTCCTCGACTCGCCCTATCCGCTTCCGGCGCCCAACGCCGCCGCGGTCGCCTCCGTCGTGCCGTCGCACGTCCGCGTCGACGTCGAGAACGGCTCGGGCTTGCGGGGTCAGGGCGCGCTCCTCGCCGGGATCTTGCGCAAGGCGGGCTTCGTCGTGAGCTCGGTCGCGAACGCCGCGACGTTCGGCTACGAGGACACGGAGATCGACGTCCATTCCGCGACCGAACCCCTCGCGGGCGAGCGCGTCCGCGACGCGCTCGCGCTCAAGACCGCGACGATCCGTCCCGACGCGAAGCCGACGGTCGCGATGCCCGTCACGAGCGACGTGACGGTGATCGTCGGTCGCGATTTCGCTTCCGTCCACGCGGAGCGTCAGGCGTATCGCTAACGCCGGACGGCGCGGTCCGCTCGCGGCCGTCGTCGCGCTCGTTTTGATCGCGGCCGTTTTTTTCGGCGTGCGGCACGTGCTCGAAGCGCCCGTCGTTCCGGCGATCGTCGCGCGCGACGCGAACGCGCACCGTCTCCTGTCGCGTTCGCTCGCCGCGCACGTCGAGCGTTTCTTCAAGGAGCGTTCGCACGGCGATCGGTCGCATCGCCCGCGGCTCGTCGCGCTCACGTTCGACGACGGTCCCTATCCCGTCGACACGCCGCTCTTACTCGACGCGCTCCGCGACCTGCACGTGCCGGCGACGTTCTTCCTGATCGGCGACGACACGGAGCTCTTCCCCGCGCTCGCCGAGCGCATCGAGCGCGACGGCGACGAGATCGCGAACCACACGCAGACGCATCCGGCGAATTTCGACGCCCTCTCGCCGGACGCCGTGCGCGACGAGTTGCGCGCGGGGGCCGCGACGCTCGAACGCTACGTCCGCGATCCCGCGATCGCCACGATGATGCGGCCGCCGCACGGCCGCTTCACGGAGGCGACGGTCGAGGCCGCGCAGTCGGTCGGCTATCACGTGATCCTGTGGAACGACGATCCGGGAGATTGGCGCGCCGTCGCGACCCCGACGGTCATCGACGACCACGTCGCGAAATACGCGACGGCCCCCGATATCCTGTTGCTCCACAGCGGCCGCATCGCGACGATCGACTCGCTCCCGCCGCTCGTCCGGCGTTTCCGCGCGGCCGGTTTCCGATTCGTGACCGTCGGGGAAATGATGCGCGAGGTGCCGGTCGCCGAAATCGTGCATCCCGAAAAACTTCCGCTGTAATCCCGAAAGGTCGCATCCATGAGTCGTCAGATGATCCGCACCGACCGTCACGGTCTCGCGAAGTCCACGGCGGTGCGCTTCGCCGCGATCTGCACGGTCGTCGCGGTTCTCGTGCTCGTTCTCTTCCTCGGGCTCTCGAAGGCGAAGGGCCCCGATTCCGTCGACGTTCCGACGACCTCGGGATCGGCGATGGGGGCTCCGTCGCCCGAGACGAAGTAGCTCCGATCGAAGACCGAGCGGCGAGCGATCGCAGGCGGCGGGCGGAGAGCGTCGAGCGTTCCGTCGTCGCGCTGCGCGAATCGCGCGAGGCGCACGACATGCTCGCGATCGTCGCGCGCGGCATCGGGCGCGAGTTCCGCCGGAACTGCGTCGCGTACGAGTTGCGCGATCGACGGTTCCGGCCGGTCGCGGCGAGCGAGAGTTCGGGCGAGCGCGTCGCGCGCCCGACCGATAACTTCGATCTCGACGTCCTGCGCTTGCGCGTCGTCGTGCGGCGCGGCACCGAAGACCTGATCGCGGTCGCATCGGAGGGTCAGGTGCTCGCGATCTTCGTGCTCGAGAACGCGACGATGCCGCTCACGGACGACGACATCCGCTACCTGCGGACGCTCGTCGGCCACCTCGCGCTCGCGCTCTCGAGCGCGTTCGCCTTCGAGCAACTCCGTCGCTACGCGGCCGAAGGCGCCGCGCTCGTCGACGCCGCGCGGACGATCCTCGGCGTCACCGAAGTCGAACCGCTCGTGCAGACGCTCTGCACGCTCGTCATGCGGCTCGTCTTCGCGCAGTTCGCGGGCGTCTACGCGCGACGCGGCGAGACGCTGCGTTTGCTCGGATCGGCCACGGCACCGGGCGCCACGCTCGCCGGCCCGAGCGAACTCCCGCTCGAGGATCTCGCCGCGCGCGCGGCGCTACGCGAGGCGTTCAACGCGCACGTTTCGGTCAACCGGCTCCTCATCGGCGCGGGCGAGAGCCTCGAAGCGCAACCGGGTTTTCTCGTCGTCTCGCGGCCGCAACCGTTCGAACGGCAGGAGCAACGACTCGTCGACGCCCTCGTCACCCTCGCCGCGCTCGCGATCCGCAACGTGGAACTCTACGAACGCGCGGTGCTCGCGTCGCGCGCGCTCGCCGAGAGCAACGCGTTCAAGGACGATCTCATGGCGATGTTCGCGCACGATTTTCGCGGCCCGCTCACGGTCATCTCGGGCTTCTCCGAACTCTTGCTCGAAACGGACGACCCCGGCACGAAACGCAACGCCGAAACGATCATCGAGCAAACGCGTCGGCTCGCGAAACTGAGCGAGGACGCGCTCGCGCTCGCGGCCACGCAGAGCGCCGGATTCTCGCTCCAGCGGACGGCCGAGGATCTCGCCGCGTTCGTCTGCGAGGCCATCGCGCCGCTCGAGCGGGCGACGGGTCGCCTGACCTTCGTCGCGCCCGAGACGGACGTCGTCGTGCCGTTCGACCGCTCGCGCTTGCGACACGTCATCGACAACGTGGTCGGCAACGCGCTCAAGTACTCGACCGGAATGGTGACCGTGCGGGTTTTGGGTGACGCGATCGAGGCGCGCGTCGAGGTCTCCGACGACGGGATCGGCGTTCCGGCCGCGGAGGTCCACCGCATCTTCGAGCGCTCCGGCCGAGCGACGAACGCCCGTTCGCGCGGGATCGCGGGTTCGGGGATCGGGCTCTACATCGCCAAGAAGATCGTCGACGTCCACGGCGGTCGCCTCGAAGTCCGAACGATCGAAGACCGGGGGAGCACCTTCGTCATCTCGCTCCCCGTCGAGGTCGCCGTCGCCTCGGTGATCGCTCCGGAAGCTCCGGTTCCGAGCTGACCCTCGGAGGCGGTGGCCGAAAACGGCGCCGGAGGCGGTGTGATCGGAGGCGGCAATCGGAAGCGGCGCCGCTTCCGAGGTAAGAAGCGGAACCCCGAGGCGAGGGCGAACGGTTCTAGGTAGCCATGGCCTTTCTCAAAACGCTCTTCGACGGCAACGAACGCGAAGTCAACCGCTTGCGCCGTACGGTCGAAGCGACGAACGCGCTCGAACCCGAGATCTCGAGCCTCTCCGACGCCGAATTGCAGGCGAAAACGCTCGAATTCCGAGGTCGTCTCGAGGGGCTCGACAAGGCGGCCGCGCGCGCGGCGCTCGACGAGATGCTCCCGGACGTGTTCGCGGTCTGTCGCGAAGCCGGAAAACGCGTGCTCGGGATGCGCCATTTCGACGTGCAGCTGATGGGCGGTCTCGTCCTCCACGAGGGCAAGGTCGCCGAGATGAAAACGGGCGAGGGCAAGACGCTGTGCGCGACGCTCGCGGTCTACGCGAACGCGCTGCTCGGACGCGGCGTGCACGTCGTGACCGTCAACGACTATCTCGCGCGTCGGGACGCGGAGTGGATGGCGCCGCTCTACAATTTTCTCGGGCTCTCGGTCGGCGTGATCCAGCACGATCTCGCCCCGCCCGATCGCCGTCGCTCCTACGGCGCCGACATCACGTACGTGACCAATAACGAAGTCGGGTTCGATTATCTGCGCGACAACATGGCGCTGCAACTCGACGACATGGTGCAACGCGAGCTCTTCTACGCGATCGTCGACGAAGTCGATTCGATCCTCATCGACGAAGCGCGCACGCCGCTCATCATCAGCGGCCAGGGTCAGGACGCGACCGAATTGTACGGAAAATTCGCGAAGATCGCGCCGCGTCTGATCAAGGACGAAGATTTCACGGTCGACGAAAAAGCGCACGCCGTCCCGATCAGCGAGAAGGGCGTGACGAAGGTCGAGCGGATGCTCGGCATCACGAACCTCTACGATCAGCGCAATCTCGAACTGACGCACCAACTCAACGCCGCGCTCAAGGCGTGGAATCTCTTCCACCGCGACCAGCAGTACATCGTCAAGGACGACGAGGTCATCATCGTCGACGAGTATACCGGTCGGCTCATGTACGGCCGCCGCTACTCCGACGGCATCCATCAGGCGATCGAAGCGAAGGAAGGCCTCTCGGTCCGTAGCGAGGATCAGACGCTCGCGACGATCACGTTCCAGAATTACTTCCGGCTCTACGAAAAGCTCGGCGGCATGACCGGTACGGCGAAAACCGAGGAGCGCGAGTTCCGCGACATCTACGGTCTCGATTGCGTCGTCATTCCGACGAACCGGCAGATCGCGCGCTCCGACATGGGCGACATCGTCTACAAGAGCGAGAACGCGAAGTTCGAAGCGGTCGTCGACGAGATCGTCGCCGAGCACGCGAAGGGGCGCCCCGTGCTCGTCGGCACGCGCTCGATCGAGAAGAGCGAACGTCTCGCCGCGATCCTGCGTCGGCGTGGCGTGACGTGCGAGGTGCTCAACGCGAAGTATCACGAGCGCGAGGCCGAGATCATCAAGGATGCGGGTCAAGCCGGCGCCGTGACGATCGCGACGAACATGGCCGGACGCGGCGTCGACATCAAGCTCGGCGAGAACGTCGCCGAGACGGGCGGCCTCCACATCATCGGCACCGAGCGGCACGAGTCGCGCCGGATCGACAACCAGTTGCGCGGTCGCGCCGGCCGTCAGGGCGATCCCGGCTCGACGCGCTTCTACGTCTCCCTCGAAGACGAGGTGATGCGGTTATTCGGTCAGGAGCGGATCAACGGGATCATGAATCTCGTCGGATTCACCGACGAGACGCCGATCGAAGCGAAGATGATCTCGCGTTCCTTCGAACGCGCGCAGTCGAAGGTCGAGACGCACAACTACGAGATCCGCAAACACGTCCTCGAGTTCGACGACGTGATGAACAAACAACGCGAGGTCATCTACGACGAGCGTCGCAAGATCTTGCGCGGCGAATCGCTCCGCGATTTCATGCTTCAGTCCTTGACCGATAAGGTCGAGCAGGCCGTCGATCGGAGCGCGCCCGAGAACGTGCATCCCTCCGAGTGGGATCTCGAGGAGATGCTGAACGAGATCGAACTCGTGTTCCCGATCCGCGAACGCGTGTCGGTCGAGGCGCTCGAGAAGCTCGATCGCGAAGGCATGAAGGCCGCGCTCGCCGACGCGGCGCTCGCGGCGTACGAAGCGAAGGAGGCGGAGTTTCCGCCGGAGATCGCGCGCGTCGTCGAGGCGCAGTTCATCATGTTGCCGATCATCGACCGGCTGTGGGTCGACCATCTCTACGTGATGGACGCGCTCAAGACGGGGATCGGTCTGCGCGGCTACGGTCAGCGCGATCCGCGCGTCGAGTACGAAAAAGAAGCCTACGAGATCTTCGAAGATCTCAAGAGCAACATCGCGGACGAAGCGATCAAGGCGTGGTTCCGCGTCGAGTTCGAATTCGGCGATCCGAACGAAGCGGGGTCGCCCGAAACGGGAGAGACCGGCTCGAACGGGATGCCGAGTTTCGAGGCGCTCCCCGCCGGCGCGCTCGCGCCGCCGCCGGCGCCCGCTCCCGTCCCCGAACCCGCGGGGGTCGCGCGCCTCGATCCGGTTTCTGCGATGCAGTTACTCGGGCCGCCGCCCGGCGCGAACGCGCGACGCGAACTCCACACCAATCTCGGCAACGACGAGCCGAAGAAGCCGACGCGCGGTGAGGCGAAAGTCGGACGCAACGATATCTGCCCCTGCGGATCCGGGAAAAAGTTCAAGCGCTGCCACGGTGTCACGGCTTGACGTGTTGCGTCTAGCGTAACGCGCTAAACGCGCCGGACGCTCCCGCTCGCGGTCGGCGCCCGGCGTCGGTCTTTCGAGGAGTCCGCAAACTTGAGTTCCGCCGCCGTCGTCGTCGAATCGCCGGCACCGGTCGAGGTCCCCGAACTCTCGATCGAGATCGCGGACGGCATCTCCCTCACGAAGGTCGTCGTGATGGTCGCGGCGTTGATCTCGTTGTTCATCGATCAGTCCTTCGCGGCCGTGTACGGCGCGATCGCGAACTACGCGAGCGGAACGCTCGGCGCTTCGGCCGACGAGTTCTCGTGGGCGACGATCGGGTACAGCGCCTGTTATTGGACCGTCATCCTGCTCTCGCCGTGGCTCGTGCGGCGCTACGGGCGGCGCGGCGTGTTCGGATACGGCCATGCGTTCTTCGGCGTCACGTCGTTCTACTTAGCGATCACGACCTCGCTACACGGGTTCATCATCGGTCGCGCTATCCAAGGGATCGCGCAGGGCACGTTCTTCGTCTGCTCGGTCGCGACCGTGCTCACGCTCTTCCCGCCGAAATATCGCGGGATCACGTTTTCGATCTTCTCGGTGACGTCGCTCTCGGCCGCGGCGTCGGGATCGTTCGTCGGCGGATGGTTCATCGATCACGAATATTGGCGCGGCGCGCTCGCGCTCTACGGCGTCCTCGCGACGATCGCGGGCGTCATCGTCGCGCTCCTCCTCCAAGCGCCCGCGCCCGATCGCACGGCGCCGCACGACTGGCGCGGCGTGGAGCTCGTCTTCGTCGCGTTTTTCGGCTACCAGTTCGTCGCCGCGTTCGGCGAGCGGCGCGATTGGTTCGGCGACGAATCGATCGTCTCGTTCGCGCTTCTGGGCGTCGCGGGCTTCGTCGCGTTCGTGTTCTGGGAACTGCGCCGGGGCGAGGGCTCGTTCATCAAGCTCGGACTCTTCAGTACGGGGAATCTCGCGGTCGGGAGCATCCTCGGTTTCTGCCTCGGCTCGCCGCTCTTCGGCGCGAATACGTTCTTGCAGTACGCGCAGAGCGTGCTCGGCTTTCCGCCGTCGACCGCGGGGGCGCTCTTGACGCTGCGGATCATCGCCGTCGTCGTGGTCGCGCCGACCGCGGTGATGCTCGTGAGTTTCGATAAGATCGACGTCAAGGTCCCCGTCGCGATCGGGTTCGCGCTCGTCCCGCTCTCGTACGGCATGCTCGCGTTACAGACGACGTACGTCTCGCACTTCTGGGTCTTCGGTGCGGCGCTGATCATCTCGGGAGCGGGCTTCGCGTGCCTGTTTTCGCCCGTCGCGAACGTGACGATCCGTTCGCTCCCGCAGGCGCAGGCGTCGCAGGGCATCGCGATCTTCAAGATGAGCCTGCTCATCGGTGGCTCGATCGCGTCGACGGCGCTCGGCGTGCTCTACGATCACGATTTCGCGAGTTACCAATCGCTCTTGCGCGGCGGCGCGTCGCTCGCGCATCTGCAGGAGGTGGGTACGACGATCGCGCCGATCGCGTACGCCGGACTCGTCTCCGCGCAAGCCTCCGTGCTCGCGTTCGCCGATAATTCGAAGTGGATCGCGCTCACGTCGGTCCTCGCGTTGCCGCTCGTGCTCTTCCTCAAGAAGCCTCCGGCGTAAACGGAGCTAACCTCCGCGCGCGACGGACGGCCGCGCGGTCAGGCGCGCGACGGCCTTCGAGAGCGAGGGACCGACGAAGAGCACGACGACGAAGCGCGCGATCTGCATCGTCATCACGAACGGGACGTCGACCTTGCTGCCGCTCGCGATGATGGCGACGGTATCGGCGCCACCCGGGCTCGTGGCGAGATACGCCGTGAGCGGATCGATGCCGGCCTTCCAAACGAGTAACGCACCGAACGCACCGCAGACGACGACGAGCGTGAGGATCGAAGCGACGATCCGCGGCAACGCGCGCGCGGCATACGCGAGGATCGAACGCGTGAAGCGCAGGCCGATCGTCCACGCGACGAACGCGTAACTCGCGGCGAGCAGCCACGGCGGGAGGACGATCGTCAGTTCCGCCGTGTCCTGCGCGGCGACGCCGAGCATCATCGGAACGAGTAACGCGCCCGCGGGCACGCCGAGACGCCTACCGAGGAACGCGCCGCCGATCGCGACGACGAGCGTGAGCGCGAAGTGCGGTTCGGCGAGGGTCGGAAACCACGCGATCGCGGTGTCGTTCGAAGCCGCGCCGCGAGCGAAGAGGTGCGCGACGACGCTCGCGATCGCCGCGACGCAGACGACGCGCAGATATTGCATGATGGCGACGAGGCGCACGTCGGCGTCGCTCGTCTCCGCCATCAGGACCATGACGGTCGCGGCTCCGGGCGACGAACCCCAGACGGCCGTCGAGCCGGGCAACACGTGCAGGCGTGCCAGCGCGTATCCGAGCGCCGACGACGCGACGATGACGACGCCGACGCCGAGCGCGAAGAGCGGCCAGCGTTTTCCGATCTCCACGAATATCCCGGGCGTGATGCTGCGGGCGATGAGGCATCCGACGACGCCCTGCGCGACGACGAACGGGACGCTCGGAACGCGTACCGGGATCTCCATCGCCGCGATCGCGATCGCGGCGACCATCGGCCCGAGCAAGAGCGCGGCCGGGAGCCGCATCGCTTCGAGCGCCAGCGTGCACGCGACGGAGAGGCCGAGGAGGAACGCCCACCGTCGGACGACGGTGCGGAATCCGGCATACACGTTCTCCCGTATACCGCAATCGCTCCGTCTCCGATGCACGCGGCGTCGCCTCGCGCGGACGGAAACGCGTGGTCGGAATCGAAGCAATGCCGACATGAGCGACTCCCAATTTACCGCAATCGCCCGGCTCGACGAGCGCCTCGTCGTGCTCAAGGAGCGTCTTTGACTACGCGAGCAAATCGCGTCGCATAGCCGAACTCGACCTGCGCACGCGCGACGAGTCGTTTTGGAACGATGCGGAAGCCGCGCAGCGCACGATGAAGCAACTCGCCGATCTCCGCGAAGAGGTCGACGAGATGACGGGGGTCGCGCGTCAGCTCGCCGACGCGCGCGAGACGCTCGAGGTCCTCGGTGACGAAGCGGGCGCCGCGGACGAAGTAGACGGCGACATCGCGGCCGCGACCGAACGCATCGCGGCGCTCGAGATGGCCGCGAATTTCGATCGCGAGTACGACGGTCACGGTGCGATCGTGACGATCCACGCGGGCGCGGGCGGCGTCGATGCGGCGGATTGGACGCAGATCCTCGCGCGGATGTACATGCGTTGGGGCGAGCGGCGCGGCTACGAGACGCACATCACGGAGGAGTCGGCGGCGGAAGAAGCCGGGCTCAAGTCGATCACGTTCTTCATGCGCGGTCGCAACGCGTACGGCATGCTCGAGAGCGAGCGCGGCGTACACCGACTCGTGCGCATCTCGCCGTTCGACCAGCAACACCGTCGGCACACGTCGTTCGCATCGGTCGACATCGTCCCCGAAGTCGCGCACGACGAGAAGATCTCGATCGACATCAAACCCGAAGACCTCAAGATCGAGACCTATAAGTCCGGCGGCGCGGGCGGTCAATACGTCAACAAGACCGAGTCCGCGATCCGCATCACGCATCTTCCGACGGGGCTCATCGCCGCCTCGCAACAGGAGCGTTCGCAGATCCAGAATCGCGAGACCGCGATGACGATGCTGCGTTCGCAACTCGTCGCGCGCGAACTCGAGGAACGCGAGGCGAAGCTCGCCGAACTCCGCGGCGAGCGGCGCGCGAACGAATGGGGCTCGCAGATCCGTTCGTACGTGCTCCAACCGTACACCCTCGTGAAGGACCATCGGACGAACGTCGAATCCGGCAACGCGCAGGCCGTCCTCGACGGCGATATCGACGGCTTCGTGTGGCCGTATCTGCAACAGCGACCGAAGCTCGAAGCGAACGTCTCGTGAGCGCGATCGACGTGATCGTCGTGTGTTGGAACGATCGCGATAAGATCGTCGTCGCGCTCGATTCGGTCTTCGCGCTCGCCGAGGTCCGCGACGATCCCGGCTTCGCGCGCGTCGTCGTCTCGGACAACGGCTCGGAGGACGGGAGCCGAGAATTCTTACGCGAGCGCTACGGCGACCGCATCGCGATCGTGGAGAACGGCGCGAATCTCGGGTTCGGCGCGGCGTGCAATCGCGCGTTCGCGGCGACGGATTCGCCGCTCGTGTTCTTACTCAATCCCGACGCGCTGCTCTACGACGGCGCGCTCGCCGAGATCGTGCGGTTCATGCAGGCGCATCGGCGCTGCGGGATCGCGGGTTCGCGGATCTACAATCTCGACGGCACGATCCAAGAATCGTGCGGCGCGTTCGACACGTGGACGGGCGCGTTCTTGCGCTCGAGCGCGTGGGGCGAGTGGCCGATCTTCCGACGCTATGCGAACGGCGCGGACCTGCGCGCGTGGGGCCACGCGGACGAACGCCGCGTCGACATCGCGATCGGCGCCGCGCTCTGCATACGTCGCGCGACGATCGACGACATCGGAGCGTTCGACGAGCGTTTCTTCCTCTATCACGAGGAGGTCGATTTCGCGAAGCGCGCCGCCGCGGCCGGATGGGAGACGTGGTACGTCCCGGCGAGCCGCGCGATGCACGAGGGGATGGGAAGCGCGCGCGGACGGTACGACGTCGAACGCCGCAAGCAAAAATCGCGTCGCGCGTATTGGCTGAAGCATCACGGCGGGCTCTGGTACGCCGCGCTCGTCGCCGCGCTCCTCGGACGGTACGCGCTCTATCTCGGTGTCGCGAGCGCCGCGATCTTCGGCACGCGCCGGGCGCTACGCGGCCGGTGACGATCGTACCGGAGGCGGTGGTGACGTTCTCGCGACTCGACGGATTCTCGATCGTGTCGTCGCTCGGCGCCGTGCGCGGCGAGGCGATCGCCCCGCGTAATTTTTTGCGCTCGACGTTTCGCTCGATCGGCGCCCTCGTCGGATTGACGGCGCTCGAGATCGCGAGCGATGCCGAACGGGCGCGCCGCGAATCGCTCGCGGCGATGGTCCGTCAGGCGCAGACGCTCGGCGCGAACGCCGTCGTGTCGCTCCGCTTCGAGGCGCGCGAACTCGGCGACGGGTCGACGCGCGTGCTCGCGGCGGGCGAGGCGGTGCTTCTCGATCCCGCGCCCGGACGCGCGCCGTGAGCGTCTCCGAGCGTGCCGACCGCGAACAGCGGCTCGCCAACGCGAGCGCCGTCGTCGATCGTTGCCGGAAGTGCGCGATCGGGTCCACGCGGCGCAACGCCGTGTACGGCGAGGGCGATCCGTGCGCCGACCTTCTCGTGATCGGCGAGGGCCCGGGCGAAACCGAGGACGAGCTCGGGCGTCCGTTCGTTGGCCGTGCCGGCGCGCTACTCGACAAGATGTTGCTCGCGATCGCGCTCCCGCGCGAGGACGTCTACATCTGCAACACGGTGAAGTGCCGACCGACGTTCGACGACGGCGTGCGCTTGAAGAACCGCGCGCCGACGCCGGAAGAGATGGATCACTGCCGTGCGTATCTCGACGAACAGATCGCGGTCGTGCGTCCGAGAGCGATCCTCTGCCTCGGGGCGCCGGCGGCGAAAACGTTCCTCGGACCGAAATTTTCGATCTCGCGCCAGCGCGGGCAATGGTTCGCGGGCCCGGGCGATCTCCCGCTGATCGCGACCTTCCATCCCGCGTATCTCTTGCGAATGACGGGCGGCGAACTCGAAGCGACGAAGCGGCTCGTCTGGAACGATCTCAAAGCGATCCGCGCGAAGCTCGACGAACCGCCCGCGCCGCCGCCGGAGCCCGAAATCGCGCAAGGCTCGCTCTTCGATCCGTGATATACTTCGGAAACGGTGAATTTGCGGGCACGAGACGTTTGGTTCGACGACAAGGCACGACGCGCGGGCTGTGACGACGGGGTCGCTTTCGCAACCCGGCACGCGCTCAAACCCTATCGGCTCGACCAACTCTACCACGCGGCGACGAAGGAACTCGCGCCCGATCTCGATGCGGTGACGGTGCTCCCGCGCGACCTGCGCGCGACGCTTGCGGCCGAGGGCTTCGCGCTCGAATCGGTCGAGCCGGTCCTCCTGCAACGCTCGAGCGACGGGCAGACGACGAAGGGCCTCTTCCGCCTCCACGACGGGAGCGAAGTCGAAGCCGTGCTCATGGAGCATTGGGGCGGTCGGACGACCGTCTGCATCTCGAGCCAAGCCGGGTGCGCCTACGCGTGCACGTTCTGCTCGACGGGGCAGGCCGGGTTCACGCGCAATCTCACGTCGGTCGAGATCTTCGATCAGGCGCGCTTCTTCGAACGCGAACTGCGCACGCGCAATAAGAAGATCACGAACGTCGTGTTCATGGGTCAGGGCGAACCGTTCGCCACGTGGGATTCGGTCATGGGAGCGGTGCGGCTCTTCAACGATCCGACGGGCTTCGGTCTCGGCCACCGCCACATCACGATCTCGACCGTCGGACTCGTCCCGCAGATACGACGCTTCGCCGACGAAGGTTCGCAGGTGAATCTCGCGATCTCGCTCCACGCGCCGACGGACGAACAGCGCGGCAAGATCATGCCCGTCAATCGCAAGCACCGCATCGCCGAATTGATGGATGCCTGCGCGTATTACGTCGACAAGACGAACCGCAAGGTCTTCTTCGAATACGTCATGCTCGACGGCGTGAACGACGACGACGACTCCGCCCGCGCGCTCGGTGCGTTACTGCGCCCGCGGGCCCGGCTCTATCACGTCAACCTGATCCCGTACAACGTCACGCCCGACGCGCCGTTACAGGGGACGCCGGACGCACGCATTCGCGCGTTCCAGAAGATCCTCGACGCCGCGGGGATTCCGACGACGGTCCGAACGCCGATGGGCCGCGACATCGCGGCCGCCTGCGGCCAGCTCCGCGCGCAGACGCAACCGAAGGCGAAGAACGCGGCGGCACTGTCCGTTTAGTCTGTTTTGGTAGATCGCGATGACTCAAGAACTCAGCTCGAAAATGACCTATGTTGTCGCACAACTATTTTTTACGGAGACGTGTGCGCGGACGAAATCAGAAGATCTGCTGACGCTCGCGTCGGGGATGTTATTGAGTCTCGACGGAGAGCGAAGCGGAGATCCCGCGATGATCTACGATTGGGCGGGCGTCGTCGGAAGCCGAACCTACTTTACCAGGCTCACGGGGTTTATCGTGACGAGAGAATATCTCGAAAACTGGTATGCGATCGGTCCGCAACCTGAAATCAGAGCGGTTATTGATTCCATGTCGGTCGACGCCGATGGCGAACCGCTCGATGCAACCGTACGGGCCGAATGGAATTCGAGCTGGGAACGAGTCTTAGATAACCTTCACGCACGCACGCCGTTTATTTCGGCACATTGGCCGGGGACGGGTCCTCAAGGCAGATCGGGAAGTGCTGAATGGACGCCCGCTAATAGTTATGAATTCATCGAGGATTGACGCGATCGCGAGCGTCGATGCCGCAAGCGCCGTTGCCGTGCTGACTCTGCTATGTGGATGACGCGCGCATCTTCGCTCGTCGCGCTCGCGTTTGCGGCGCGGGGGGCGAAATTTCCGGCGAGTTGGTTCGATATTCCGCTCGTGCGCGAGGCTCCGGCGGAGGCGCTGCCCAGCGTTTCGATCGTGGTGCCGGCGCGGGATGAGGAGCGGTCGATCGAACGGTGCGTGCGGTCGCTCTGCACGCAGCGGTTCGTCGATGCGGAGGTGATCGTCGTCGACGACCGGTCGACGGATCGAACGTCCGAGATTCTCGCGCGACTCGCGGATGAGTATTCGAACCTTCGGATCGTGACGGGCGAGCCGCTACCCGACGGTTGGGTCGGAAAGCCGTGGGCGCTCGTGCAGGGCGAACGGATCGCGCGCGGTGCGTGGCTGCTCTTCACCGATGCGGATTCGGTCCACGCGCCGGAGGGCACGGCGTCGGCGCTCGCGTTCGCGCGGCTGATCGACGTCGATGCGGTCACGATCGTCACGCATCAGGAACTCGGCACGCTCGCGGAGCGCGCGACGTTGCCGTTCATCCTCGGGATGATCTTCTACGCCTCGGGGACGCTCGAACAACTCAACGATCCGATGCAGCCCGAGCGCGCGCTCGCGAACGGCCAGTACATCCTCGTCCGGCGCGACGCGTACGACGCGCTCGGCGGCCATACCGCGCTGCGCGCGGAGCTCGTGGAAGACGTGGCGTTCGCGCGACGGATCAAGGCGGACGGCCGATTCCGGCTCGCGATCGGCGGCGGCTCGGAGCTCGCGAGCGTGCGGATGTATCAGTCGCTCCCCGAGATCTGGAACGGCTTCACGAAAAATCTCTTCATCGGGGCCGACGGCAACGTGGGCGTCTTGTTCTTGGGTGTCGCGTTCACGGCGGCGCTCGCCGCACCGCCGCTCCTCGCGGCACGCGCGATCGCCCGTAAACGCTGGCTCGAAGCGCTCGAGGCGACGGCCGCAACGGCCCTGCTCGTCATCGCGTCGCGCCGCGGCATCGCGATGGTCGGACTTCCCCCGTCGACGGCGCCGCTCGCCTTTTTCGGAAGCGCGTTCTTCGGCGCGGTGGCGCTCAACTCGGCGCTCTGCGTCGCGAGCGGACGCGGCGTGAGCTGGCGCGGACGTCGCTATTCGGGGAGGCCGCAGCGGCAGGCGGACCTAAACGCACCGCAATGATGACGGAGAAAACCGGCGTTACGATGGAAGAGATCACCGCGCTCGCGAAGCGGCGCGGTTTCATCTTCGGATCGAGCGAGATCTACGGCGGCATCAACGGATTCTTCGATTACGGCCCGCTCGGCGCGATCCTCAAGCGCAACGTGAAGGACGCGTGGTGGCGCGACATGGTCGAGATGCGCGACGACGTCGTGGCGTTCGATTCCTCGATCATCATGCATCCGAACACCTGGGTCGCTTCGGGCCACGTCGCGGTCTTCCACGACAAGCTCGTCGACTGCACGAACTGCAAGCATCGTTTCCGCGCGGATCATCTCGCGTCGCTCGAACAATGCCCCGACTGCGGAATGCGGAACACGCTCACCGAGCCGCGGAACTTCAACCTCATGATGTCGACGGCGGTCGGGCCGATGGAGGATTCCGCGTCGCGCGCGTACCTGCGGCCGGAGACGGCTCAGGGCATGTTCGTCAACTTCAAGAACGTCTACCAGACGGCGCGCGTGAAGCCGCCGTTCGGCATCGCGCAGATCGGGAAATCGTTCCGGAACGAGATCACGCCCGGCAACTTCACGTTCCGCGTGCGCGAGTTCGAACAGGCCGAGCTCGAGTTCTTCGTCCCCGACGACGGCAACGATCTCAAGTGGTACGACGAGTGGGTCGTCGCGCGCAAAAAATGGTACAGCGATTACGGAATTCGCGAGGAGCGGCTCCGCTTCTACGAACTCAAAGATAACGAACGGCCGCACTACGCGAAGGCGGGCACGGACGTCGAGTATCTCTTCCCGTGGGGTTGGGGCGAACTCGAATCGATCGCGCATCGCGGCACCTACGACCTCGACGCGCACATGAAGCTCTCGGGCAAGGATCTCTCGTTCTTCGACGAGGCGTCGAAGTCGCGGTACACGCCGATCCTCATCGAGAGTTCGGCCGGGATGGATCGGACGACGCTCACGATGCTCGTCGATGCGTACGAGAACGAGACGACGGTCGATCCGGAATCGGGGAAAGAGACGAAGCGCGTCGTGCTCCACTTCCATCCCAAGATCGCGCCCGTGCAGGTCGGCATCTTCCCGCTCGCGCGCAACAAATCCGAACTCGTCGACCGCGCTCGTAACATCGAACGCGGCTTACGGCCGCATTTCCGCACGACGTACGACGAAGGCAACGTCGGACAGCTCTACCGGCGTCAGGACGAGATCGGTACGCCGTACTGCATCATGGTCGATTACGAGTCGCTCGACGACGCGTCCGTCACGGTGCGCGAGCGCGATTCGATGCGTCAGGAACGCGTCTCCGTCGAGGCCCTCCGGACGTACCTCACCGAACGCCTGTAAGCGGGCGCGCGCGTGCACGTGGTGTTCGTCGGACAGAGCGGTTCGAGTGCGGGCGGCGCCGAGCGGAGCATGCAACTACTGCTCTCGCATCTGCCCGAGCGGATCGCGTTCACGGTCGTGCTCTTCGAGGACGGTGCGTACGCGGACGAACTGCGCGGTCGCGGCTTCGCCGTCGAAGTCGTCCCGCTCGATTCGGGCGTGATGGGCGTCCAGCGCGAACGTCTTCCCATCTCCGCGGCGGCGGGATCGGTCGCGATGGTGCGCCGCTTGATCTCCGCGTTCCGCCGCCTCGCTCCCGACGTCGTCTACACGAACACCGTGAAGGCGCACGTGCTCGGGACGATCGCCGCGCGGCTCGCCGGCTTCCGGAGCGCGATGCATCTGCGCGACATCCTCGACGGGCGCGGACGCGACGTCCTGCGCGTCGTCGCTCGCACGTGCGCGAAACGGCGCATCGCGATCTCGCACGCCGTCGCGAACGCGCTCGCGGTTCCGCCGACGGAGGTCGTTCCGAATCCGCTCGATCTTGCCGAGTACGAGCGTCTCCCCGCGCGCGAGGCCGCCCGCGACGAACTCGGCCTCCCGCGCGACGTGCCGATCGTCGGCATCATCGGCCGGATCAATCGCTGGAAGGGCCACGACCGGTTCCTGCGCTCGATGGCGTTCGTCGCGAAACATTCGGGCGCGCATTTCGCGATCGTCGGCAAGCCGATGTTCCGCGACGCCGATTTCGTCGGCGAACTCGAGACGCTCGCCGCGTCGCTCGGCATCGGAGCGCGCGTCCACTTCGTCCCGTGGCTCGAGGATCCGCGCGTCGCGTACGCCGCCTTCGACGTGAACTGTAACGCCTCGCACGAAGAACCGTTCGGTCGCACGATCATCGAAGCGGCCGCGTGCGGCGTGCCGACCGTGTGTTACGCGGAAGGCGGCGCGCCCGAAGCCGTCGCCGATCGCGAGAGCGGTCTCGTCGTCGCGGCGGGCGACGAGCGCGCGTTCGGCGGCGCCGTGCTCGAGCTCTTACTCGCCGATCGCGACGCGGTCGCACGACGGTGTCGCGCGCACGCGCGCACGTTCGATGCGGGGCTACACGCCGAGCGTATCGCCGCGATCCTCGACGGTATGGTGGGAAAGAACGGCCATGTCTGAGGGACCGAAGATCGCGATCGTCTCCGACCCGCTCGTGCAACGCGGCGGCGCCGAACGGATCGTCGAGGCGCTCGCGGAGGCGTTTCCGAGCGCGCCCGTGTTCGCGTTACTCTATTCGGCCGAGACCGGGCCCGCGAGCATCGCGGATCGGGTCCGCGCGTCGTGGCTCAATTCCGTCCCGCAGGCGACGAAACGGCACCGGCTGTTCTTTCCGTTCTATCGCGCGGCGATCGAATCGCTCGACGTCTCGGATTACGACGTGATCGTCTCGTCGCATCATACGGTCGGCAAGGGCGTCCTCACGCGCGCGGATCAGGTCCACGTCTCGTACTGCCACACGCCGATGCGCGCGCTCTGGGAGCGCAGCGTCGCCGAATTGCAGACGCTCCCCGCGATCGCGCGGCCGCCCGTGGCCGCGCTCTTCTCGCACCTGCGCGTATGGGACGTGGTGACCGCCGCGCGCGTGCAGAAGTTCGTCGCGAACAGCCGCACGACCCAGCGTCGGATCGCGACGTACTACCGCCGCGAGAGCGAACTCGTGTTTCCGGCGATCGATACCGAACGCTTCACGCCCGGCGGCGAGGTCGGCGATTACTATCTCGTCGCGTCGCGGCCGGTTCCGTACAAACGCGTCGACATCGCGGTCGACGCCACGCGCCGGCTCGGGCGCGAGCTCGTCGTCGTCGGCGGTCTCCACGCGATGGGCAGCGACGTCCCCGCGCACGTCACGGCGCTCGGCCACGTCTCCGATACGGAATTGCGCGACCTCATGCGCGGCGCGCGCGCGCTGCTCTTCCCGCAATACGAGGACTTCGGGATGACGCCGCTCGAGGTCAACGCGTGCGGTCGGCCGGTGATCGCCTACGGCGCGGGCGGCGCGCTCGATACGGTGATCGACGGCGAGACGGGCATCCTCGCGTCCGAACAGAGCGTCGGAAGCTTCGTCGATGCGATCGAGCGTTTCGAGCGCGCGACGTTCGATGCCGAACGCGTCCGCGCGCACGCGCTCGCCTTCTCGCGCGATCGCTTCATCGATCGGATGCGGGAGATCGTCGCACGTGCGTGGGTCGAACGCGGCCGGGCTTCGCCCAACGTGTGATCTGTGCTCGGCCTGGGAGCGGGGTGAAAACACGGTGATCGCCCAGAAAGTTGCCAGGATCGTATCGTACCGTCAGAACTTGGAATGAGAGCAATGCAGATTCAGCGCGTGATCGAATCCGTCCGACGCGTTCTCGCGGTCGCCAGCGTCGCGATCGTGGTCGCCGGATGCGCGCATCGCGGCGGCGCGAAGGGCGGCCGGGCGGGGCGCGCGGCGGCCTCGCCGCCGCCGATCGCAACGACGCAAGCGAAGACGCAGACGATCCATCCGACGCTGACGCTCGCGGGCATCATCGCTCCGTATCAGAACGTGGCGATCACGGCCTCGCTTTCGGAACCGACGCTCCGCGTCAACGTGAACGAGGGCGATACCGTCCATGCGGGCGAGGTGCTCGCCGTCCAAGACGTGACCGATCTGCAGGCCAACCTCGAGGCGCAGAACAGCCTCGCGCAGTCCGACGACGCGCGGATCGCGCAGAGCAAGTACACGGCCGATCTCAATTACGGTCAGAATCCCGATGCCGTGCGGCAGCAGCGCGCGAACCTCCGGCAGGCGCAGCACACGCTCGCGCAGGCGAAGATCGATCTCGCGCGGGACAAAGACCTCGCCTCGAACGGCTACATCTCGGACCAGATCTACGTCCAACAGCAGACGACCGTCGCGAACGACGAGCAATCCGTCCGTTCCGCGGCGGCGGCGCTGTCGTCGGCACAAACCAATAACGACATCAACGGCTCGCCGACGCGTAACGGCTTGCAATCGGCGAACATCGACTCGGCGGTCGCCTCCGCGGCCTCGGCTCGCGCTCAGGCCGATCAGATCAAGGCGCAGATCTCGCGCGCGACGATCGTCTCGCCCGTCGACGGCGTCGTGGTCAACCGCAACCTCAATCCGGGCGAGTATCCCGGCGGCCGCACGGCGTTCACGATCCAAGAGATCTCGAAGGTGTATGCCATCCTCAACGCCTCGAGCGCCGACGTCTTCCGCATCTCGAACGGTGCCGCGGTCGGCGTGACGGCCGGCGACGACCGCAGCGGTCGCAAGTACGATGGGACGGTCGTCGGCGTCCTCGGGCAGGTGCAGCCCGGCTCGACGAACTTCACGGTCAAGGCGGTGCTCGCGAATCCCGGGAACCGCCTGCAATCCGGGATTCCCGTGACCGCGACGATCGCGCTCGCGCCGATCACGGGCGTCGCGGTTCCGGCGACGGCATTTCTCGACGACTCGCACGGATCGCTCGTCGTCGATCGCGGCGGAAACGCGGCGGTCGCGAACGTCCGCGAACTCGGAACGTCGGGCAACACGTCGATCGTCTCGGGGATCGACGAAGGGACGACCGTCGTCTCGAACGGTCAGCTCGGGATCACGAACGGGCAGAAACTCGGCGCGCGATAGTGACGCTCGTGGGTCGCGCTAACCGCGGGATGCGCGCGTGTCGCTGACGCGGCTCTTCGTCCGCCGTCCGACGCTCGTCGTCGTCGTGCTCGCGCTCGTCGCGATCGCGGGCGTGCTCGCGTTCGCGGGGCTCGTCCAGCAGAATTTTCCGAACATCGATTTTCCGACGATCCAGGTCCGCACGTCGTATGCGGGCGCGTCGCCGAGCGAGATCCGCGACGCGATCGTCAAGCCGATCGAAGACGCGATCGCGGGCGCGCCGAACCTCGACCACCTCACGACGAACATCCAGTCGGGTCAGGCGACGATCACCGCGACCTTCGAACTCGGCTCGGATCAGACGAGCGATCTCGTGGAAGTCCAACGCCGCGTCGAATCGACGCGCTCGGTCCTTCCGACCGATCTCACCGCGCCGACGATCGGGTCGTTCGATCCCGCGCAGACGGTGGTGGCGACGTATTCGGTCACCTCGACGTCGCTCACGCAAGCCGAGCTCTCGGCGATCGTCACCAATAATATCGTACCGGAGATCGAACAGGTCGACGGCGTCTCGAACGTCAACGCGGGCGGGACGGTCACGCCGTCGATCCAAGTCGAAGTCGATCCGCACAAGCTCGACGCGACGCAGTTCACGCTCGGCGACATCGTGACGTCGATCTCGAGCAATAACGTCCGCGCGCCGGGCGGCATCGCGTACGGTTCCGATCGCGAGACGTCCGTCGACGTGCGCGGCGACGTGACCGATCCGCTCAGCGTCGCGATGCTCCCGATCTTTTCGTCGGCCGGCGGCACGGGCGCCGCAACGCTCACGGGACCGCAGGGCGGCACGGGATTGCAGAGTCCGGCGAACAGCACCGGCACGTCCGCCGCGACTTCGAGCGCGGTCGCCGGGGGCTCGTCGTCGACGACCTCCGCCGCGACCTCCACCGCTTCGAATTCGACGACCTCGAGCACGTCGAGCACGTCGACGGGCTCGACGCTCTCGACCTCGACGACCGTCAACGGAACGACCGCCGCGAGCGCCTCGAATTCGTCGGCGACGAACGCGTCGGCCGCGACCTCGAGTCAGACGACCGCCACGTCCGTCGGCGCGAGCACGCCGTCCGCGACCGCGACGTCGGCCGCACAATCCGCTTCGAACGGGGCGAGCACGGCCACGACCGGTTCGTCGTCGGGATCGTCCGCGACGGGCTCGACCTCGACGCAATCCGGATCCTCGAACGCGAACGGCTCCTCCGGAAGCGCGATCTCGGTCACCACGGGATCGTCGAGCACGCTCTCGAGCGGATCGGCCTCGACCGCGACCGGCGGGAATACCACGACGAGTTCGGGTGCCCGTGCGAGCGCGACGATCGCACCCGTCTCGCCGCAGAACGTGACGACGGGCTCGTCGACGTCGACGACCGTGCAGACCGGCGCCACGAGTTCGCCGTCGCCTTCGAGCGATACCGCGTCGTCGACCGCGGGGAGCAACGCGTCCGACGCGATCTCGTTTACGAACGGGTCGAGCGCGGGCGCGACGTCGTCGACGGATAGCTCGAACGCGGGCTCGTCGGGCTCGTCGTCGGGGAGCACCACTTCGACCTCGTCGTCGGGGAGCACGACCTCGACCTCGTCGTCGGGATCGAGTTCGTCGTCGCTCTCGAGTCTCAACCCGTGGAGCGTGTCGTCGCGCATCTATCGGATCGCCGACGTCGCGCGCGTATACGCGGGGTTCGAGATCAAGCGCGTGTTCGGCTACATCGGCGCGGGCCCCGCGATCACGCTCTCGGTGCAGAAGGCGACGGGCGCGAGCGAGATCACCGCGTCGCGCAACGTGCAGGCGGCGATTCCGGCGATCTCGCGCGAGTATCCGCAGCTCGCGATCGCGCCGCTCAACATCCAAGCCGACTACACCCAGCAACAGCTCGACAGCGTCTACCGCTCGCTCGCCGAAGGCATCCTCTTCACGGGCATCGTGATGATGTTCTTCCTACGCTCGTGGCGCAACGCGATCGTCGTGTTGATCGCGATCCCGTCGTCGTTACTCGTCACGCTCTTCGTGATGCGGCTCGCGAACTTCACGATCGATACGATCTCGCTCCTCGCGATGACGCTCGTGATCGGCATCCTCGTCGACGATTCGATCGTCGTGCTCGAGAACACCGAACGCCATTACGAAGACGGCGAGGCGCCGCAGACGGCCGCGATCCTCGGCCGCACGGAGATCGGTCCGGCGGCGATCGTCATCACGCTCGTCGACGTCGTCGTGTTCTTGCCGGTCGCGTTCTTACCCGGGACGGTCGGGCGTTTTCTCGCGGAGTTCGGGCTCGTCGTCGTCGTCGCGACGCTCACGTCGCTCGCCGTCTCGTTCACCATCACGCCGGCGCTCGCCGGCAACTGGTCGTTGCTCTCGAAGTGGAAGACCCCGTGGATCGTCGATCGGTTCACGGCCGCGTTTCACGCGACGCGACGCTTCTACGTCGAGCGCGTCCTCGATTGGGCGCTCGGACACAAGTTCGTCGTCGCCGCCGTATCGTTGCTGCTCGTCGTCGGATCGATCTCGCTCGTGCCGCTCGGCTTCGTCGGATTCGAATTCATCCCGGCGGTCGATCGCGGCGAGATCTTCCTGCAACTCACGTTTCCGACCGGGACGCCGCTCGCGACGACGAACGCCGCGATCGCCCGCCTCTCGAAACAGATCGGCGCGTATCCCGACGTGAAGCGGCTCACGGGGACCGCGGGATCGTATCAGTCGGGCTTCGGCGGCAACCTCGCCGAAGGTTCGGTCGGACAGATCCACGTGTTCTTGGTCGACAACCCCAAGCGCACGACGTTGCAGTGGGTGACGCAACTCAACAAGCTCGCGACGCGCGAGTATCCGGGCGCGAAACCCGCGGCGATCCCGGCGACCGGGACGGGCGGCGGCAACGCGCAACCGATCGATTACGTCATCACCTCCAACGACGATCAACCCGAGAAGTACGCGCCGCAGATCCTCGACGCGCTCAAGAAGACGCCCGGCACGCTCAATCCCAACGACTCGCTCGCGAACCTCCAACCGCAGGTCGACGTCACCTTCGATCGGGAGCGCGCGCGCGCGCTCGGCATCGATATCGCGACCGCGGCGAACGCCGTACGCGCGTCGTTCGGCGGCACGCAGGCCGCGCAGTTCGAGACGTCGCTCGGCACGCAATACGTCCAAGTGACGTATCCGCAGAGCGCGCAGACGTCGACGACGTCGATCGCCGATATTCCGATCCGCACGCGCGCGGGCAACCTCGCCTACGTCGGCGACGTGGCGCATCTCGTCGAGAATCCGACGTCGCCGCTCATGTCGCGCGTGAACCGGCAGACCGTCGTCCACCTGAGTTCGAACGTCCAGCCGGGCTTCGTGCAGTCGAACGTGCAGAACGATTTTCTCAAGCGCGTCGACGCGCTGCATCTGCCCGCGGGCGTGCAGATCGGCCCGAATGCCGGCGGTCAGGCGCAGAATCTCGGCGAGACGGTCAACGGGCTCGTCGCCTCGTTACTGCTCTCGTTCGCGCTCGTCTATCTCCTGATGGTCGCGCTCTACGATAGCTATCGCCTGCCCTTCATCATCATGTTCGCGATCCCGGTCGCGGCGGTCGGCGCGGTCGGCGCGCTCGCGCTCACCGGACAATCGCTCAACCTCTTCTCTCTGATCGGAACGGTCATGCTCGTCGGGCTCGCCTCCAAGAACGGAATCTTGCTCGTCGATTTCGCGAACCATCGCTTGCGGCGCGGCATCGATCGCTACGCGGCGATCCGCGAGAGCGCGATGGAGCGCTTCCGTCCGATCGTGATGACGACGTTCTCGATGATCGCGGGGATGACGCCGATCGCGCTCGCCCTCGATCCCGGCTCCGCGACGCGTCGGTCGCTCGGCATCGTCGTGATCGGCGGACTCGTGAGCTCGCTCGTCCTCACGTTGCTCATCGTTCCCGTCGCCTTCGTGTGGTTCGCGCCGCGTCACGCGACGCCGGAACCGACCGACGACGACGACACGGCGCGGCCCGCGCTGCAGCCCGGAATGGCGGGAGTTTCCTCATGAGCATCACCGCGCTCTTCGTCAAACGACCCACGCTCGTCACGGTGCTCATCGCGCTCGTGCTCCTCGCCGGGACGCTCTCGGCGTTCGCGCTCGTGAAGCAACAGTTCCCGAATTACGACGTTCCGACCGTGCAGGTACTCGTGACGTATCCGGGCGCGTCGACGACGGAGCTGCGCGACGCGATCGTGCGCCCGCTCGAAGATCAGATCGCGGGCGCGCCCGATCTCCAAACGATCGAGACGGCGATCCAACCGGGGCAGGCCTCGCTCGTCGTGCGCTTCACGCTCGGTTCCGACGTCAACAGCGATCTCGTGCAGACGCAGGGTCGCGTGCAGAATGCCCAGCGGAGTCTTCCGAGCGATCTCCAGACGCCGACCGTCTCGATCTACGATCCCGCGCAGGCCGTCGTCGTCTCGCTCGTCGCGAGTTCGACGACGCTGGCGCCCGGCGCGCTCTCGTCGCTCGTCACGAACAAGGTCGTCCCGGCGCTCGAACAGGTTCCCGGCGTCTCGTACGTCGTCTCGAACGGCGCGGTGACGCCGTCGATCCAAGTCGCCGCGGACCCGCGCGCGCTCTCCGCGCGGAGCCTCACGCTCACCGACATCACCTCCGCGATCTCGAGCAACAACGTCCGCGCGCCGGGCGGGATCGCGTACGGTCGCGATCGCGAGACGAACATCGATATCCGCGGCGACATCACGGATCCGCTCTCGGTGTCGTCGCTCTTACTCACCGGCGGCGCGTCGTCGAGTGGGAGCACCCTCGGCACGGACGTCTTCTCCACGCAGAATCGGTACTTCCGCATCGGCGACGTCGCGAACGTTACGGATACGTTCGAGCCGCAGCGCGTCTACGCGTACACGCACGGGCGTCCGTCGATCGCGCTCGACGTGCAGAAGGCGAGCGGGACGAGCGAGGTGACCGCGTCGCAGGCCGTGCTCGCCGCGCTCCCGGCGCTCCGGTCGCAGTATCCGAACATCGCGTTCGACGTGCTCAACGTCCAGGCGACGTACACGCAGGAGCAACTCTCGGGCGTCGTGCGGACGCTCGTCGAGGGGATCGTCTTCACGGGCATCGTGATGCTGTTCTTCCTGCGCTCGTGGCGCAACGCGGTCGTCGTGATGATCGCGATTCCGACGTCGCTCCTCGTCACGCTCGCCGCGATGCATCTCGCGAACTTCACGATCGACACCGTCTCGCTGCTCGCCATGACGCTCATCATCGGGATCCTCGTCGACGACTCGATCGTCGTGCTCGAGAACATCGAACGCCACGCGGCGGACGGAGAAGAAGCCCAAGCGGCGGCGATCCGCGGACGGACGGAGATCGGCATCGCGGCGATCGTCATCACGCTCGTCGACGTCGTCGTCTTTCTCCCGATCTCGTTCTTGCCGGGGACGGTCGGACTGTTCTTGCGCGAGTTCGGACTCGTCGTCACGGTCGCGACGCTGACGTCGCTCTTCGTTTCGTTCACCGTCACGCCGGCGCTTGCGGGACGCTGGTCGCTCTTCTCGACCTGGCGTCCGTGGGGGATCGTCGATCGGTTCACCGCGTTCTTCGAACGCGTGCGCGAATGGTACGTCGCGCGCGCGCTCGCGTGGGCGCTCCGGCGTCCGCTGGTCGTGATCGGCGGCTCCGCGATCTTACTCGTGCTCGCGTTCGCGCTCATCCCGCTCGGTGTCGTCGGGTTCGAATACATCCCGCCCGTCCTCCGCGGCGAGGTGTACGTCACGGTGCAGTATCCCAACGGCACGCCGCTCGAAACGACGCGTAAGGGGATCCTCGCGGTCGAGCGCGTCGTGAACGAAGATCCGGGCGTGCAATCGGAGACGGCGCTCGCGGGCGCGTCCGAAGGGAATCTGCCGGGCTACGTCAACTCGGCGACGACGGGGCAGCTCCACGTGTTCCTCACGTCGGGCGCGGCGCGTTCGACGGCCGCGTGGAGCGCGAAGATCTCGACGAAGGCGCGCGACGCCGTTCCGGGCGCGACCGTCGTCGCGATCCCCGCGACGAACACGGAAGGCAACGTCCAGCAACCGATCGACGAAGTCGTCACGTCGACGGGCACGAAAGATCCCGACGCGTACGCGCAAACCGTGCAGGACGCGCTGGCGAACACGCCCGGTGCCGTCGACGTCACGACGTCCTCGACCGGACTCTCGCCGCAGGTCGACGTCGAGTTCGATCGCGAGCGCGCCCGCGCGCTCGGCGTCTCGATCGGAACCGCATCGACGACGATCCGCGCGGCGTTCGGCGGCGTGATCGCGACTCAATTCACCGGGACCGACGGGCTCAAGGACGTCCAGGTCATCTATCCGCAGGCCGATCAGACGAATCTCGCCGCGATCGCCGCGATCCCGATCCGCACGAGCGGCGGGAGCACGATCCACGTCGGCGACGTGGCGAAGCTCACGAACGCGCCGGCCCCGCCGATCATCGCGCGCATCAATCGTCGGAGCGTCGTCTACGTCGGCGCGAACGTCGCCGACGGCTCGCAGCTCTCGAACGTCCAGAACGCGTTCAACCGCCGCCTCGCGCGCCTGCATCTCCCGTCCGACATCACGGTGACGCCCGTCGTCGGCGGCAACCAGCAGAACGTGAGCGACACGATCGTCGGGATGAGCGTCTCGCTCGTGCTCTCGATCGCGCTCGTCTACCTGCTCATGGTCGCGCTCTACGATAGTTACCGGACGCCGTTCGTCATCATGTTCAGCGTCCCGGTCGCCGTCGTCGGCGCGCTCGGCGCGCTCGCGCTCACGCATCAGACGCTCAACCTGTTCTCGTTCATCGGGTCGGTCTTACTGATCGGACTCGTCTCGAAGAACGGGATCCTGCTCGTGGATTTCGCCAACCGTTTGCGCCGCGAGGGACGCGACAAGCGCGAGGCCGTGATCGAGAGCGCGCGCGAACGGTTCCGTCCGATCGTGATGACGACGCTCGCGATGATCGCGGGCATGCTCCCGCTCGCGCTCGCGCTCGATCCGGGTTCGGAAGCGGAGCGCTCGCTCGGAACCGTCGTGATCGGCGGCCTCTTGAGTTCGCTGCTCCTGACGTTACTGCTCGTGCCGATCGTCTACTTACGCTTCGCACCACCGCCCCGCGCGGCCGAAGCCCCGGAGCCGCGGCGCGACGATCGCCGCCTGCCGAATCGCCCGTTACCGACGACGACGGGCGCGACGAAGTAGGGCGAGGGCGACGTCCGGTTACCGCCACGTGTCCGCGCGCGACGATCCCGGCGAGCGTAGCGGACGTGGTCCGCGGCGCGCCGTCGACCGGCGATCTCTGGGCCGCGTCGAGTCGCGCGGCGAGGCTCGCGGAATCATCTCTCGCGCCGGCGAACGCGCTCCGCCATGCGGGAATCTATCGTCAAGGAGTTCGATGCCGAGACCTATCTCATGTGGGAATCGCGTCAGCGCGAGCGCTTCGAACTCCATTACGTGGTTCACGACGGTTTCCGAACGCGAGTCGATCCCACTCGGCAACGGCGCGCTAACGCTCGACGCCGTATACGCTCGCACGTCGCTCGCCGCTCCGTAACACGTGACGGAGAGTGAATCGCGTCCGCCCGTGCCGCCGTTCGGCCGAGAAGCGGCGGCGGAGAAGGCGCGCAAAGCGGAGGACGCGTGGAACACCCGCGATCCCGAGCGCGTGTCGCTCGCGTACACGGAAGACAGCGTGTGGCGTAATCGCTCGGAATTCTTTTCGGGTCGCGCGGCGATCGTCGCGTTCTTACGCCGTAAGTGGTCGGTCGAGTCGGAGTATCGCTTGATCAAAGAGGTCTGGGCGTTTACGGACGATCGGATCGCCGTGCGTTTCGTCTACGAATTTCGCGACGCGGCGGGCGCGTGGTTCCGCGCGCACGGCAACGAGCAGTGGGAGTTCGACGAACGCGGTCTCATGCGCAGGAGAGAAGCCTCGATCAACGACGTGCCGATCGCGGAGACCGAACGCCGATTCCGATGGCCGCTCGGCCCGCGTCCGCCGGAGCATCCGGGCCTCAGCGAACTCGGCCTGTAGCCGCCCGAATCGGGACGTGCGTCGTCACGACGCCGTTCGCGTCGACGACGCGAGCCTCAGTATTCCTTGCCCGCGCCGCGCGCCGGGATCGACGTCGGGACGCCGGGCGTTCCGACGTACGTGATGATCAAGACCGTGGGTAACGCGCCCGTGACGCCGCGATGGACGCCGTCGACCGTCTCGCCGAAGGCTTGCCCCGCGCGGAACGTCTTTCGCCTTCCGGATCGGCCGTCTTCGAGCGTGATCGCGCCGGAGGCGACGTAGCCGACCTCCTGAAACGGGTGCGTGTGCCACGGCAACGCCGTGTGCGGCGGGATCGTCAGCCGCAGCGTCGTCAACTGCGGCCGACCCGTCGGGTAATGCGTGTAGGCGGAACCGTTCCACGCGCCCGTCGCCTTCAAGAGAACTTGCTTCGCGGCCGGCGCGGTCGTCTGCGCGGCGGCGGTACCGCAGGCGACCGCGGTCAGGATGCAGGCGGCGAACGTGCGCGTTGCGATCATCACGGCCACGCTTTTATGCCTCGCGACGGCGTTCCCGCCGAGAACGACGATGCTCGCGGCGCGAGAGCCGCCCGGACCCAAAACGCGCGCGAGACCGCAGCGCGAACGTCGAGGTCGGCGCGCTAACGTTTCGTTTCGTGAAGCCAGACGGTGTTGCCGTCGGGATCTCTGACGCTCGCGATGCGGCAGGCCGCGAGATCGAACGGGGGCACCGTCTCGATGCCGTGAGTTTTCAAGCGCTCGAGAAAGGCGTCGAGATCGGAAACCTCGAGCGCGAACGATTGCGCGGTTCCCGCTTTGCCGACTTGTTCGAACGTGCCGATTCCGAACGTGCCGCCGCCGACTTCGTATTCCGTCCACGCGTCGTTCGCCACGGAGCCGTTCGGAAGGCCGAGGACGTCGCCGTAGAACGCGCGCGATCGCGCGACGTCCGTCACCGGATACATGGTGAACGCGATGTGTTCGATGGCCACGGCACCCTCCAAACGCGCGACCATTTCGCGCTGGTTCGAGAGAATCGACGTTACCGTCGAGCACCCTGCCGCGGCGCCGATATGCGAGCGAACCCGAGGCGAGAGTAGGGATCGGGCTCGCGGACGAAATGCCCGCGCATGACGTCCCGATATCGCTCCCTCGCGCTCGCGCTCGCCGCGGGCGTCCTCGTCGTCCCGCTCGATTCGCACGCGGCGGAAGCGCCCGTCTACGCGCCGAGCACGCTCGCCGCGTTGCCCGCGATCGTCCGTGCGGCGCGGGCGAGCGACTACGCGTACCGTCAAGACGAATATCTCAGCGACGCGATCGGCGCGCGCCTGAGCGGGTCGCCGCAGGCCGAACTCGGCGTCCGGTACGTCGCGGCGAAGATGCGCGACCTCGGGCTCGCCGTGCGGCTGGAGAAGGTCATGGTACCGCATTGGGTTCGCGGCGCCGAAACCGCCGAAGCGACCGATTGGCCCGGCCATAGCGGTTCCATCGTGCAGAAGCTCGCGATCACGGCGCTCGGCGGTAGCGTCGCGACGCCGGCCGGCGGCATCACGGCGCCCGTCGTCGTCGTGCACGATTACAAAGAACTCGACGCGCTCGGCGCGAGCGTGCGCGGCAAGATCGTCCTCTACGACGTCGTGTTCGACAAACACTTGGCGGCGGCGGGACTCGGCGGTGACGCGTACGGCGATATCGTCGGCTATCGGGGACGCGGTCCGAGCGCGGCCGCGAAGTACGGCGCCGTCGCGACGCTGATCCGCTCGCTCGGAAGCGCCGATTATCGGTTACCGCATACCGGGCTCACGGGCTACAAGGCGGGCGTTCCGAAGATCCCCGCGGGCGCGCTCGCGACCGAGGACGCCGATCTCATCGCGCGTCTCTCCGAACGCGGTCCGGTGACCGTCCACCTCACGCTCACGCCGCAAACGCTCCCCGACGCGCCGAGCGAGAACGTCGTCGCCGACCTGCGCGGTTCGACCGATCCCGACAAGATCGTCATCGTCTCGGGCCATCTCGATTCGTGGGATCTCGGCACGGGCGCGACGGACGACGGCGCGGGCGTCGCGGAGGCGATGGGCGCGATGTCGGTGCTGCACGATCTCGGCCTCCGTCCGCGCGCGACGATCCGTTTCGTCGCGTGGATGAACGAAGAGAACGGCGTCCGCGGGGGCAACGCCTACGCCGTCGACGAGAAAAGTTCGCTGCCGAACCATATCGCCGCGATCGAGTCGGACTCGGGCGCCGATACGCCGGACGGCATCTCGACGTCGCTCTCGAACGCGAGCGAACCGTTCCTCGAGCCGATCGCCGAAGCGCTCGTCGCGAATTCGAGCCCGCATCTCACGTATCAGGGCGGTTCGGAGACCGACATCGGGCCGATCGTGAAGCTCGGCGTCCCCGCGTTCGCGCCGGAGCAGAACAGCCCGACGTACTTCGCTTACCACCACACGGCGGCCGACACGTTCGATAAAGTCAGCGAGACCGGGATCGCCGCGAACGTCGCGGTCCTCGCGACGCTCGCGTACGGGCTCGCGGACGCGATCCGTTCGCCCGCGCGCGAGGCGTACACGGGCGAATAACCCGGGCGCGCTACGCGCGTCGGCGACGCTCCGCGTCGGCCGCCCACAGATGCATCACCGCATACGCCCGCCACGGTCGCCAGGCTTCGGCGATCCGTAGCGCGTCGCGTTCGCTCGGCCGACGGCCGTCGCGCGCGAGCGCGCGGAGCACGCCGATGTCGGCGGCCGGAAACGCGTCGGGCTCGCCGAGCGCGCGCATCGCGACGTACTGCGCCGTCCACTCGCCGATGCCGGGTAGCGCGCGCAGGCGGGCGACCGATCGCGCGAGATCGGCCGCGGGTTCGAAGAGCGTCGGGTCGGCGATCGCGGCGCGCGCGACGTGGCGGACGGCCTCGGCGCGCACGGGGGGCATGCCGATCGACGCGACGTCGGATTCGGCGAGCGTTTCCGGAAGCGGAAACGCGTGGGTAAGGGGACTTCCCGGTGCGAGCAGCGTCGCCGGAAGCGGTTCGCCGAAGCGCCGCACGATGGCGCCCGCGAGGCGAGACCCCGCGGCGACCGTCACCTGTTGTCCGAGCACCGCGCGCACCGCGAGTTCGTATCCGTCCCACGCGCCCGGCATGCGCAATCCCGGGCGTAGCGCGACGAACGCCGCGAGCACCGGATCGCGCGCGAACCGCGCCTCGATCGTCGCGATATCGGCGTCGAGATCGAGCATCCGACGCACGCGCGCGACGAACGCGTCGCCCGGTCGGCCATCGGCGTCGCCGCGCTTCGGCCCGACCATCGCTTCGCCCGTGCGGGCGTCACGAAGGTCCGGACCCGAGCGGACGGAGAGGACGAAGGCGTCGTGCCGTCCGAGCGCGCGCCCGATCGCGATCGTCGCCGGGCCGCGGCTCGTGCGGATCGAGCGGACGTAGCGCCCGTCGCCGTCGATCCCGTCGACGCCCGGGATCGCGTGCTCGGCGAACCACGTCCGGCTCCTCTCCCAATCGAAGGCGCCGCGAAACGCGAGCGCGAGCTCCGGCGTCGCGCGGGTCGGCACGACCGCATCCTCCATCGTCGCGTTCGTTTCGCGCCCGGCGCTCGGTCGCCGCTCCGTCGCGTCCGCGGACGACGCCGGTCCGTCTCGCGACGGGCGGCGCCGCTCGCGTCCCCGGTTCCGGCCGGGCGACCGGGTACGACCGGTACGAACCGATCTCGGCTTGGAGGATTCATGATCGCATCCGGTCTCGTCGCCGGCGCCGCGGGCGTCGCGGCGCTCGACGTCTATTCGTATCTCGACATGCTCGTGCGGGCGCGGCCCGCGAGCGAACTGCCGTCGACGGTCGTGAAGGAACTCGCCGAACGCGGCGGGCTCGCCGCCCTCGCCTCGGGCGAAGGCGACGCGCCGAAGAATCGCCGGAGCGGTGCGGGCGCCCTGCTCGGCTACGGCGTCGGCCTCGGTTCGGGCATCGTCTACGCCGCGATCCGCCCGGCGTTCCGCGACCGGCTCCCCTGGCCCGTGGCGGGTGCGATCCTCGGCGCGGCGACGCTCGTGCTGAGCGAAGGTTCGGCGACGGCGCTCGGCGCGACGGATTGGTCGACGTGGACGTTGTCGGAATGGGTCTCCGACGTCGTCCCACGAACGCTGTACGGGCTCGCGGTCGCGCTCGTCGTCGAAAAGCTCGCGGACGGCGATCTCTGACCGTTTCTCGGATTCCTCACAGAGAGTTCCGGGATGATGAAAGTCGTACGACCCGCGGTCGATAAGGTGATTGATGGTAAAGCTTTCGTTCGTCCGGCAACGGCACGTCGCCGCGTCCCTCCTCATGGCGGGGACGTTCTTGGTCTCCGCATGCGGCGGCGGAGGCGGCGCCCCGTCGACGCCGGGTGCGACGCCGACGCCGATCTCGACGGCGACGGCGGTCCCCGCCGCGACGCCGACGCCGACGCCGGTACCCGCGAACGACGCGGCCTTCGTGTGTCCGTCGTCGGATACGCCGGCGTCGGTCGCGAGCCGCGCGTCGGGTGAAGCCCGGCTCATGCCGCGCCGCTACGCGCCGGCTTCCGCCACGCAGATGCGGACGGTCGCGGTCGCGTACGAACGATATGCCGTCGCGACGCAGATGGCGACGATCTCCTCGCGCGAACGCGTGCTCGGCGCTTCGCTCGTGCGTTCGACCGCACAGACGAACGGGACGACGACGCGCGTGCTCTCCGTCCCGGCGTCTCGCGCGACGGCACTCGTCGCCGCGCTCCGCACGTCGACGGGAGTCCGCTCCGTCGCGCTCCGCGGCGGTCGTAGTTATCCGATGACCGTGAGCGGTCCGTACTACACGAACGATCCGTACTTCACGGGCTTCCAAGTCACCGCGCCGCCGACGCCTACGGCGACCGCGCCGCCCGCGACGTACGAGCAGTTGCCCTACGCCGAATCGGCGAGCGTCCCCGGCCAGTGGGGCGACCACGCGATCCAACTCGAACACGCTTTCGAATACAGCCAGAGCAATAACGGCAGTTCGGTCGGAAACGCGAACGCGCTCGGATCGGCCGGTATCAAGATCGCGATCATCGACACGGGTGAGGACAAAAACCATCCCGAGCTCGCGTCGAAAATCGTCCACGAGCAGTGCTTCATTACGAATCCCACGTCGGGCGTGCAGTCGAATTCGAGCTTCGCGCTCGATCCCGACGGCCACGGGACCGACGTCTCGGGGATCGCGGCGGCAGCGAGCAATAACGGTTTCGGGTTCGTCGGCTCGGGTGGCAACGCGCAGATCTACGCGTATCGCGTCGATCCCACGCCCGATAACTCGTGCATCACGGCGACGGGCTCGAACATCCCCGCACAGTGCGGCGCGGACACGGAAGACATCGCCTCCGCGATCTACGATGCGATCGCGAATCACGTCAACGTCATCAGCATGAGTCTCGGACAATCCGGTGGCAAATGCACCAACGGCGTCGATCCCGACTCGTACGAGGACGCCGCCGTGAAAGCCGCGATCGCCGCGAACATCATCGTCGTCGCGGCGTCGGGGAACGACTCGGCGAACAACGTCACGCCGCCGGCTTGCGACGCGAGCGTCATCGCGGCCGGAGCGACGGCGCTCTCGGACGGACAACCGACCGGTGGACAGAACACTTCGGGCACGGCCGCGAACCCGGTCGAGTACGTCGCGTCCTACTCCGACTACGGGACGCCGGGTGCGTCGTTTCGCAACACCAGCGCGTGGGGCATCGTGGCGCCGGGCGGCGATCCGGTCGATCAAGACGCGGACTACCTGCATTGGATCGAAAACGTCTGGACGACGACGCCCGCGACGAGCATGTACGACGGCTCGTGCGGGACGGATTACTCGGGCGCGAACGGCGACTGCCGCATCCTGATCGCCGGAACCTCGATGTCGACGCCGCTCGTCGCGGGTGCGGCGG
>CAZZXB010000006.1:0-44619 GCA_964658025.1 uncultured Janthinobacterium sp.
GGACGCTCGCGGCCGACGCCACGCGCGCGCTCGCGAGCGCGATCGACATCGCCGATATCGAGCGCATCCGCGATCGCGGACGCTTTCACGGCCTCGTCGACGCGACGGTCGCGCCGATCTGGAATGCCTTCGCGACCGAGGTCGCCGCGGACGTCTCGCGCGAACTCGCGCGGATCGAGCGCGGCCACGCGAACGTCCGCGCGGCCGAGTTCGCGGCGACGCGACTCGGCGGCGAACCCGGAACGGGCGCGTGGTCGCGCGATCTCGCGCGCGGGATCGCATCGACGATCGTCCTCGGAGCGATCGGCGGTCCGACCGTGACCTTCGTCCACGCGGTCGCGAGCGCGTTCGCCGCGCGACCGCACGGAACGTACATGAAACGCGAGCTCGGCGGCGATCTCTCGACGACGATCTTTCCGACGTTCGGCCGCGACGTCGAGAGCTACGTCGCGCAGATCGCGGCGCGCGTCGCGCTCGTCTACGCCGACGCTTCCGAAGCGATCGAACGCGAACGCGCCGTCGCGCGCGTCGAGACGCTCGATCCGATCGAGCGGGCGCTCTACATCACGGGCGATCCCGAAGCCGAACGCGCGGAGCGTTCGCGCTTGCGCGCCGTGGCGACCGAACTCGCGCACGTCGACGCGCTGCTCGCCGAACTCGACGCGGACGCGCCGGAACGGACGGGCGAGGATCGAACGCCGGCGGAGACGGCGGCGCGCGAGACGCACGCGTTCGATGCCGATTCCTACGACGCCGCGCTGCATCCGGAACGTTATCGCGTCGTGCTCCTGGGGGCGCTACGGCGCGGAAAATCGAGCCTCATCAACGCGGTCGCGGGGACGCGCCTCCTCCACGACGACTCCGCGTCGGAAGCGCTCTTCCCCGTGCACGTGCGCTACGGCGAACGCGAGCGCGCGTACGCGCTCGGCGACGGCGGCGCGTGGAACGAGATCGCGATCGCCGAAGCGATGGCGCGCGCCGCGGGTTCGCCCGTGCTGATCGAGACGCCGTGGCGGATGCCGCGTCAGCTCGTCCTCGTCCACGCGCCCGCCTTCGACAGCGGCAACGACGAGGCCGAGACGATCGCGCTCGCCGCCGCACGCAACGCCTCCGAAGTGCTCGGACTCTTCTCGCGACAACTCTCCGATCGCGAACTCGCGCTGTACGAACGCGTCGCGACGTTCGAACGCCCGATGCTCCTCGCGCACACGATCGCCGACAACGAGACGGCCGCGGAACGACGGACGGTCGTCGACCTCGCCGGCCGTTACGTTCGCGAACGCGGGATCGTCGTGCCGCGCATCTTCACGATCTCCGCGCTCGACGCGCTCGAGAGCGCGGAGACCGGTCGGCCGGCCGCACCGTGGAACGAACTCGCCGCACTCCGCGAAACGCTCGTCGCGCACGCCGAAACGCACATGGCCAAGAATGCCGAACGCGCGAAACGTAACGGCGCGTCGGGCGCTCCCCTACCGCCAACCGATGCCTCGGCACCGAAACTTCGCGGCGCGCTCGACCGTCTCTTCGGGCGCAAGAAGTGACCGGACGGTCCGAGGGGCGCCTTCCGTGCGTCCCGAAGCGCAACACGTGAATCGCGCCTACACCGTCGGTCCGACGTGGCTCGCGACCGGCTCCGGAGAACGCTTCGTCGGCCGCATCGCCGTCGAGAACGGTCGCATCCGCGACGTGCTGCCGGGCGAAGGCCCGAGCGACGTGCGCGTTCCGCCGGGGAGCACGATCAGTCCCGGGATGATCGACGTCCACACGAACGGCGCGAAAGAGGCGCTCTTCAATCGCGATCAGGGCAACGCCGTCGGCGTCGCGTCGCACGACTACGCCGCGCACGGCGCCACCGCGTTCGTCGCGACGATCATGACGGCGCCGTGGGAATCGATGTTGCACGCCGCGGGCGAGGTCGCCGAGAGCGCGCACGCGCTCGCCGACGGTCCGGCGACGGGCGCGCGTTGCCTCGGCATCCACGTCGAGGGACCGTTCCTCAATCCGAAATTCCGTCGCGTCCATCGCGGCGACTGGTTGCGCACCGCGAACCTGGAGCGCGCCCGCGAATTACTCGACGCGTGTCGCGGGACGTTGCTCGCGATCACGATGGCGCCGGAAGTCGACGGCGTCGACGAAGTGGCGCGTTTCTTTCACGATCAGGGCGTCGTCGTCTCGGCGGGACATACGTCGGCGAAATATCGCGACGGCATGCTCGCGATCGGCCTCGGCTTCCGCACGCTCACGCACGCGTTCAACGCGATGCCGCCGCTCGACCATCGCGAGCCCTCGCTCCTGGCGTCGTTCATGCAGGACGCGCGCACGAGCGTTCAGGTGATCTGCGACGGCCACCACGTCGCGCCCGTCATGGTCGATCTGCTCTATCGCATGCTCGGCGAGCGCTTGATCCTCGCGACCGATTACATGGCCCCGGCGGGCGCCGGATACCGCATCGAAGGCGGCGTCATGCGCGCCGAGGACGGCACGGTCGCGGGGAGCGCGCTCCACGTCGATGCCGCCGTCCGCAATCTCATGTCGTACGCGTCGCTTCCGTTCGAGCGTGCGATCGTCGGCGCGACGGCGGCTCCCGCGAGGATGCTCGGCATGGAACGCGAGTACGGAACGCTCGCGGCCGGGAAGCGCGCGGACTTCACCGTCTGGGACGAGGAGTACCGCGTCGTCGGAACCGTCGTCGACGGCACGCCCGTGTACGGCGCGCGCGCGTTCGACGCGTCGCACGCCTCCGTCGGCTGACGCCGAGGCCGCGCGATTACGAGACGAGCGCCGTCGCCGACTCGGCGGACTCGGCTCGGCCTTCGTCGGAACGCATGACGACGCAATTCTTCCCGCCCGTTTTCGCCGCGTAGAGCGCCGCGTCGGCGCGCGCGAGCAGATCGCGCGCGGTCACGCCGTCCTGCGGATAGACGGCGATCCCGACGCTCGTGCTGACCCGGTACGTGCGATCGGCGATGTCGAACGGTCGCCGCATCACGGTCAGCACGCGATTCGCGAGCGACGCCGCCTCGCGCGGGCTCGCGACGTTCGGTTGCACGATCACGAACTCGTCGCCACCGAAGCGGCCGATCAAGTCCCCGTCGCGCGTCGCCGTCTGGAGCCGCCGCGCGGTGACTCGCAGGAGCGTATCGCCCGCCTCGTGACCGCCCGCGTCGTTCACGCTCTTGAAGCCGTCGAGATCGAGAAAGTGTACGGCGAACGAGACTCCCGCAACCGTGGAGCGCTCGATCTCGCGCTCGAGTCGCTCGAGCACGTGCGGACGGTTCGGGAGACCCGTGAGCGAATCGAAAAAGGCGAGCGAATCGAGACGATCGCGATGCTGGCGGCGCTCGATCGCGGTTCCGACGAGCGCGGAAACGAGCCGCGCGAAGTCGCGATCGTTCTCGGAAAACCGGACGCCGGGCTTCGCCGCGACGAAACCGATCGCGCCGAACGGACGACCCGCGACGGCGAGCGGAACGGCGAGGTACGCGGTGATGCCGGGGATCAGCCTCACGCTGCCGTCGTGCCAGCGCGGATCGCTCGGATCGTCGAGCGCGCGCAACTCGCCCGAGGCGATCGCGCCCTTCATCAGCGAATCCTCGAGGTCGAATCGATCGCCGACAAGGGAAGCCATCGATCCGACGATGTTGACGATCGTCGCGCTTTCGTCGCATCGTTCGGCGACGCACGCGCTGTCGACGCCGAGCATCTTGAGCGCGAGGGCGAGCGCCGCGTCGATCTGCGCGCTCGGATCCTCGGCGTGACCGGCCGCGATCTCGTAAAGCGCGCGCGTGCGATCGGCTTGGGCCTTGATCTCGGATTTGAGGCGTTCTTCCACGGTCACGTCGTGCGAGAGCACGTAGAATCCGTTGAAACGTTCGTTGACGACGATCGGCACGACGGCGAGCACGACCTCGATCGTTCCGCCGTCCTTGCGTTTGACGACCGAACGACAGTACGTCGCTCCGGCCGAGTCGGAATGGCGGAACGCATCGAGCGCCTCCGAGCGCGTATCGCTTCCGATCACGCGCTCCACGGGCTGCCCGCGGAGTTCGCTCGCCGAATATCCCGTCATCGCGACGGTCGCGGCGTTGACGTTCGTGAACCGACGCTCGACGTCGATCGCGACGACGGCGTCGGGATGTTGCTCGAAGAGCGATCGGAACCGCTCGCGCTCCGTGCGCAGCTCGTGCGCCGCGTTGCGCTCGTCCGACACGTCGCGTAGCGTCGCGAGACAACACGGCGCCGCGCGCTCGTCGTCGGGGACGGGCGAGACGCCGACGAGCATCGTCCGATGCGAACCGAAACGATCGACGAGCCGGAGTTCGGTCGAACCGATCTCCCCGCTCGCGATCGAACCCTCGAGGCGCGCCGCGAGTGCGAGATCGGTCTGCGCGCCGTAGAGCACCGCGAGCGTCTTCCCGAGCATCTCCGACTCCTCGTAGCCGAAGAGTGCCGAGAAGGCGTTATTGACGTAGCGGCACCCGCTCGTGCCGTCCGCGTCGACGTCGAACACGATGAGCGGATCGGATGCGTGCTCGACCGCCGACGCCAAGATCGAAAGTTGTTCCCCGCGGCCCTTCGCGGAGACGCGACGCGCGAGCATCATGTCGACGACGGCGGCCGCGATCAACTCGAGCGACCGGAGCATCGACGCCGTGAGCGTCCTCGGGCGAACGTCGAGGATGCAGAGCGTGCCGACGGCGAGATTCGATTCGTCGTGGAGCGGGATCCCCGCGTAGAAACGCACGTGCGGTTCGCCCGCGACGAACGGATTCCCGACGAAGCGCGGATCTTCGAGCGTATCGGGGACCACCATCGGCGTCGTGTTGACGATCGCGTGCGCGCAGAACGAATCCGAGCGCGCGAGTTCGCAGACGTCGACGCCGACCGTCGCCTTCATCCATTGGCGATCGGCATCGACGAGCGAGACGAGCGCGACGGGCGCGTCGCAGAGATCGGCCGCGAGGCGTACCGCGGCTTCGAAACCCGGTTCCGAGCCCGTATCGAGGATGTCGAGCGCGCGCAGGAATTCGAGACGTTCGGCCTCTCGCTCGGGAATCGGGATCGCCATATCTGCAACCATCGTCGCGCGAGACGGGCGGATTTACTCGGCCGGTTCGATCGCTTCGAGACGTGACCGACGTTGCAGCGGACGACGGCGTCCGCGCCGCGCACGTGCGCTCCGTCACGTCGGGACGGGCGGGGCCTCGCCGCCGGGATCCCCGCCGAGATAGGCGTTACGGACGTCGTCGCTCGCCGCGAGTTCCGCCGCCGGACCCTCGCGCACGACGCGACCGTTCTCGAGCACGTACGCGCGCGACGCGATCTCCAGCGCCTGTCGGGCGTTCTGCTCGATCAGGAGCACGGTCGTGCCGCGTGCGTTGACGTCGCGGATCACGCGGAAGATCGTCCGTACGAGTAACGGCGCGAGCCCGAGCGAGGGTTCGTCGAGTAAGAGCAGGCGCGGACGCGACATGAGCGCGCGACCCATCGCGAGCATCTGCTGTTCTCCGCCCGAGAGCGTGCCCGCGCGCTGCGCGAGCCGTTCGCCCAGGCGCGGGAACGTCTCGAGCACGCGCGCGAGATCTTCGGCACGATCGCGTTTCGACGCGCGGACGTAGGCGCCGAGTTCGAGATTCTCGCGGACCGTCATCCGCGCGAAGGTTCGCCGCCCCTCGGGGCTGTGCCCGATTCCGGCGCGCACGATCCGATCGGGCGCGGCGCGCGTGATGTCCTCGCCCGCGAAGCGGATCCGCCCGACGCTCGCGCGCATGAGCCCGCTGATCGTGCGCAGGGTCGTCGTCTTCCCGGCACCGTTCGCTCCGACGAGCGTGACGATCTCGCCCGCCTCGACGCGTAACGACACGCCGGCGAGCGCGCGGATGCGACCGTATCGCACGTCGATGGATTCGACGTCGAGCAGCGGCTCGCTCACGAACGTCGCGCGCTCGCGACTCGCGACGCGGATCGCGTCACGCGTCGTCGTCCGCGCGGCCGAGATACGCCTCGATGACCGCGGGATCGGCGCGCACCTCGGCGGGCGTCCCCTCGGCGATCTTCTCGCCGTGATCGAGCACGACGATCCGGTCGCTGATCCGCATGACGAGGTTCACGTCGTGCTCGATCAGGAGCACCGTCGTGCCGGTCGCACGGATGCGCCGGACGAGTTCGAGCAGGTCGTCTTTCTCGCGCGGATTCATGCCCGCCGCGGGTTCGTCGAGGAGGAGCAGTTTGGGATCGCTCGCGAGCGCGCGCGCGATCTCGAGTCGCCGCTGCGCGCCGTACGGGAGCGCGTGCGCGTAGCGATCCGTTTCGTTCGCGAGCCCGACGAACGACAAGAGGTCGCGCGCACGTTCGCGGACCTCGCGTTCCTCGCGCCGTTGTCGCGGCGTGTGGACGACCGATTCGACGAGCGACGCGCGCATGCGCGCGTGCCGCCCCGTCATCACGTTGTCCAGCGCCGACATGAACGCGAAGAGTCGGATGTTCTGGAACGTTCGCGCGATGCCGAGCGCCGTGATGCGATCGGTCCGAACGCCCGCGATCGCGACGCCGTCGAGCGCGATGTCGCCGCTCGTCGGCGGATACACGCCCGTCACGAGATTGAACACCGTCGACTTTCCCGCGCCGTTGGGCCCGATGAGCGCGACGATCGACCCCGTTTCGACGGCGAACGACAATCCCGAGAGCGCGACGAGACCGCCGAACGTCCGGCGCAGGTCCCTCGTTTCGAACAGGCTCACGGAACCGCCCGCGCGCCTTCGTATTCGGCGCCCTCGCGCGCGGCGAGCGCGGGATCGGCGAGCGCCTCGCGGAGTTCCGCGCGACGCGCGCGACTCGGCACGAGTCCCTCGGGCCGGAAGAGCATCATCGCGACGAGGATGCCGCCGTAGAGCGCGAAGCGGTAATTCGTGAAATCGAGATTCGCGAAGCCGAGTTGGTGAGCGATCGTGGTCGATTGCGGTAAGAGAAAACTATTGACGAACGAGAGGACGAGACTGCCGACGATCGCACCCGTCACGCTACCCATCCCGCCGAGCACGAGCATCGAGAGGACGAGCACGCTCACGTTGAATTGGAATTGATCGGGCGAGACGAGATCGAGTTTCGCCGCGTACGCGACGCCCGCGAGCCCGCTGAACGACGCGCCGAGCGCGAAGGCGGAGAGCTTCGCGACGGTCGTATCGATGCCCATGTGGCGGGCGGCGAGTTCGTCCTCGCGGATCGCGATCCAACTCCGTCCGAGGCGACTGCGCTCGAGATTCGTCACGACGAGGATCGCGAGCACGACGAGACCGAGGAGCACGTAATAATACGGCACGGCGCTGAAGCCGAACGCGCGTCCGAAGAGCGACGGCTGGTCGAGCGAGTTGATGCCGTTGGGTCCGTTCGTGTATTGCGTGAGGTTCAGGAACGTCTGCGGGACGATCTCGCCGAACCCGAGCGTGACGATCGCGAGGTAGTCGCCGCGCAGACGCAGCGTCGGCGCGCCGAGCACGATGCCGAAGACGCCCGCGATCGCCGCGGCGACGAAGAGCATGATCCAAAACGGGATGTGGATGCCGAACTGCGGGCTCGCGAGCATCGCGTAGGCGTACGACCCGATCGCGAAAAACGCGGCGTACCCGAGATCGAGCAATCCCGCAAACCCGACGACGACGTTGAGTCCGAGCGCGAGCAAGACGAACGCGCCCGCGTTCGCGAGAAAATCGACGTGCGCGTTGTTGCGATCGACGAGCGGGAACGCGAGCGAGATCGCGAGCACGGCGATGCGGAACGCGCGCGCGCGCATCAAACTTTTTCGGGGAGCGATTCGCCGAGCAATCCCGTCGGTCGGAAGATCAGGACGAGCACGAGCACGGAGAACACGACGACGTTCGCCCATTGCGCGCCCTGCGGCACGTACTGCGTCGCGATCGACTCGACGAGCCCGATCGCGAACCCCCCGAGCATCGCCCCCGCGATGTTCCCGATCCCGCCGAGGACGGCCGCCGTGAACGCCTTGAGCCCCGCGTTGAAGCCGTTGAAGAACCACGTGGTGCCGTAATAGACGCCGCTCACGAATCCGGCCGCGCCCGCGAGCGCGCTTCCGATGAGGAACGTGATCGCGATCGTGCGGTTCACGTCGATCCCCATGAGTAACGCGGCGTCGCGATCCTGCGCGGTCGCGCGCATCGCCTTTCCGATCTTCGTCTTGCCGATGAAGAGTTGCAACGCGACCATGAGCGCGAGCGCGAGCGCGATGACGAGCCCCTGCTTCGCCGAGATCGCGATCCCCGCGATCTGGACCGACGGATTGGGGATGACTTGCGGGAACGGCACGGGCGAGGGTCCGCGCCAGAGCTGCATCACGTTTTCCAAGATGAACGACATCCCGATCGCCGTGATGAGCGGCGCGAGCCGTGGGGCGTTCCGTAGCGGCCGGTACGCGAGCCGTTCGATGAGGATGCCCACGAGACCGCAGAGGACCATCGACGCGAGGACCGTGCCGAGGACGATCGGTAGGAGCAACGGACCGTGCACCTCGCCCGTGACGCCGAGCGCCGCGAGGATCGCGAGCGAGAAAAACGTGCCGAGCGTGTAGACGTCGCCGTGCGCGAAGTTGATGAGTTCGATGATGCCGTAGACCATCGTGTATCCGAGCGCGATCAGCGCGTAGATCGCGCCGAGCGAGAGTCCGTTGACGATCTGCTGGAGGAAGACGTCCAAGCGCTTACGACTTGAACACGAGCTGATCGACGAACGTCGGCGTGCCGTCCTTGACCCGGTAGAGGCTCAAGATCCCCGCGGTCGTATCGCCGTTGGAATCGAAACCGACGAGGCCGATCGGCGACGCGAACCCACGCGTCGCCGCGACGAGCGCGAGCGTTTCGGCGCGCGTCGGCACGTGCGACCCGTCCTTCGCGTAGGCCTTACGGATCGCCGCGATCTCGATCTTCGCCGCGGTGTACGCGTTCGCGCTGTACGGGCCGACCGCGACGCCGAAGCGCTTCCGATACGCGTCGACGAACGCGCTCGCGGCGGGAAGGTGCGCGGCGTCGGGCGCGGCGACCGTGAAGTACGCACCGTTCGCCATCTCGCCCGCGGACTTCACGAACTCCGCATCGCCGATCCCGTCGCCGCCCATGTACGCGACGCTCCGCAACGCCGAATCGCCCATCTGCTTGCGCAGCAGGCCGCCGCCCGTCGAGGTCGTGCCGCCGAAGTATACGAGATCGGGATGGAGCGCGGCCGCCTTCGTGAGCAGCGACTCGAAATCGGTCTGACCCTTCGCGAGGTGCTCGTGCGCGAGGACCGTTCCGCCCGCACTCGCGAACGCCGTCGCGAACGCGTCGGAGAGACCGGTTCCGTACGTCTCGTTATCGTCGATCACGAAGGCTCTCGCGAAACCGAACTTGCGCGCGAAATGCGCGCCCGCCGGACCCTGCCGATCGTCGGTCGTCGAAACGCGGAAGTACGCGTTCGTATCCGGATGCGACGGTCGCAGTTTTTTCGCCGCGTCGCCCTTCGTGAGGCCGGTATTCGTGTTCGCCGGACTGATCTGCGCGAGCCCCGCGTCGTTCGTGATCGGGATCTCGGCGGTCGCGACGTTGGAATTGAACGGACCGACCATCGCGAGCACGCTCGCGTCGCTCACGAACTGCTTGACGTTCTGCGCGCCCTGACCCGGATCGTGCGTTCCGCCGACCGCATCGTCGAGATCGAAGGCGACGAAGTTGATCCCGCCGCCGGCGCGATTGGCCTCCTCGATCGCGAGCACCGCGCCGTTGCGCGTCGGGATGCCGGTCGAGGCGTCCGCGCCGCTAACGGGGAGATCGATGCCGATCTTCACGTCCGTCGCGTCGGAAGAGGCCTGCGACGTCTGCGCCGATTTCGGCGCCGAGCATGCGGCGAGCGACGCCGACAGAAACACGGCGAGCGGCAAGCCGAGCCCGGAACACAATCGCATCGCTTTCGCGCTTAGCCCGAGGGAAAGTGCTTCCCTTTCGCCCGAATCTCGCGTACGACATGAAACGCTGGACGCTCGCGACCGCACTCGTCGCCGTCATCCTCTTCGTCCTCGCGTGCAGTAACGAGTTCTACCGGCTCACGTCGCCGCCCGAATTCTCGTGGCACGTCGTCCTGCGCAAGATCTACAGCATCGTCGCGTTCGCGCTCCTCGGATATCTCGCCGCGCGCGCGCAGCGCGAGCGCGGCAAGACGACGCACGTCGGGCGCGATTGCACGAGCGGCGTCGCCGCCTACAGCGGCCTCATCGAGATCGCGCAATTCTTCGCGGGTTCGCAAGAGGGGCTCGCGTGGAACGCGGTCGACGTCGTCTGCGGCGCGATCGGCGGCGCGCTCGGCGCGCGGATCGAGCGCGCGCTACGCGAGCGCGCGGTGCGGTCGTGAGCCCGCGCCGGGCTCGGCCGCGCGCTACGCCGGCGCGAGCTCGCGATCGAGCATCGCGGCCGCGTTGAAGTACGTCGCCTGCGGATGGTGCATCACGATCGCGGCGGTCGACTGCTCGGGGACGAGCTGGTGGGCTTCGGTGAGTTCGACGCCGATCGCCGCTTCGACGTCGAGTAACCTCCAGACGAGTTCGTGTTGCGAGAGATCGGGACAGGCGCCGTAGCCCCACGAGTAGCGCTTGCCGCGTCCCGGCGCGAGGCCGAGTTCCGCGCGGACGCGCGCGTGTGTGTGCTCCGCGAGCGCTTCCGCCGACTGCACGGAGAAGCCGTGCACGAAATAACTCTCGCTGTATTCGCCCGCCTTCTGAAGCGCGTCGATCCGTTCGGAGATCGCGCGCCCCATCGTGACGACCTGTAACGCGATCACGTCCGTCGCGCCGTCGGCGCCCGGCTCGCGGAGATAATCCGCGAGGCAGAGCCGATCGCCGCCGACCTGACGCGTGAATCGGAAGCGCCCGATCTCCCGCGCACGATCGTTCGCATCGTAGACGATCACGTCGTCGCCGCTCCCGGCGGCCGGAAAGTATCCGTAGACCGCCGCGGGCGAGATCGTGCCGTCGCGCGTCGCTTCGGCACGATAGCGTTCCAGACGCGGACCGAATTCTTCGTCGACCATCTTCTTCCACGCGTCGCCCTTCGCGTTCGCGGCGCCCCACGAGAGCCGGTACAGGCTCTTGAGATCGAAGTGATCCCACAGTTCCGCGGGCGCGACGCGTTCCACGCGCGGACCGAAGAACGGCGCGACGGGCGACGCGACGCGTTCGAGCCGCTCGCGCGCTCCCGCGCCGCGCGGGGCCGCGGGCTCGGCCGCCGGACGCCGCGCGAGATCGCGCGCGCGCTCGACTTCCGCGCGGATCTTGTCGACGTACGCGGCGCGTTTCGGCGCGCTCGACGTGAGCGCGTCCATGATCTCGAGTCCCTCGAAGGCGTCCTTCGCGTAGAAGACGCCGGGTTCGAAGAAGCGCTCGCCCGCGTCGAGTAACGAGATACGACGGCCGAAATCGCGATTGATCGCGGCGCCGCCGATCATGATCGGAAACGCGAGCGACCGCGCGTCCTGCTCCGCGACGCAGATCGGCATCTGCTTCGAGGTCGACACGAGTAACGCCGAGAGCCCGATCGCGTCGGCGCCGACTTCGACGGCCTTCTCGAGGATCGCGTTCATCGGCACCTGTTTGCCGAGATCGTGAACCGTGTAGCCGTTATTGGTCAGGATCGTGTTGACGAGATTCTTGCCGATGTCGTGGACGTCGCCGAAGACGGTCGCGAGCACGACCGTCCCCTTCGTCGTGCCCTCCGCCTTCTCCAAGAACTGTTCGAGATGCGCGACGGCCTTCTTCATCACTTCCGCCGATTGCAAGACGAAGGGCAGGATGAGTTCGCCCGCGCCGAACTTGTCGCCGACTTCTTTCATCGCGGGGAGCAACACGTCGTTGAGCGCGTCGACGGGACCCATCCTCGCGAGGACGGCGTCGAGCTTCGCCTCGACGCCGTCCTTGCGACGGCGCAAGATCGCGTTGTGGACCCGCCGCTCGGGCGTCGCGTCCGCATCGTCGTCCACGACGACGGCGCTCGTCGACGCACCCGTCTCGGCCGATTCGAAATGTTCGATGACGCGCTGGAGCGCGTCCGCTCGGCGATTGAGCACGAGATCGTCGCAAAGTTCGCGCTCGGCCGCGTCGATCTCGGCGTACGGCGTGATCTCTTTCGCGTGGACGAGCGCCATGTCGAGACCCGCCGCGACGCAGTGATGCAGCATCACCGAGTTGAGCGCCGCGCGCGCCGCGGGTTTGAGGCCGAACGACACGTTCGAAACGCCGAGCGAGGTGAGGACGCCCGGGAGGCGTTCCTTGATCTTGCGGATCCCCTCGATCGTTTCGACCGCGGACGGGAAGAACTCCGGATCGCCCGTCGCGAGCGTGAACGTGAGCGCGTCGAAGATCAGCGCGCCGGGCGGGATGCCGTATTCGCCGACCACCATCTCGTAGATCCGCTCGGCGACCGCGACCTTGCGATCGGCGGTTTTCGCCATGCCCGCTTCGTCGATCGTGAGCGCGACGATCGCCGCGCCGCTCTCCTTGACGAGCGGGAGCACGCGATCGAGTTTCTCGCGACCGTTCTCGAGGTTGACGGAGTTGACGATCGCGCGACCGGCGTACGTTTTGAGCGCCGCTTCGATCACGCCGGGCTCCGTGGAGTCGATCATGAGCGGCGTCTCGACCGATTGCGCGAGGCGCTTCACGATCGTCGCCATCTGCACGTCCTCGTCGGTCCGTTCGGTGAGCGCCGTGCAGATGTCGAGGACGTGTGCGCCGCCTTCGACCTGCTCGCGCGCGACGAGCGTGATGTCGTCGTAGGCGTCGGCGAGTAAGAGCCGCTTGATCTTACGCGAGCCCTGCGAGTTGATCCGCTCGCCGACGAGTAACGGCGAGCCGTCCTGCTTGAGCGCCGTCGCCGTCATCGCCGACGCGGCGAACTGTAAGGGCTTCGCTTCGGGGACGCGGCCGCGCGCGCCGCGCACGGCGTCGGCGAACGCCGCGACGTGCGCGGGCGTCGTGCCGCAACAGCCGCCGATCGCGTTCACGCCGAACTCCCGCACGAACGCGGCGAGCTCGCGCGACATCTCCGCGGGTTGCTCGGGATAGATCGTCTCGCCCTTGGGACCCATGAGCGGGAGTCCGGCGTTGGGGATCACCGACACGAAGCAGCGCGAGTTCTCGACTAAATAGCGGACGGCGTCGCGCATGTGCGTCGGACCCGTCGAGCAGTTCAGACCGATGACGTCGATGTCGAGCGCGTCGAGCGTCGCCGTCACCGCGCGGATGTCGGTCCCGAGTAACATCCGCCCGGTGACGTCGAGCGTTGCCTGTGCCTGGATCGGTACGCGACGCAGCCCCTTCGCGAACTCGCGCGTGATGCCGGCGATCGCGGCCTTCATCTCGAGCAGATCCTGACTCGTCTCGAGTAAGAGCAGATCGACGCCGCCCTCCACGAGATGTCGCGCCTGCTCGCCGTAGAGATCCGCGAGCTCGTCGAACGTGATCTTCGAGAGCATCGGATCCGAGGACGAGACGAGCATGCCGGTCGGCCCGAGCGCGCCCGCGACGAAGCGCGGACGTTCGTCCGTGGACGCGGCGTCGCAAGCCTCGCGCGCGATCTCGGCGGCGCGACGGTTGACCTCGGCCGTCCGGGCGCCGAGGCCGTACTCGTCGAGCTTCAGGCGCGAGGCCGTGAACGAATCCGTCTCGACGACGTCGGCACCGGCCGCGAGGTACGCGTCGTGGATCTCGCGGATGACGTCGGGCCGCGAGAGCACAAGCGCCTCGTTGCACCCGTGATGGCGCGCGCCGCCGAAATCGTCGTCGGTGAGATTGCGGTCCATGAGCTCCGTGCCCATCGCGCCGTCGAATACGAGAACGCGCTCGGCGAGCGCTTCCAGATACGTCTGCATCAGGGACCTTCTTCCACGAAGGCCGACCGTTCTTTGCCGGATTATTGTCGAAATCCTGAAAATGATGGCGGATTCGACAATGGGGAGGTGACCATGACCGCACGGAAGCGGTTCGAAGGTGGCGCCGCTTGGGTCGCCCGCGAGATGGCGCGCGCGGGCGTCGCCAGGCGCTCCGCGGCGATCTCGGCCGCGAACTCGCCCGCGACGAGGCGCGCGGTTCGCTCGGCGTTTCGGGATTCGCGCTCGACCGCGACGCGATCCGCAGCCTCGCGACCGGGCTCGCGCCGGGCGGTCTCGCGCTCGACGTCTGCAACGCCGCCGCCGACTATCTCGCGGCCGCCCGCTACGTGCGCGCCGCCGCGCCGGCCCGCGGCCAAAGGCCGTTTCTCGCGGTCGACGAGATCGTGGCGATCCACGCCCTGCTCGTGCGGCGCACGCTCGCGAACGCGTCGTCGACGTGGCGCGCGACGGCGAGCGCTCCGCTCGCTTCGGGCGTCGTCCCGCCCGCGCCGTGGCTCGTCGCGCGCGACGTCGACGCGCTCGTCGAACGGATCCGATCGGGTCCCGGCGATCGCGAGCCCTACGCGTGGGCCGCGGGCGTGCACGAACGGCTCGGCCGCATCCGCCCCTTCGCGATCGCGAACGGGCGCACGACGCGCCTCGTCACGAACCTGCTCCTCCAGCGACTCGGGTTACCGCACCTCGTCCTGCGCGATCGCGACCGCGAACCGTACGCGCGGGCGCTCGTCCGGGCGGCGTCGGGCGAGGTGTGGCCGCTCGCACAATTCCTCGTCGCGAACGCCCGCGCCACGGTGCGCTTCGTCGCGGAACGTGCCGTGCGCGAGGTACCGGACCTGATGCCGCTCGCACGTATCGCCGATACCCGGCAGAGAAACGCACTCTACAAGGCCGCCGAGCGCGGACGCCTGCGCGTCGTGCGCGACGGGGCGCGGATCCTGACGACCGAGCCCTGGATCCGAACGTATCTCGCGGAGCGCGAGCCCGCCGGGCGACGTCCGGTCTCGCCGCCGAAAACCGATTCGTAACTTTACTTTCGTGACGGAAACCGGGTGAGTTTCCGCCTCGCCACTGCCGAAAGAACACACGTGATCATGTCGCGACTTGCTTCGCCCGCGCCCGGCGTCCGTGCCGTCGGCTCCCCGGAAATGTACGACGGCGCGCGCCATCGCGCGCTCCCGGAATGCTTCGTCGTCGATCGCGAACTCGCGGTCCTCATGGCGACGACGGTCTCCGTGCAATCGGGCGAACTGCCCCCCGCGATCGCCGAGATGGTGAGCGCGCTCGTCGCCTCGGCGAACGGCGACCTCACGACGCTCTCCGGTTCCGAGATCGTCGACGGCAAACTCGTCCGCGTCGCGCCGATGACGGGGCCCAACGGCGCCTGCCTCGGCGTCTTCGTCGAAACGCTCCGCGGCCGCGACGCCGTCGCGAGCGCGATCGAGCGTTACGGCCTCAGCAACCGCGAAGCCGACGTGATGAACTGCCTCTCGTTCGGCGAACGAACGAAGGGGATCGCGAAGTCGCTCGGCATCTCCGAAGCCACCGTGAGCGATCACGTGAAGAGCATCATGGCGAAGATGAACTGCCACAGCCGCACGCAGCTCCTGGCTCGGGTCTTCGGCCCGTCATAACCGCCCCATCACGCAACGTCAAACGGGGGGAGCCGCAAACGCGGCCTCCCCTTTTTTATTCGCGTTTCGTCTATGGCGCCTCGGCCCACCCGTCCGGGGCGCGCTACGGTTCGCACAAGGGGATGCATAGGGGATGCGGTATCCAATAATGATTCCGATGTTCTGAGGGTGCCCATGAAAAAGAAATCCACCATCTGGGGCTTTTCGCTGTTGGCGCTGAGTCTCGTCGCCGTCACCCTGCCTCCCGCGCACGCGCGGGCCGCCGATACCTCCGCCGGTCCGAGCGCCGAGTCGCTTTCGAGCGCCGCGACCGACACGTCGGCGTGGATCCTGCCCGGGCACGATTACAGCGCGAATCGCTACGTCGAGATGAGTCAGATCTCGAAGTCGAACGTGACGGGGCTCAAGCGCTCGTGGCGTTTCAAGATTCCCGACGACAGTCCGATCGAGGCGCAACCGATCGTCTGGAACGGGACGATCTACGTCACCTCCGCGCACGACCACGTCTACGCGCTCGACGCGAAAACCGGCGCGCAGAAGTGGACGTTCAGCGACAACCCGCACGTCATCGCCTTCGCGGCGAATCGCGGCGTCGCGATCCTCGGAGGGAAACTCTTCCTCGGGACGCTGGACGGCCACCTGATCTCGCTCGACGCGACGACGGGCAAGAAAGTGTGGGATGTCGTCGGCGTTCACGACACGACGAATTCGTTCTACACGATGCAGCCCGTCATCTATAAGAACATGTTGCTCATGGGCGTCTCCAACGGCGATTGGGGTGGCCTCGGTTACATCACCGCGTTCAATCCGAGCAACGGTTCGCGCATCTGGGAATGGAAGACCGTTCCGGGTCCGGGCGAAGCGGGACACGAGACGTGGGCCGGCGATTCGTGGAAGCGCGGCGGTGCCGCGGTGTGGAGCGGTCTCGCGATCGATCCGAAAACCGACACGATGTACGCCGACCTCGGCAACCCGCAACCCGACTTCTTCGGAGACGCGCGCAAGGGCAAGAATCTCTACTCGAACTCGATGGTCGCGCTCGACATCTCGGGCGCCAAACCGAAGGTGAAGTGGTTCTACCAGTTCATCCCGCACGATACGCACGATTGGGATCCGGCGATGCCGCCCGTGCGCTTCACGGGAAAGGTCGCCGGAGAGTCGCGCGAACTCGTCGCGGCGGGCGATAAGGGCGGCAATTTCTGGATCCTCGACGCGACCGACGGCAAGCTCGTCGATCACGTCGCCGTGAGCACGCAGAAGGGCCAGGACAGCGCGCCCGATCCGAAAGGCAATCTCGCCTGCCCGAACACGAACGGCGGTGTGGAATACAACGGCGGCTCGTACGATCCGCAGACGAACGTCTTCTACGTCCCGAGCGTCGACGAATGCGGCATCTGGAAGAAGCTGCCGACCGCGACGTACATCGGCGGCCAGTTCTATCTCGGCGGCACCTTTCCGAAACTCTCCGGTCCGAACACCGGCTGGATGAACGCCGTCGACGTCTCGACGGGGAAATTCGTCTGGCGTAAAAAGCAATCGCTCCCCGCGGTCGGCGGCGCGCTCGTCACCTCGACCGGGCTCGTCTTCTCCGGCATGACGTCGGGCGATTTCGTCGCCTTCGACGCCGCCTCGGGGAGCGAACTCTGGAAAGACGCGACGGGATCGCCGATCCTCGCGCCGCCGGCATCGTACATGTTCGACGGAAAGCAGTACGTCGCCGTCGCGTCGGGACAGGCCGGAAATCAGCTCGTTCCGGAGATGCCGCAGACGAGCAAGAACGGCTCGTTCCTCACCGTCTACGCGCTGTGAGGAACGTTCGCAGAGCCGGATCCTTCGCACTCACGGTGGTCGCGAGCACGTTGCTCGCGACCACCGCTTCGCGGGCCGCCGCGCCGGACGACCGCGCGCTCGCCCGTGCCGCGCTTGCCGACATCCGCTCGACGATCGCCGATATCGTCCGGATCGAAAACGGCTCGGCGATCGGTCACGCGACGTACGTCGCGGCGGCGGAACGCGCGCGCAACGGCCTCGTCGGTCGCGACGATCGCGAGTACGTCGCTTCGGCGGGGAGCTCGAGCGACGCGGTCGGCGCGATCGCGCACCTCGACGCGCTGCTCGATCGTAAGGATGCCTCCGTCTGGACGCCCGCGATGCAGGGCGCGAAGATCAATCTGCTCGCGGCCGCGCAGAGCTTGAGCGACGCGCTCGGCGAAAAACAGATGGAAGACTACGAGACCGATCTCACGACCGCACTCTCGAGCCTCTCGCTCGCGATCGGTCGTCCCGGCGATTCGGGCGTGCTCGGCGGCATCCAAGGTGCCCTCGCGAAAACGACGCTCGGCATGCCGCCGAACGCGACGGTCGTGGCCGGTTGCGCTAACCCGGCGAGCGCTCCGGCATACGGCGTCGCGGACGGCAACCTGATCTTCGTCAGCGTCGCGCGCGGCGGACGCGAGATCGTCGTCCCGCCCGAGGTCTTGGTCGACCATCTCCGGATCGATCCGAAAGCCGTCGTCCTCTTCACGCGTCCGCAGAACGACATCGCGCGCGTCTGCGCCGCCGCGTTCCGCGCCGCGCACCGCGACCACCCGGTGACGCTGCGCCCGATGCCCGCGCACGCGCGTGCGGCGAACGTTCCGCTCGCCCGCTTCGCATCGCTGACGACGATCGTCGCCGACGACGCGTCGGCCGAGACGCGCGTCGCGGTCGCACCGCCCGCGACGGGTACCGCGGCCTCGGGGTACACGACGGCTCAGGCACGCGCGGGCTCGCTCGTCTACGCGAAAGCGTGCATCTCGTGTCACGGCGCGAATCTGCAAGGCGTCGCCGGACCGGCGGTCGCGGGCAAAGCCTTCCTCGCCTCGGTGAAAAGCAATAAGTGGACCTACGCCGACTTCCGAAATCTCGTCGTGCAACAGATGCCGCTCAATAATCCCGGCTCGCTGACGCCGACGCAGTACGCGAGCGTGCTCGCGTTCCTCCTCGCGGAGAACTGTTTCCCCGCTTCGAAAAAGCCGTTCCCCGAAAACGACGCGCCCGCGCTCGCGAAAACGAAGCTGGTCGCGCCGACCGCTCCGGTCCATCCGACCGATGCGGCGCTCGGCACGTGCGCGGTCCGCTAACGACCGAGCCGAACGCCTCGCCCCCGAGCGACCGCATCTCCCGCGACCCGGCGCGATCGGGATCGACGTCGGACGTCGCGCCGCCCGTCGAGAGCGACGGGGAGCGAATATCTAACGCGGCTCGCTTTTCGAGAAGATCGATTCGCGCGTGTTCTTCACGTGCGCCGTCGCCGCTCGCTCGACCGCGGCCTCGTCCTTCATCCGCATCGCCCGCACGATCTCCGCGTGCTCGGCGACGGTCGCGCGACGGCGCTCCGGGGTCGAGAGCGCGATGACGCGCCAGGCCTGGATGTCCGAGCGCAGATCGCCGAGCATCCGTTTGAGCCGTTGCCCGTCGGCGTGCGCGAGGATCGAATCGTGAAACGCGGTATCGAGTCGCTCCAGCTTCTCGGCATCGTCGACGTGCGCGCGCATGCGTTCGAGCAGGCCCTCGAGTTCCGCGAACGCGCGCTCGTCCATGCGCCGGACCGCGCGTCGCGCGGCGAGCGTTTCGAGCGCCTCGCGGATCTCGAAGATGGAAACGACCTCGTCGACGTGGAGTTCTCGCACGACGCTCCCGCGATTACCGCGCGGTTCGAGCATCCCCTCGGTCTCCAGACGGCGCAACGCCTCGCGCACCGGCGTCCGGCTCGCTCCGAGCGTCGCCGCGATCGTCGCCTCGATGATCGGCGAGCCCGGAGCGAGATCGCCCGATAGGATCGCGGCCCGCAAGCGATCGTAGATCTGGTCCCGCAGCGAGCGCGGACGTTCGACGCGCCCGACGAGACCGGAGTGCTTGGCGCCACGTGCTTCGACCATGGCCACGTCCCTTGCACGCGCGACCGGCTTTCGCATCCCGAGAACGGAAGACGTCGGCGAAAACGCCGGATCGGTGCGGGGATGCCGGCCCGAGATCGCGCCGGGATCGGATGTGGCGCGGAGGCGCGACGTCGCGGCTTTCGGCGTGCCGGTATCCACGCGCTTTCGGCCGCCCGCGCCCGGACCGCTTGCGGGGCTCCGCGTCCGCGCGAATCGTGGTACGCTCGTCGCACGCGAAGCGCGGACTCATTCGGGAGCGTGTCATGTTCGTAGAATATCGGGGAAAAGCGCCGCGCGTCGCGGCGTCGGCGTTCGTCGCACCGAACGCCGTGCTCGTCGGCGACGTCGCGGTCGGCGACGAAGCGTCGATCTGGTTCGGGACGGTCCTGCGAGCCGACGACGGTGGGTCGATCGTCGTCGGCGCGCACGCGACGGTCGAGGACAACGCGACGCTCCACGCGAGCGAAGGCGGGTCGGTGGTCGTCGCGCGCGGCGCGACGATCGGCCACAACGCCGTGCTCGACGACTGCGTCGTCGGCGAAGACGCGCTCGTCGGGAGCAACGCGGTCGTCCTCGACGGCGTCACGATCGGCGCGCACAGCGTCGTCGCGGCCGGGAGCGTCGTCGCCTCCGATGCCGCGGTGCCAGATCGCGTCGTCACCGCTGGCGCGCCCGCGACCGTCCGCAAGACGATGACGGCCGAAACGACGACCTCCGTCGCGCGGAGCGCCACGTCGTCGCGCGCGCAAGGTCAGGCGTATCGCCGCGACAACATCGGCGATCCGCACCATCACGAATTCAAGTCGGCGACGAGCCGCAAGCGAGCCGCACCCGTCCTCGGCTAGCGCGCCCGTCGGCTCGGACGCCGCCGGGCGGATCGTCGCGAAGCCGTGCCGGGCGATGACGGGGGCACGGCCGTTCGCGCGAACCGCCGGGTCGAGCCGATCAGACCTGCGCGGTCGTCGTGATCGGTTCCGGGCGCGCGGTCGGACCGCGGTCGCCGCCGGTCGGGCGCTTGCGTTTCCCGCGCTCGCGCAGGTTCACGATCAGCACGTAGATGACCGGGACGAGAAACAGGTTGAGGAACGTCGAGAGGATCATGCCGCCGAAGACGGGCGTGCCGAGCGAGTGGCGACTCGAACTCCCCGCGCCGCTCGCGACGACGAGCGGCACGATGCCGAGGATGAACGCGAACGACGTCATGAGGATCGGCCGTAAGCGCGTCTCGGCGGCTTGACGCGCGGCGGTCGCCGCGTCGAGGCCCTGCTCGCGGAGCTGGTTCGCGAACTCGACGATGAGGATCGCGTTCTTACTCGCGAGCCCGATGAGCATGACGTATCCGACCTGCGCGTAGACGTCGCTGAGCACGAATCCGAGCGGCGGGATGACCGACGCGATGAGATCGCGTCCGATGATCGCGAGCAACGCGCCGAGGATCGCGAGCGGCACCGACATCAGGATGACGAGCGGATCGGTCCAACTCTCGTACTGCGCCGCGAGCACGAGAAAGACGACGACGATGCCGAGCACGAAGATCAGGATCGCCTGGCTCCCCGACTCGATCTCGTCGAGCGAGATGCCCGACCACTCGTGCGACACGCCGCCCGTCTCGAATTTGCTCGCGAGTTTCGTCATCTCGGCGATGGCGTCGCCCGAGCCGTAGCCCTGACCCGGTTGGCCGTTGAGTTCGATCGAGCGGAAGAGATTGTAGTGCGCGATGACGGGAGCCGAGCGATCGAGCGTGCCTTTGATGAGCGTCGGGAGCGGCATGATCGCGCCCGTCGTCGACTTGACGTAGATCTTCTGCAGATCGCTCACGGTCGAACGGAACGGCGTATCGGCCTGCACGTACACGCGATACGTGCGATTGAGATAGTCGAAGTCGTTTACGTAGAGCGATCCGAGATAGATCTGCATCGTGTTGAAGATGTTCGCGAGCGGGACGCCGAGCGATTGCGCCTTCGCGCGATCGGCGTCGACGACGAGCTGCGGGCTGTCGTTACGGAACGTCGTGAACACGCCCTTGAGCTTGGGATCCTGCGCCCCCGCGCCCATGAACTCGTAGGCGATCTTGTTGAGCGCGGGGAGCCCGATGTTGCCCTTGTCCTGTAACTCGTATTGGAAACCGCCGAAGTTTCCCAGACCTTGGATCGCGGGCGGATTGAACGCGAAGATCTGCGCCTGCGGGATCGCCTGGAACTGACCGAAGAGCCCGCCCGGGAAGTACAGCAACGCCGTGACCGAGTGGAGGAACCCGGCGCGTTCGCTCCAGTCCTTGAGCAAGACGAACATCGTGGCTTTGTTCGAGCCGTTGCCGGTGAACCCGAAGCCGATGATGTCGAAGATCTGCGCGACTTCCGAACGCTTGCGGATGAGATCCTCGACGTGCGCCGTGATCTTCTCCGTCGCGTCGAGCGAGGTGCCTTCGGGCGCCTGCACGGTGACGATGAAGTACCCTTGATCCTCGTCGGGCGTGAAGCCCGTCGGCGTCGTCTTGAAGAGGATCCCCGTGAACGCGAGCGCCACCACGAAGAGCCCGACGATGATGTAACGGAAGCGGAACACGCCGCCGAGCGAGGCGTGATAGCTCCGCCGCAGCCAGTCGAGTCCGCGGTTGAAGGCGTTGAAGAACCGGTTGCGCGGCGGATCCTGACGCCCGAGCAGCAGCGCCGAGAGCGTCGGCGTCAGCGTGAGCGCGTTGAAGAGCGAGAGCGTGATCGAACAGGCGATCGTCAACGCGAATTGCTTGTAGAGTTGGCCCGTGGTCCCCGGAAAGAACGCGACCGGTACGAACACCGCGAGGAGCACGAGCGAGGTCGCGACGACGGCGCCCGTGATCTCTTGCATCGCCGCCTGCGCGCCCGCGAGCGGCGACATCCGCTTCTCCTGGATGAAGCGCGCGATGTTCTCGATCACGACGATCGCGTCGTCGACGACGAGCCCCGTCGCGAGCGTGAGCCCGAAGAGCGTGAGCGTGTTGATCGAGAAGCCGAGCACCTTGAGCAGCGCGAACGTGCCGATGAGCGAGACCGGGATCGTGATCGCGGGGATGAGCGTCGTCCGCCAGTCTTGGAGGAAGAGATAGATGACGAGGACGACGAGCACGATCGCGATCAAGAGCGTCGTGATGACTTCCTTGATCGACTCGTTCACGAACGTGGTCGCGTCGAACGCGATCTTCTGATAGTAGCCGGCGGGAAATTTCGCCGAGAGGTTCGCCATCTCGGCGCGCACCTCGCGCGAGACGTCGAGCGCGTTGGACGTGGGGAGCGCCTCGACGCCGATGCCGACGGCGGAGCGACCCTCGAAGTGGAGATCCGACGAGTAACTCTCGGCACCGAGATCGACGCGACCGACGTCGCGCAGGTAGACGTGACCGCCGTCGGGGTTGTTCTTCACGATGATGTTGAGGAACTGATCGGGCGTCGAGAGGCGGCCGAGCGCGCGCACGGAGTATTCGTACGGTTGCGCGCCGCTCGTCGGCGGCGCGCCGATCGAACCCGCGGCGACCTGCACGTTCTGGTCGGTGATCGCGTTGGTGACGTCGGTCGCGGCAAGATTGTTGTCGGCGAGCCGCTTGGGATCGAGCCACACGCGCATCGCGTATTTGCGCTCGCCGAAGATGATGACGTCGGAGACGCCCTTGAGGCGCTTGAGATCGTTCTTGATGTAGAGGTCGGCGTAGTTCGAGAGCACGAGCGCGGTCGTCGACTTGTCGTGCGACGAGAGACCGAAGCCCATGACGAAATTGCCCGAGTTCTTCGCGACGATGACGCCCGTGAGCTTCACTTCGTTCGGAAGGCGCGCTTGCGCCGTCTGGATCGCGTTCTGCACGTCGTTGGCCGCGAGATCGAGATCGCGCTCGAGATCGAACGTACACGTGATCGTGCTCGTGCCGTCGTTACTCGATTGCGACGAGATGTAACGCAGACCCTGAACGCCGTTGATGGCTTCCTCGAGCGGCGTCGTCACCGAATCCTCGACGGCCTGCGCGCTCGCGCCCGTGTACGTCGCCGTGACCGTGACGACCGGCGGCGCGACCTTCGGAAACTGCGCGATCGGCAGCGTCGGAATCGTGACGATTCCGGCGAGGACGATGATCATCGAGCAGACGGCCGCGAAGATCGGTCGTCGGAGGAAAAAATCGATCACGCAGGCGTGTCCTCTTACAAGACGTTACGCGGGGGACGCATCGCGTCGCCGACGCGTCAACTCAGGACGCGCTTCCGGATGCGATTGTTTCACGGATGACCGAGAGCCCTCCGACCTCGAGCCCGGCCGCGTTGCGAAGGACGGGATCGGCGAAGGTCGCGAGGTCCCCGCGTGCGGCTTCCGGAATCGCGCCGATGGCTTCGAGGATCGCGCAAACGGCGGGCGGGACCGCGCGTTGGGCGCCGTCGACGACCTTGAGCGCGAGACCGAGCCCGGGGCCGAAGAGGGCGTCGCCGTGGACGCCTTCGGCGCCGGCCTTCCCGACGATCGCGCCGGCCGTCGAACGCGCGAGCGCGGTGTCGAAGCGGCCCGTCCCGGCGACGTAGTCGGGCTCAGCGACGATCGCCTCGCGCACGACGCGGAGCGCCTCGGCGTCGCCCGGTTCGAGTTCGGCGAGACTCGCGAGGCGCGCGAACGCCGTCGCGCCGCGGCGGAGCGACGTCGCGAACACCGGGATGCCGCAACCGTCTACACCGAGGACGAGATCGCCCGCCGCTTGGCCGAGCGCGCGGGCGCAGAGGTCGAGCACGTAACGTTCCGCCGGATGCTCCGCCGCGAGATAATCGTCGGGATCCGCGCCGAGCACGAGCGAGAGCGCGAGGATGCCGGCGTGCTTTCCCGAGCAATTGTGATGGAGCGCCGAAGGCTCGACGCCCGTTCGTGCGAGCTCGCGAGCGGCCGGTTCGTACGACGGCGCGTGCGCGCCGCAGCGGAGCGCGCTGACCGGCAGACCGATCTTCGTGAGGATCGAGCGCACCGCGTCGACGTGGAACGGCTCCCCGCCGTGCGAGGCCGCGATCGTCGCGATCTCGCGCGCGTCGAAGTCGTACCGCGCCGCCGCACCCGAGCGCACGACCGCCGCCGCGATGAACGGCTTCGCGGCCGAACGCAAGTACACGGGCGTCTCCACGTCGCCGATCGCGAATCGTAGATCGCCGTCGGGCGCGGCGACGGCCGCCGCGACGGCATGAACGGATTCGACGATCGATCCGCGCGTTGCGACGACGAACGGCTCCCCTCGTATCATCGCGCGTTCTTTACGGGGTAACCGCGAGACTGCCTTGCGAGCACGTCGATCCGGAATCGAACGACCGCGCGTCGTAAACTCGTCACCTAAGGACGCGGAAGCGGAACCGAGCATTCGCACGCACCGCCGATTCGGTTATTAAAGGCTTCACGCAGATTCGAGAGACATTATGCCGATGGTTTCTTCGTCGTATATGCCGACGAAAGCCGTCTTCGCGCTTCGAGCCCATCGTGACACGACTTCATTTTTGATCTTTCTCGGCAGATCGTGCTCAAGCTGCGGGCTCTCGACGATAAAACCTAAGCGAGGATACTGACCCGCGTTATCGATAAGCGCGCTCAGCGCGTCGAACGATATCGCTTCTGCCGTCAAATACAGATACATCACGGAGCGCTCGTCTTCAAAAAATTCCAGTCCGCTTCGAGCCAAGAAATCGTTCTCGTCGTCCACGCGCCGAATGTAATCGACGAAGATGATCGCATAACGCTTCATCCCCTCCACCTCACGCAGAATCCAGCGAACGACGGGCGCGGTAGACTCACGAGCACTCGTTACCCCACCGTACGCATGGCTCGCCAAGCTAGACTCGGGAGTGGATGCCGGGACGAAAACACGAAACGCGGCAACGATCTTATGCATGAATACGTCGGCGGCAATCTCATCGTAACGAGACAAAGACCTCGCGACGTTATCAGCATTTTCGCGAGAGAGGAAATGCTCGACGATCATCGGTGATACATGCTCCGGGCATTCGGTCGGGGAAGATCCTCGGGCAACTCGAGGCCGTCCTTCGCGAACACATCGACTGCCGCAAGAAGCCACAACGCTTCGCTAAACTGGTACGGATCCGCTCCATCGCGAGTGCAAGCGCTTCGATAAACGTAACGCGATTCTCTCGACGAGAATCATCGTCGATACTCGATAAAGCTAAAAATCCTATCGGGTCGGTCGCGCCACGTCGGAAACATGATCGAGAAATCGACTCGAATTCAGATCGGGAGAGTCCGGATGCGGTAACGCGGAACGCCGGGTAGCGCCGCGCCGAACGGTATACGACCGATCGGCGCGGTCCGGCGACGTCAGCTCGGATCCGGACCCTGGACCACTTGCACGAAGCCGTCGGGCCGGATGTTTTTCGCGAAGGCCGCGCGGATTTGGGCTGCGGTGACGCCCGCGAATTTCTCGGCCGCGCGGTGCGATTCGTCGAGGGGGAGGTCGCTCGTCGCGTAGCGCGCGAGGGCGGCCGCGACGGACTCTTCGCTCGCTTCGCCGAGCGGGAGTTGGCGCAATAAGATCGCCTTCGCCTGTTGCAGGTCGCCGTCGGAGACGAGCGTGTCGCGCATGGCGCGCAGATCGCGTTCGACGAGCGCGCGCGCCTTCGAGACGTTCGGCGGATCGCAGCCGTACGTCACGGAGTACGTCGACCGCGTCTTCCCGGCGCTCAAGTGGTTGTCGACGTTGTAGACGAGACCCGCGATCTGACGGAGGTCGCGATAGAGGCGCGTCGCGTAGAACCCGCCCCCGAGCACGTGGTCGCCGACTTCGAGCGCGTAGTAGTCGGGATCGTCGCGCACGACGGGCGAGGTCTCGACGAGCGAGACGTCGTCCTGCACGCGACTGCGATTGGGGACGATCGTCACCGAGGGTTTGTTCTGTGGGATCCGCGCGAGATCGATCTTCGGTTTCGGTCCGCTCGCCGTCCACCCGCCGAAATACTTCGCGACCATATCGTTCGCTTCTTTGGGCGTGACGTTCCCGATCACGACGATCGTCGTCATGTCGGGCCGATAGACGCTTCCGTAGAACGAACGGACGTCGTTCGGCGTCAGCGCGGAGACCGACGCGGGCGTCGCCTCGCGGAGCGCCGGATCGCCGGCGGGCAGGAGGCCGCGCTCCGTCGCGCGGCCGGCGAGATACCCCGGGCTCCGCATCTGCCCCGCGAGTTCTTGCGCCGTCTGCGCGCGCACCACGCCGAACGCCTGATCCGGGAGCGCGGGATGGAGTTCGTCGTCGGCGAGTAACGCGACGCCGCGCTCGAAATTCGCCTTGAGCACGGAGAGACCGAACGTCGTCCCGGCCGACGCCGACGCCGCGATGTCGTCGAGCGCCTTCTGATACGCGATGCGGTCGAGGCTCGTCGTGCCGTACGAGAAGAGGCCGTCGAGCACGGAACTCACGCCGTCGCGCCCCTTCGGCGTCTGGAGGTCGTCGCGATGGCGGATCGATCCGGTCAGCGTGACCGTGTCGCTGATCGTCTCGGGCTGCACGATCACGCGCAGTCCGTTCGGCAACGTCGTGTCGGTCGGCGCGAGCGTCGAGTTCGCGACCGTCACGTTCTCGAGTTTTTTCGCGAAGTCCGGAAGCACGACGGCCTTCGTCGGCGCCGACGTGAGCGTCTCGCCGCCGCCGAATCCTTTCGATGCCACGCTCTTACCCGAGGGTTTGGGGACGAGCGTCGCCGTGATCGCGGCGCTCGGGAGCAGATACTTCGCGGCGACCCGATTCACGTCGGCGACGCTCACCTTCGCGACGGCGTCGAGATCGTCGCGCGGGGCATTACGGCCTTCGTTCGCGAGCGTGTCGCTCCAGAGTTCCGCGAGTCCCGAGATCGAATTGCGGTCGAACTCGCCCGACGCGATCTCGCTACGCTTCGCGGCGTCGACGAGATCGGCGGGGACGCCGCCCTTCACGTACGCCGCGAGCGTGCTCGCGAGCGCCGCATCGAGCGCCTTCGTATCGGCGCCTGCGGGGACGACGCCGACCGCGAACCCGATCGACGCTTCGGGCGTGGTCGCCGCGAGTTCGAAATCGGCTTGGAGCGCCTTGCCCGTCGCGACGAGCGTGTACAGATCGCCGCGCTGATTCGAGAGCACGTCGGAGAGCACGCGCATCGCCGCGTAATCGGGATCGGCCGTCCCCGGCAGACGATACGCGATGAGTTGGAGCGAATACGGCAAGTCGCTCTCGAGCGAGAACGCATCGGCTCTGACCGGTTGGAGCGCGATCGGCGCGCGTTTGGGCAACGTCCGCGACGGGATCGACTCGTAGAGCGAGCGCACCGTCGCGAGCGTCGCCTGCGGATCGACGTCGCCCGCGATCACGAGGATCGCGTTGTTCGGCGCGTACCACGACGAATAAAAATCTTTGAGCATCGGCCCCGTCGTCTTGTCGAACGAGGCGCGCGTGCCGAGCGCATCGTGCGCGTACGGCGTGCCGGCGAACATCTGCTCGCGGATACGATCGATCGCGTTATAGGTCGGATTGGAGAGATCGCGCGCGACCTCTTGCTCGATCGCGCCGCGCTCCGATTTCCATTCGGTATCGGAGTCTTGGATATCGCGCATGCACGACGAATCGACGTTGAGCGCGACGTCGAGATCCGACGCGGGAACGGTCGAAAAATATTGCGTGATCGTATCTTGCGTATCCGCGTCGCCCTCGCCGCCGAGTTGCGCGAACACGGCCGAGGTCTGGTCCGCCGTCACGCCGTGACAGCCACGAAACGCCATGTGCTCCTGGGCGTGCGCCATGCCGGGGAAGCCTTCGGGCGTATCGCGCGCGCCGACGAGGTAATTGTCGTACACCGTCGCGACGGGCGCGAGCGGATCGCGCACGATGACGACGCGCAGGCCGTTCGCGAGCGTCGCGCGCGTGACGTCGGTCCCCGTTTTCGCGACGGGTGGGACGGCCGGAGGTCCGGCGCCGATCGTCGCGACGACGACGAGGCTCGCGACGAGGCGCTTGATGACGTTACGCAACCGATACTCCTTGGGACCAGGAAGAAAAGACGCTACCGAAACGGTAGCGTCTGCGTTTTGGTTCGGGCTCGGGCCTAGACGAGCGCCGGCTCGACGACCTGCGCCTCTTGTTCGGAGAAAACCGGGTTCGAGAGATAGCGCTCGCCCGTGTCGCATCCGATCGTCACGATGATCTTGCCGGCGTTTTCGGGCCGCGCGGCGACCCGCAACGCGGCGAGGATGTTCGCGCCCGCCGAGATGCCGACGAGCATCCCTTCCTCGCGTGCCGCGCGACGCGCCGTCGCGATCGCGTCGTCGTTCGAGATCTGCACGACCTCGTCGTACGCGGACTGGTTGAGGATCGACGGGATGAAGCCCGCGCCCGCGCCCTGGATCTTGTGCGGTCCGGGTTTGCCGCCGGAGAGGACGGGCGACGCCTCGGGTTCGACCGCGACCGCGCGGAACGAGGGTTTGCGGCTCTTGAGCACTTCGCTCACGCCCGTGATCGTGCCGCCGGTACCGACCGCCGCGACGAAGATATCGACCGTGCCGTCGGTGTCGCGCCAGATCTCTTCCGCCGTCGTGCGGCGATGGATCTCGGGATTCGCGGGGTTGTCGAACTGCCCGGGCATGAAATACTTTGCGGGATTGCCGTCGCGGATCTCTTTGGCTTTCGCGATCGCGCCCTTCATGCCGTCGGCACCCGGCGTGAGGACGATTTGCGCGCCGTACGCTTTGAGCAGGTTGCGCCGCTCGAGCGTCATCGTCTCGGGCATCGTGAGGATGATCGGATAGCCTTTCGCCGCGGCGACGAAGGCGAGTGCGATCCCCGTGTTGCCGCTCGTCGGTTCGACGATCACGGTATCGGGGCGCAGGCGACCCTCACGTTCGGCGGCCTCGATCATCGAGACGCCGATGCGATCCTTCACGCTCCCCGCCGGATTGAACGACTCCATCTTCACGAGGACCGTCCCGGCGATGCCCTTGTTGAGGCGCGGAATCTTCACGAGCGGCGTGTTGCCGAACGTGTCGGCGAGATTATCGTAGATGCGTGCCATGACGTATCAGACCGCGCCCCCGCGCCGACCGTTGCGTCCCGCAAAGACGCCGACCGGTTTTTCGGCATTCGAAAATCTAGCTCGCGGCCGCACGCGGCGCGGGCGACGAGGCCGTGCGCACGACGCGTCGAACGTACGTTCCCCTCCCGATGTTTTCGATTACCGAGAAAACGCTCTACGTCGCCGACCTCGATCTCTGGATCGACTCGATGCGCTCGCGTTCGCGTTCGTACGTGTCGCACGGCCACGCGGATCACGCGCGCGCGCACGACGTCATCGTGACCTCCCCGAACAACGCGGAGGTCTGCCGGCACCGATTCGGGCGGCGGAGACCGCACGCGGCGACGTTACCGGAGGTCGTAGCCGAGGAACGCGAGATCGTGTTCGAGACGCACGCGTTCAACGAACCGTGGCGACTCGGCGATCACGAGCTGACGCTCTTCTCCGCGGGGCACGTCCTCGGGAGCTCGCAATTATTGATCGAAGGCGAGCGCGGCCGCTTCGTCTACACGGGCGACTTCAAGCTCGAGCCCTCGTACACGGCCGAGGCGCCGGAAGTGAAGCCGTGCGACGTCGTGCTCATGGAGTGCACGTACGGTCGACCGCAATACGTCTTCCCGCCCCGCGCGGAGGTCGCGGGCGCGATGGTCGCCTGGGCGCGCGAGACGCTCGAAGACGGCGCCGTACCGATCTTCTACGCGTACTCGCTCGGGAAAGCGCAAGAGGCGCTCGCGATCCTCGGCGGCGCGGGTCTTCCGATCTCCGCGCACGGTGCGATCGCGTCGATGGCGCGCGTCTACGAACGCGCGGGCGTCGCGCTCCCGCCGTATGCGAAGTACGACGCCGAAACGTTCGACGGAAACGCCGTGCTGCTGTGGCCGCCGTCCGGTCGCGCGCTCCCGAAAGCCGTCCGCGGCCGGACGGTTCGGACGGCGAGCCTGACGGGCTGGGTGCAGGGCGGCGTCAACTGGAATCGCGGGTCCGATGCGGGATTTCCGCTCTCCGATCACGCCGATTTCCCGTCGCTCTTGCGCTACATCGAGCTCGCGAGTCCGAAAAAAGTGCTGCTCAATCACGGCTGGAAAGATTTCACGCATCGCCTGCGCCGCATGGGCGTCGACGCGGAATATCTCGAGAGCAATCCGCAGCTCGCGCTGTTCTGACGCGCGCGAAGGCCGGACGGACACCGGCCGTCGCGCCGCCAAGACGGATCGCGTGAGCGAACCCCTCGCACCGTCGAGCGCGAACGACATCGCCGTGCGGTCGCGCACGACCGTGCGGCCGTGATCGCGTTCGCGCGGGCGTGCGACGAGATCGGCGCGGTCGCGGCGAAGCTCGCGAAGATCGCACGGCTCGCGGAGTATCTGCGCTCGCTCGATACGGACGATCTGCGCGCGGCGGCGCGCTTCGTGAGCGGCGATCCGCTCGCCTCGCACGACGCGCGCAAGCTCGCGATCGGCGGACGGACGCTCCTCGCGGCCGCGCGCGCCGTGTGGGAACCGAGCGAGGACGATCTCGGCGCGGCGTATCGCGCGACGGGCGATCTCGGCGACGCGCTCGCGCGCGTGTTCCGCGAGCCCGCGACGCTCGCGCTCTTCTCCGAGACGCTCACGCCCGCGTCGTTCGCGCGGATGCTCGACGAGATCGCCTCGGCATCGGGCAAAGCCGCCGGCCGCAAACGTGAGGGCGTCTGCGAACGCGCCTTCCGCGCGTGTCGCGATCCGCGCGAGGTCGCGTACGTCGCGAAGATCTTACTCGGCGATCTGCGGATCGGCTTGCGCGAGGGCCTCGTCCTCGACGCGATCGCGAGCGCGTTCGACGTCGAAACGCCGCTCGTCCGACGCGCGGCGATGGCGGCGGGCGACGTCGGCGCCGTCGCGATCGCGGCGCGCGACGGCGATCTCGCGTCGATCGCGGTACGCTACAACGCGCCGATCGGGTTCATGCTCGCCTCGCCGATCGCGTTCGGATCGTCGTATCGCGAGCTCGCGACGGGCACCTGGCTCGTCGAGGACAAGTACGACGGCATCCGCGCGCAGGCGCACGTCCGCGACGGTGTGGCGCGCATCTTCTCACGAACGTTCAGCGACGTCTCGCGGTCGTTCCCCGAACTCGTCGCCGCGCTCTCGCCGCTTCCCGATGCGATGCTCGACGGCGAGATCGTCGCCGGCACGGCCGAAGCCGCGTTACCGTTCCGCTATCTGCAACCGCGCTTGCAGCGCACGGATCCCTCGCCCGAACTCCAGACGCAGATCCCCGTCACCTTCGTCGCCTTCGATCTGCTCGCGTCGGGCGAACGGTTCTTGCTCGACGAGCCGCTCGTCGAACGTCGCGCCGAACTCGCGGCCTGCGTCGCGATCGCGCCGCGCATCGCGCTCGCGACGTGGCGGACGCTCGAAACGGGCGCGGCGCCCGAGGCCGTCGCCGATCTCTTCGACGCCTCGCGCGCGCGCGGCAACGAGGGGCTGATGCTCAAGCGCACGGATTCGCCGTACGCGCCCGGTCGACGCGGCAAATGGTGGCTCAAACTCAAGCGCGAACTCTCGACGCTCGATTGCGTCGTCGTCGCGGTGGAATGGGGTCACGGCCGACGCAAGGGCGTGCTCTCGGATTACACCTTCGCCGTCCGCCGTTCGGAGACCGACCCGGAATTATTGACGCTCGGGAAAGCGTACACGGGCCTGACCGATGCGGAGATCGCGGAGATGACGACTTGGTTCTCCACGCACGAAACGGGTTCGCTCGGTCGGCGCGGGATCGCGGTCGAACCGACGATCGTCGTCGAGATCGCGTTCGACGTGATCCAGCAGAGCGCGCTCCACGCGAGCGGTTACGCGTTACGCTTCCCGCGCATCGTCCGTATCCGAAACGACAAAACGGCGGCAGAGATCGACACGCTCGCGAGCGTCGAAGCCGTCTACGCCGAGATGATCGCGCGCGAGGGCGTCGCGCGATGAACGTCGAGCGCAACACCCTGCGAGGCGGGGCGGACCTCGCGCTCGTGCCGCGTCACGTCGCGGACGCGCCCGAGCTCTTCGCGCTCGTAGACGCGCATCGCGAGGTGCTGCGCGAATGGCTCACCTGGATCGACGCGACGCGGACCCTCGCCGACGCGCGGCGTTACGCCCATTATTCGGAGGCGCAATTCGACGGCCGCGTCGGCTTCGATTACGCCGTCCGCCGCGGCGGACGCGCGGTCGGCACGATCGGTCTGCACGCCATCGACTGGACGAACCGTTCGGCGCAGATCGGTTATTGGCTCTCGCCCGACGCGCGCGGCGCGGGAACGATGACGCGGGCGTGCGAGATCCTCGTCGCGCACGCCTTCGGTCCGCTCGCGCTGCACCGCCTCGAAATCCACGCCGTCGTCGCGAACGCGCGCAGCCGCGCCGTCGCCGAACGACTGGGATTCGCCTACGAAGGGACGCTCGCCGAAGCGTTCGTGCTCCACGGCGTCTTCGCGGACATCGCGCTCTACGCGAAGATCGCGCCGGGCGGTTCGCTCGCGCGCTGATCGCCTTCGCCCCCGGTATTCGTTACCCGACTCGCGCTTCGCGTCGGGCGCGCGCACCGATAACGCCGTCGCGCGTTCGGGGACCGCTCACGCGCCACGACGTGCGCTGCGGGTCACCCGTGCCGTCCGCTCACGCGCTCGCGACGTGCGTCTCGAAGAGCGTGCGGACGCGATTCCAGGCGTCGGCCGCCGCGTCGCCCGACGTCGGACCCTGGCGAAAGAATGCGTGGCCGACGCCGTCGTAGACTCGGAGATCGAAGGTCGCGCCGCGCGTCTCGAGCGCCGTGCGGATCTTCTCGACGTCTTCCATCGGGATCGACTCGTCGTCGCGTCCGTAGGCGAGGAAGAGCGGCGCGTGGATCTCGCGCGTCACCTCGATCATCGGCGGTCGCGTCGGCACCTTCGACGTCGCGATCTGACCGCCGTAGAACGAGACCGCCGCCGAGACGAACGGTAACGTCGCCGAGAGATACGCGACCGAACCGCCGAAACAAAAACCGCACGTGCCGATCTTCGCAGCGGGGCCGAGACGTTCGCGGATCGCCTCGGCGCATGCCGTGAGATCGGCGACCATCTGCTGCAGGTCGAGCCCGCCCGCGGCGGCGCGGCCCTTCTCGACCCCCGCGGCACTCACCGGCGCCTCGAAATGCGGATCGGTGCGATGGAAGATCGCGGGTGCGATCGCGAGATAGCCCTCGCCCGCGAGCAGTTCGGCGATCGCGCGCATCGCGGCGTTCACGCCGAAGATCTCTTGGATCACGATGATGCCGCCGCGCGGCGTTCCCTCGGGTTCCGCGAGATAGGCGGGCATGTTCTCGCCCGTTACGGGAAGGTCGATCCACGTCGTTCGCACCCGGCTCTCGTTGCCGACGCGAAGCGCCGATCCTCTCCCCGCTATCGGCGCGTCAGCGCGAACGACACGCGCACGATGTTTCCGCCGTCGGTCGCCCGATCGACCTCCGCGCTCGCGGCGAGCATCCGCACGAGCGCGAGCCCGCGACCGTTCTCGTCGAATGGATCGGGGAGCGACGACGTGTCGATCCGCGCGAGCGTCGTTCCGGAATCCGTCACCGCCATCCGCAGATCGTCGCCGCGCCAATCGACGTCGATCTCCACGAGCCCCGGCGCGTGCTCCACCGTGTTCGCGAGGATCTCGCCGAGCACGAGTTCGAGATCGGCGAGATCCGCGTGCGCGCGCGCGAGACGACGCAGATACCCGACGACGCGACGTCGGATTCGCGACGCGCTCGCCGCGTCGCTCGAATGGAAGCGCCACGTCGCGACGGGATCGATCGCGTCGGTCGAGTGCCGCACCGCGGCTTCGACGTGCGCGAACTGCATGAACAGCAGCGCGGTGTCGTCGACGGGCGTCGCGTCGCCGAGCACGTCGGCGAGGATGTCGCGCGCCGGCCGCGCGGAGGTCACGTCGCCGACGCGGCGCCCCACCGCCTCCTTGAGCGCGATCTCGGCCGACTCGACGTCGCGCGCGAATTCGGTGATGCCGTCGGTGTAGAGCACGACGATGCTCCCGGGGGCGATCGCGTCGATCCGCTCCGTCGGAACGCTCAGGCCGTCGAGGACGCCGAGCGGAACCCCGCCGTACGGGAGTGCGCGCACGGCGCTTCCGGGCGACGCGACGATCGGCGGCGGATGTCCCGCGCACGCGTAGACGAGCGCGCTCCGCGCGTGGTTGACGAAACCGACGACGGCGGTCGCGATCGTATCGTCCTGCGAGCGCAGGATCGCGTTGGTCTTCGCGAGCACGACGGCGGGATCGTCTTCGTCGAAGGCGAGCGTGAGGATCGCCTGACGCAACCGACCGACCGTGACCGAGGCTTCGATGCCGTGACCCATCACGTCGCCGATCGAAAAGAGTAATCGTCCGTCGGGGAGTTCGAACGCGTCGTACCAATCGCCGCCGACGAGCGCGTCGCGCTCCGCCGCGACGTACACGGCGTCGATCCGCAGGTTCGGATCCTCGGGGAGGCGCTTCGGAAGAAACGCGTTCTGCAAGGTCTCCGTGATGCGGCGCGTGCGCGAGAGCGTGCGCCGCTGTTCGTCGATGTCCGTCATCGTGCCGTACCAACGGACCACGCGACCGTCGCCGTCGCGTACGGGTTCGCCGCGCGAGAGAAACCACCGATAGCGTCCGTCGACGCCGCGCAGTCGCGATTCGAAATCGAGCGCGCCGCCCGACGCGAGCGCGTGCGTCCAACTCTCGATGACGAGCGGCAGGTCGGCCGGATGGTGCGCCGACTGCCAACCCCATCCGCGCGCCTCCTCGCGCGATTGACCGGTAAACGCATAATAACGCTCGTTGTACCAGTCGACGGCGCCCGACGAATCGGTCGCCCACAACATCTGCGAGATGCTCTGCACGAGCGCGCGCAACTCGCCTTCGGTGCGCTTGCGCTCGTCGATCTCCGAGAGCACGCCCGTCCAACGCACGAGCGCGCCGCACGCGTCGAACGAGGGTTCGAGCGAGATCGCGAGCCATCGGTACGAGTCGTCCGCGTAACGCAAGCGGATCTCGTCGTCGTACGTTCCGAGCTCGGCGAACGCCTTACGCGCGCGGACGACGACGCGCGCGCGATCGGCGGGATGGAGCAGCGCGGCCCACCGTTCGCCCGAGAGCGCGGTGAGATCGTGACCGAGCACCGCCTGCCACCGACGGTTCACGAACTCGACCGAGCCGTCGGCACGACACGCGACGACGAGCGTGGGGATCGTGTCCGCACATCGCTTCCAGGTCTCGAAATCGTCGGCGACGGGCGCGAGATCGGGCGTCATCCTCGCGGGCGCTTCGACGAAAAAGGCGGCCGCGCCCCGCGCGACCGCCTTTGGACGTACGAGTCCGGGTGCGACTCCTTAGGCGAGTGCCAGACTCTTGCGATCGAGTTCGAACTGCTCTTCGGTGAGCGCCATGACCGACGCCGAGCCGTTCGTGATCTCGTGCTTGTGCAAGAGCGTCTTCGGCAGGATGTGGTCGGCGTAGAACCGCGCCGTCGTGAGCTTCGCCGCATAGAACGGATCGCTCGCGGCCTTCGGTGCCGAGACGAGCGCCGCGCGCGCCATCATCCATCCGCCCGAGAGATAGCCCCACATCATGAGGAACGGAACCGATCCGGCGAAGGCGCCCTTCGTGTCCTTGAGCGCGTTGCCGCCCATCCACATCGACGCTTCCTGCGCCGCCTTCACGGCCTTCGCGAGCTCCTCGCCGATCGCTCTGACGTCGGCGTTATCGCTCTCGGCGCACTGCTTGACGGTCGCGTTGATCTCGCCCATGAGTTTGGTCGCGGTCTTGCCCATGTCTTTGAGGAACTTACGGCCGAGAAAATCGTTGGACTGGATCCCCGTCGTGCCTTCGTAGATCGCGCAGATACGCACGTCGCGATAATACTGCGCGACGCCCGTCTCCTCGACGTAGCCCATGCCGCCGAAGACCTGGATCGCTTCGCTGCAGACGCCGTTGGCGATTTCGGTCGACCAGCCTTTGACGATCGGCGTGAAGAACTCGACGAGCACGTTCGCGTCGGCGTCGTGGGCCGCATGCGCGCGATCGAGACAGGCCGCCGTATAGAACGCGACGGCGCGCGCGGCTTCGACGTGCGCCTTGCAGCTCATGAGCATGCGACGCACGTCGGGATGCTCGATGATCGCGACCGGCGTCCATTCCTTCGCCGCGATGTCCTTCGATTGAACGCGTTCCTTCGCGTATCCGAGCGCCGCCTGATAGGCGCGATCGGCCGCCGCGTACCCTTGCACGCCGACCGAGAAGCGGGCCGCGTTCATCATGATGAACATGTATTTGAGGCCCTCGTTCTCCTTGCCGACGAGGTAGGCGGTCGCGCCGCCGGCCTTCTCACCGTAGTTGAGCGTGCACGTCGGCGATGCGTTGATCCCGAGCTTGTGCTCGATGCCCGCGCAGTAGATGTCGTTGCGCTCGCCGAGCGAGCCGTCCGCGTTGACGAGAAACTTCGGCGTGATGAAGAGCGAGATGCCCTTGACGCCTTCGGGCGCCGTCGGCGTGCGCGCGAGCGTGAGGTGGATGATGTTCTCGGTGTAGTCGTGCTCGCCGTACGTGATATAGATCTTCTGGCCGGTCACCTTGTAGTGATCGCCCTCGGGCACGGCCTTCGCACGAACCTGCGCGAGATCGGAACCCGCCTGGGGCTCGGTGAGATCCATCGTGCCGGTCCACTTACCGGAAACGAGATTCGGCACGTACGTCTTCTTCTGTTCGTCCGTCCCGCAGAGCAGGATCGCTTCGATCGCACCCTGGTTGAGGAGCGGCCCGAGCGAGAAGCCGAGATTCGAAGCGTTCCACATCTCGAGCGTCGCGGTGCTCAGCAACCACGGAAGGCCCTGGCCGCCGTACTCGGCCGGCATCGGCAGACCGACCCAGCCGGCATCGGCGAACTGATGGTACGCTTCCTTGAACCCCGGCGGCGTCGTGACGTTCCCGTCGACGAATTTCGCGCCGTGGTGATCGCCGATCGCGTTGAGCGGGTCGAGCACGTTCGAGGCGAAGTTTCCGGCTTCTTCGAGCACGGCTTCGGCCACGTCGGCCGCGTCCTCGTAGCCCGGCAACTTCGCGATCGCTTCGAAATCGAACATGTCGTTGATCAAGAAACTAAAGTCGCGAAGTGGTGCTTTGTAGGCGCTCATGTCGTTGGTGCAATCCTCGGGCGCTTGGTGCGGTAAGAGTGATGCGAAAGTATTCGACCGCCCGCTAATCGTTCCCGGGTATCGTCGTCGCGGTGGGAATATATATTCCTACGATCTCGAGCGACGGTCGGGAACCGTTTCGGGGTACGATGCCGAGCGGAAAGTAGGTTGTCACGATATGGAAAGCCCCTTAGCCGGTCGCGGCGTCCTCGATCGACGTTTGATGCGCGCCCTCCTGATCGTGGCGCTCGCGCTCGCGGGCGGCGGTCTCGTATGGATGATCTCGGCCGTCTTCGCGCACGTCCACAACACGCTCGTCATCGCGATCTTCGCGGTGCTCTTCGCGTACGTCGTGTATCCGCCGATCGCGCTCCTCGTGCGACGCGGCGTCCCCGTCGCGATCGCGGGCATCGTCGTCTACGCCGTCCTCGCGGTGTTCGCGCTCCTGGCGATCGCGTGGCTCGCACCCGCGATCGCCGCGCAGACGCAAGACCTCACGCAAAACTTTCCGCACATCGTCGCGAACGTCCAGCGCGAGATCGCGAACCCGACGGATCTCCCGTTGCTCCAGCACCTCCCGTCGGGCGTCCGCGATCAGATCGCGAAGAACGCCGGGAAAGCCGGCCAACTCGCCGGTGGTGCCGCCGCCGCCGTCGGTTCGAACGCGGTCGTGCTCGTGACCGGAACGACGACCGTCCTCGTCGATATCGCGCTCGTCCTGGGCCTCACGTTATTGATCGTCGGCGATCTCCCGCAGATCGCCCATTTCGGACTGCGCCTCGTCCCGCGCGCGCAGCGGACGGGTGCGGTATCGTTCATGCGCGACGTCGACGTCGTCGTCGGCGGATTCGTCCGCGGACAGGTCGCGATCGCCCTCGGCATCGCGGCCGTCGGCTCGGTCGTGCTCGCGGCGGTCGGCGTGCCCTACGCGATCTTACTCGGCCTGCTCGCGGGCGTGATCAGCATCGTGCCGCTGGTCGGCCCGATCGCCGCCGTGATCCCGGTGCTCGCGATCTCGCTCCTCACCGTCGGGCTCGTGAAATCGATCGTCGTGGTCGTCTTGTTCGGCATCATCCTCGCCGTGCAACAGAACGTGCTCGTCCCGCTCGTCGTCTCGAAATCCGTCGGCGTGACGCCGCTCGTCGTGTTCGTCGCGTTACTGCTCGGCAGCGAAGCCTTCGGGATCCTCGGCGCGTTGCTCTCGATTCCGCTCGCCGGCATCCTGCGCGTCGCGGCGCTCCGGCTCTTTCCGCCCGATCCGACGATCGATGCGGCCGTCCTCGCCGACTCCGCGCGGAAAACGGACGCGCAGGTCGCGGCGCGGATCGGTTCGCGCTAAGCGGGAGCCGCGAACGCCACGAGCAGATCGCCCGCGGCGACGCGCGCGCCGACGCGGGTGTGGAGCGATTCGACGATACCGTCGGTCGACGCGTTGACGACCGTCTGCATCTTCATCGCCTCGATCGTGAGGATCGGATCGCCCTTGTGGACCGAGAGTCCCTCGGAGACGTTGACCTTCACGATCTGACCCGGCATCGGCGCGCCGATCTCGAGCGCGTTCCCGCTTTCGGCTTTCCGCGTCTGCGCCGTCTTGTCGCCGAGTCGCGCGTCCTTCACGACGACGGGTCGCGCCTGACCGTTGAGCTCGAAATACACGACGCGGTTGCCCTCGGCGTCGGCCTCACCGAGCGCGGCGTAACGGACCGCGAGCGTCTTCCCGCGCTCGAGTTCGATATCGACCTCGCGCATCACGTCCATCCCGTAGAAGAACACGGGCGTCGGAAGCGCGGCGACGCGTCCGAACCGCGCCTGATGCTCGGCGAACTCGACGAACACGCTCGGGTACATGAGGTACGACGCGAACTCGTCGTCGTCGATCGCGCGGTCGACGAGCTTCTCCGCTTCCGCGCGCATCGCCGGAAGATCGGCCGGCGGGATCGTCGCGCCCGGCCGCTCCGTGAGCGGTTTGCGACCGGCGAGCACCTTGCGTTGTAACGCTTCGGGAAAACCGCCGGGCGGTTGCCCGAGATAGCCTTCGAAGAACTCGACGACCGATTGCGGGAAGGCGATCTCGTGCTCGGGATCCTCGACCATCGCGCGCGTGAGATCGCCCGAGACCATGAAGAGCGCCATGTCGCCGACGACTTTCGACGTGGGCGTGACCTTCACGATATCGCCGAACATCCGATTGACCTCGGCGAAGGTTTTCGTCACCTCGGGCCAGCGCTCGCCGAGTCCCATCGACGCCGCCTGCTCGCGCAAGTTCGTGTATTGGCCGCCCGGCATCTCGTGCAAGTAGACGTCGGACGAGCCGGCGCGCATGTCGCTCTCGAACCCGCGGTAGAAGCGGCGCGTCGATTCCCAATAACGCGAGATCTCGTCGATCGCCTCCGCGCGCAAACCCGTATCGCGCGCCGAGTGACGGACGGCGGCGGCGATCGTGCCGAGATTGGGTTGGGACGTGAGCCCGCTCATCGAATCGATCGCGGCGTCGACCGCATCGACCCCGGCGTCGATCGCCGCGATCACGCTCGCGCCGCTGTTACCGCTCGTATCGTGGGTGTGGAAATGGATCGGTAACCCGATCTCGTTTTTGAGCGCCGTGATGAGTCGCTTCGCGGCTTCCGGTTTGAGCAGACCGCCCATGTCCTTGATGCCCAGGATGTGCGCGCCCGTGGCCTCGAGTTCTTTCGCCAGCGCGACGTAGTAGGCGAGATCGTATTTCGGGCGTGCGGGGTCGAGGATGTCGCCCGTGTAGCACATCGCCGCCTCGCAGAGCGTCCCGCTCTCGAGCACCGCATCGATCGTCACGCGCATGTTCTCGACCCAGTTGAGCGAGTCGAACACGCGGAACACGTCGACCCCCGCGCCCGCCGCGCGCGCGATGAAGTAGCGCACGACGTTATCGGGATAGCTCGTGTAACCCACGCCGTTCGCCCCGCGGACGAGCGCTTGCAGCATGATGTTGGGGACCGCCTCGCGGATCTCGGCGAGCCGCGCCCACGGATCTTCTCTGAGAAAACGCATCGCGACGTCGAACGTCGCGCCGCCCCAACATTCGAGCGAGAAGAGCTCGGGGAGCAGACGCGCGTACGCGGGCGCGATGCGGACGATATCGCGCGTGCGGACCCGGGTCGCGAGCAGCGACTGATGCGCGTCGCGCATCGTCGTATCGGTGACGAGCACGCGCTTCTCGTCGCGCATCCACGCGACGAATTTTTCCGGTCCGAGCGCGAGGAGCATGTCGCGCGTGCCGCGTCGCACCTCGTTTCCGTCCGCCGACGGAACCGCGGGCTCCACGCGCTGCTCCGCGACCGTCTTCCCGCGGACTTCGGGATTGCCGTTGACGATCGTCTCGCCGATGAAGTTGAGCAGACGCGTCGCGCGATCGCGATGTTGGGGAACGTCGAGCGCGGCCGCGTTGTCGTCGAGAAAACGCGTCGTGATGTCGCCGTTGACGAAATCGGGATGGGAGAGCAGGCCTTCGAGAAACGCGACGTTGGTCGCCACGCCGCGCACGCGGAATTCGCGGAGCGCGCGGAGCGTCCGCGCGCGCGTCTCGTCGAAGGTGCGGCCCCACACCGTTACCTTTTCGAGTAACGAATCGTAGAACGGCGTGATGACGGCGCCCGCGTAGGCCGCGCCGTCGAGGCGCACGCCGAATCCGGTCGCCGGACGGTAGACCGAGATCTGTCCGTAGGTCGGCGTGAAGTTGTTCTCGGCGTCTTCGGTCGTCACGCGACACTGCAGCGCGTGCCCGCGGATCGAGATGTCGTCCTGCGCGGGCACGTCGCTCTCCGGCGTCCCGATCGCGGCGCCCGCGGCGATGCGGATCTGCGCCTTCACGAGATCGATCCCCGTGACTTGCTCCGTGACCGTATGCTCGACTTGGATGCGCGGATTGACCTCGATGAAGTACGCGCGTTCGGCGTCGAGATCGACGAGAAACTCGACCGTCCCCGCGTTGTCGTATCCCACCGCGCGTGCGATCCGTAGCGCGGACGAGAGCATCGTCGAGCGCAACTCGTCCGAGAGCCCGCGCGCGGGCGCTTCCTCGACGACCTTTTGATGCCGGCGTTGGACGCTGCAATCGCGCTCGCCGAGATGGACGACCGTCCCGTGCGAGTCGCCGAGCACCTGCACTTCGATGTGTCGCGAACGCGCGACGTAGCGCTCCGCGTAGATCTCGTCGTTACCGAAGGCGGACTGCGCTTCGCGGCGCGAGAGACCGAGATTTTCGAGGAAGGCCGACTCCTCGCGCACGACGCGCATCCCGCGACCGCCGCCGCCCCAACTCGCCTTGAGCATGAGCGGGAAACCGACGGCGCGCGCGCTCTCGAGCGCCGTCGCGTCGTCCGCGGCGAGCGCGTCGCTCGCGGGGACGACCGCGACGTCGGCCTCGGTCGCGAGCGCGCGTGCGGAGACCTTGTTGCCGAGACGTCGCATCGCCGACGACGTCGGCCCGACGAAGAGGATGCCGGCCGCGCGCACGGCGTCGGCGAAATCGGGATTTTCCGAAAGAAACCCGTAGCCCGGATGGATCGCGTCGACGCGCGCCTCGAGCGCGATCCGAACGATGTCGTCGATATCGAGATAGGCCGCGACGGGCGACTTCCCGGCGCCGACGAGGTAGCTCTCGTCCGCTTTGAACCGGTGGAGTGCGAAGCGATCTTCGTGCGAGTAGATCGCGACCGTGACGATCTCGAGTTCCGTCGCCGCGCGACAGACGCGGATCGCGATCTCGCCGCGATTCGCCACGAGCAATCGACGCACGGTCGTAACGGCGCTGGTCGTCATCGGGACGCGGTTCTCTGCGGGGTCGCGGACTCCGGCTCGGTTGCGAACCGAACGGTCGGTCGCGACCGCTCGCTCAGGCCGTGCGGGCGGCCGGAGCGGGGACGGCGCGACGCTCGAGCGCTCGCGAGACGAGATTCGTTCCGAGCGCGAGCACGGCGATCGCGGCGCCGTACCACGGCAGTGCGGCGTAATCGGCGCTCGTGCCGATCGCGAGGCCGCCGATCCACGCACCCGACGCGTTGCCGAGGTTGAAGGCGCCCTGATTCAAGGTCGACGCCATGTTCGGCGCGTCGGCCGCCTCGTTCACGATCCGCATCTGCAGGAGCGGCACGAGCGCGAAGGCGAGCACGCCCCACACGAAAACGGTCGCGATGGCGGCGACCGCATTCCGACTCGTGAACGCGAACGCGACGAGGACGCCGACGAGCACGCAGAAGGTCGCGAGCATCGCGGGCATGAGCTTCCAATCCGCGAGTCGGCCCCCGAGGAAGCTCCCGATCGTCAGGCCGACGCCGAAGACGAACAGGACGACCGTCACGATCTTCGGCGAGAGGCCCGTCACGTGTTCGAGCAGCGGCGTGATGTAGGTGAAAACGCAGAAGAGACTCGCCGACGCGAGCACGCTCATCGCCATCGCGAGCAACACTTGCGTGTTGCCGATCGCGCGGATCTCGCGCCGCGCGTCGCCCTGCGGCATCGGAAGCTTCCCCGGCAACCAGAGCGCGACCGCGAGCGCCGCGGCGAGCCCGATGCCGACGACGGACGCGAACGTCGAGCGCCAGCCGAACGCTTCGCCGAGCGCGGTCCCCGCCGGCACGCCGAGCACGTTCGCGAGCGTGAGTCCGGCGAACATGAGCGCGATCGCCTGCGCCCGTTTCTCCTGCGGCACGAGCCCCGCCGCGACGACGGAGCCGATCCCGAAAAACGCGCCGTGGCAGAACGCGGTGACGATGCGCGCGAGGAGCAACACCGCGTAGTTTCCCGAGATCGCGCAGAGCGCGTTCCCGAGGATGAAGACGCCGATCATTCCGAGGAGCGCGGGCTTACGCGGGATGCGCGCGCACGCGAGCGAGACGATCGGCGCGCCGACGACGACGCCGAGCGCGTATCCCGAAACGAGATACCCCGCTTGCGGGATCGTGACGTGGAGATCGCGCGCGACGTCGGGCAGAAGTCCCACGATGACGAATTCGGTCGTACCGATTCCGAACGCGCCGAGCGCGAGCGCGATGAGCGAGAGGGGCATATCTCTCGTAAGGCCGAGATCGGAGAAAGCGATGCGAACGTAGTTTCTTTCATCGCACGAATCGTCGTACGGCGTCTCGTTCCTCGGCCGACGTTACCCCGCGTTCGTGTACGTGCCGTCCGGGGTCATCGCGCGGATCGTCTTGAGCGACATCGAGACCGCGCTCTTGAAGCGGGTCCCGTACGAATAGACGCGCATGTCGAACGGCTCCATGTCTTTGGGGAACGCGCGATATTTCGCGACGCCGAACGGGATCGCGGGCGTCGTCCAGATCTCGACGCGCGAGAGTCGATGCCTCGCGTCGGTCTTGCCGACGAATTCGGCGACGACGTGCGTGGTCTCGTGCGCCGATAGCGGCCCGCGCGCCGAGTCTTCCGGTCCGGCATACGCGATCGGCCCGGGGAGCCGTAGCGTTTCTTTTTTCGAGGAGACGATCCGAACGGGACGATCGTCGTACAAGTAATTCACGTCGAGAAGTTTGAGGGTCGCATCGGTTTGCGGCTGCGTCTGGCCGCCCTCGACGTCGGCCCAGCGCGTGAGCGTCGTCCCGGAATCGGCGACGTCGGCGAGCACGGGTTGCGGAACGAGTAACGAACCGAAGCGATCGCCCTTGAGGTACGTGCGCTTCATCGTATTGGGATTGCAGGCGCCGCCCGGAAGCCCGACCTGGGTTTCGAAGTACCGGAGATCGTTCGTCTCCGTCGCCTCGGTGGCGACGCCGATCTGCTTCTGATACGCCACGCCCGTGCCGAGGATGAGTCGGACCCACTCGCCCGGCTTCGGCTGCGGCGCCCCCGCGACGAGCGACGCCTGCGTCGAGCCGACGAGAAAGTCGGCGAACGCCGGAAAGGGGATCGAGGCCGCGCCGATCGCCGCGAGCGATCCGCCC